>NZ_JBSFKF010000010.1:54021-295486 GCF_053598415.1 Kitasatospora sp. NPDC001132 | reverse complement strand
CTGAGGCCGGGGATGTCAACATATCTGGCGTTGACTTTTGGCACGCTGTTGAGTTCTCAAGGAACGGACGCTTCCTTCGGACCGCCTTCCAGCGGACCCTCCGGGCTTCGTTCTTTCGTGTTTCCAGCTTATCAGACGCTTTCCGCTCCATTTACCGGAGTTTCATTCATCGGATTCGCTTTCCGCTTTGCCGCCCCGGTCTCCCGCGGCGACTCCGGAACTGTACGGGGACGGACCCGCCACATGCAAATCGTCCCGCCCCGCTGTCGCGGGACGGGACGATCCGTCGTTCGAGCGCCGTCAGGCGCGGCCCATCTCCTCGACGACGGCCGCCGCGAAGGCGTCGATGTCGGCCTCCGTGGTGTCGAAGGCGCACATCCAGCGGACCTCGCCGGTGTGCTCGTTCCAGAAGTAGAAGCGGTAGCGCTTCTGGAGTCGCTCGCTCACCTCACGCGGGAGGATCGCGTACACCGCGTTCGCCTGGACCGGGCGGACGACCTCGACGCCGTCGATCTTCCGGACCGCGGCCTCCAGGCGGCGGGCCATCGCGTTGGCGTGGCCGGCGTTGCGGAGGTAGAGGTCGCCGGAGAGCAGCGCCTCGAACTGGACGGAGACGAAGCGCATCTTCGAGGCGAGCTGCATCGAGGTCTTGCGCAGGTACTTGATGTTGCGCACCCGCTCCGGGTTTAGCACCACCACGACCTCGCCGAACAGCAGGCCGTTCTTCGTCCCGCCGAAGGAGAGCACGTCGACGCCCACGTCCGTGGTGAAGGCGCGCAGCGGCAGGTCGAGCGAGGCGGCGGCGTTGGCCAGGCGGGAGCCGTCCACGTGGACGAGCATGCCCAGCTGGTGGGCGTGCTCGGTGATCGCGCGGATCTCGTCGGCGGTGTAGAGGGTGCCGAGCTCGGTGCTCTGGGTGATGGAGACCGCGAGCGGCTGCGCGCGGTGCTCGTCGCCGAAGCCCCAGGCCTGCTGGTCCAGCAGCTCGGGGGTGAGCTTGCCGTCCGGGGTGGGGACGGTGAGCAGCTTGATGCCGCCCATCTTCTCCGGCGCGCCGCCCTCGTCCACGTGGATGTGGGCGGTCTCGGCGCAGACCACCGCGCCCCAGCGCGGGAGCAGCGACTGGAGGGCGACCACGTTGGCACCGGTGCCGTTGAAGACGGGGTAGGCCTCGGCCTTCTCGCCGAAGTGGCGGCGGAAGACCTCCTGGAGGTGCTCCGTGTAGTCGTCCTCCCCGTAGGCGACCTGGTGGCCGCCGTTGGCGAGGGCGATCGCGGCGAGGATCTCCGGGTGGACGCCGGCGTAGTTGTCGCTGGCGAAGCCCCGGACGGCGGGGTCGTGCCGCCGTACCGCGTCCGTACGGGTGGGGTCGGTCATCGTGGGGTCAACCACAGGTGCTGTCCGTTCAGTTCTGCTGCGGGGCGGTCCCAGAGGCCCGCGAGGTGTCCGGCGAGGTCGGCGGTGTCGGTGAAGCCGGCGAACTTCGCCTCCGGCTTCTCGGCCCGCATCTCGGGGCTGACCAGCGCCTTGATGACCAGGATCGCAGCCGCCGCGGTGGGCTCGCCGTCGGGGTCGGTGGTCTCCTTCTTGAAGGAGTCGGCCATGGCGAGGGTCCACGCCTCGGTGGCGGCCTTGGCGGCCGCGTAGGCGGCGCCGCCGGCGGTGGGCTTGTGCGCGGCCGAGGCGGAGATCATGGCGTAGCGGCCGGCGGTGCTGCGGACCAGCGCGGGCTGGAAGGCCAGCGAGGTGTGCTGGAGGGTGCGCACGACGGTGTCGTGCAGGAAGTCCCAGTCGTCCAGCCGGGTGTCGAAGAAGGTCTTGCTGCCGCGCCAGCCACCGACCAGGTGGAACAGGCCGTCGACGTGGCCGTGCTCGGACTCGAGGTGGTCGGCCCAGTCGTGGACCTCCTGCGGGTCGAGCAGGTCGATCACCTGGCCGCTGACCTTGGCTCCGCGGACGGCCACCCGGGTGGCGTCCAGGGCGGACTCCAGCCGCTGGGCGTCGATGTCGGCGCCGATGACGGTGGCGCCGTCGGCGGTGAGACGACGCAGCACCGCGCGGCCGGCCGGGCCACTGGCTCCGGCGACGGCGATGACCTTGCCGGCCAGCGGGGCGTTGGTGGAGGTGGTCACGCGGCGGCTCCCTGGATCCCGGCGCCGGTGATGCCGGCGGTGGCGGCGATGACGCCGCTCAGCTTCTTGTTGAGGGCCTCGTAGAACATGCTCAGCGGGAACTCGTCCGGGAGCACGGCGTCGCACAGGGCCTTGTTGAGGGCCTTGCCATCGGTGATGTCGAGCGGCAGGGCCTCGGTGCCCTTCGCCCAGGTGGAGGCCGGGTGCGGGGTGAGGTAGCCGGAGACCAGCTCGTAGGCGGCGATCCAGTGGGCCGACTTGGGCCGGTCGATGCCGTCGCGGTAGAGGGTCTCGATCTCGGCGCAGAGCGCGTTGGTGACCTGCTGGGCGCGCTCCCAGTCGATGCTGAGGCGGTTGTCGCGCCAGCGCAGCGCGTCGTGCTTGTGCAGGTAGGCGAAGAGCAGCTGGCCGCCCATGCCGTCGTAGTTGCGCACCCGGTCGCCGGAGACCGGGAAGCGGAACAGGCGGTCGAAGAGGACCGCGTACTGGACGTCGCGGGCGTGCGGGTTGCCCTCGGCCTCCAGCTGCACCGCCTCCTTGAAGGTGGTGAGGTCGCAGCGGAGCTCCTCCAGGCCGTACATCCAGAACGGGCTGCGCTGCTTGATCATGAAGGGGTCGAACGGCAGGTCGCCGTGGCTGTGGGTGCGGTCGTGGATGAGGTCCCACAGGACGAAGGTCTCCTGCGCGCGCTGCTGGTCCTCGAGCAGGCCCTCGGCGTCTGCCGGGATCTCCAGGCCGAGCTGCTGGACGGCGCTGGTGGAGACGGCGCGGAAGCGGGCCGCCTCGCGGTCGCAGAAGATGCCACCCCAGGTGAAACGTTCCGGCGCCTTGCGCACGGCGACCGTCTCGGGGAAGAGCACGGCGGAGTTGGTGTCGTAGCCGGCGGTGAAGTCCGTGAAGGTGATCGGCACGAACATCGGGTTGTCGAAGCGGGTGCGCTCCAGCTCGGCCAGCCAGTCGGGCCACACGACGCGCAGCAGGACGGCTTCCAGGTTGCGGTCCGGGTTGCCGTTCTGGGTGTACATCGGGAAGACGACCAGGTGCTCGAGCCCGTCCTCGCGCTGGTCCGCGGGGTGGAAGGCGAGCAGCGAGTCCAGGAAGTCGGGCTCGCGGTAGCCGGTGTCGGCCCACTTGGCGAGGTCCGCGTCGACGGCGGCGAGGTAGGCGGCGTCGTGCGGGAAGTTCGGGGCGAGCTCCTCGACGGCGGCGCGGACGGTGGCGACCAGCGGGTCGACCGTGTGCCGCTGGACGGCGGACAGGTCGATCGAGCCGTCCTTCGACTGGAGCGGGCGCAGCGTCTCGACGGCCTCCTTCAGGCGCAGCCAGGCCGGGTGGCCGGCGAGGGTCGAGACCGGGGCGTCGGCCGCCACAGCGAGCCTTGGCGAAAGATTCTGCATCGTGGACTCACTTCGACAGGAGTTATTTCAACGAGCACACCATAAGTACGAAAGGTTCTCCTGTTCAAGGGGGGCAGGACCGGCAAAACTCCGGTGCACTGCCGCTCGGGCGTCGAAACCTTCGGCGGGAAGCGGGTTGTCCGGCATGTGGACTGTGATCTGGATGTTCTGGACAGATGTGCCGATCTGATGCGAACCTCCCGGCATGCTCCCGGCGGTGATCACGGTGGTCGAAAGCCACGACGGCCCCTTCCGGGCGCCCTCCCGTCGGCACGTCCACGGTCGGCACGTCTGCCGTCGCCGTCGCGCGCGCGGCCTGCGCTGCCGCTGTCGCCGCTGTTGTTGACCGGTTTGCCGCCGACCCGGCTGCCGCCGGTCCGGCTCGGGGGGCGCCGCGGACGCGCGCCCGTACGCCGACCATGCCGCGTGTGTTCCGGCGCCGCCACCGGGGGGAAGTGACCCGCCGGGATGCGGGCCGCCCGTCGCGCCTTCCCGTGCCCTCCTCGTTTCCCGTCCCCCGCCGGTCCTTCCCTGGAGCCCCGTCATGACCCTCCGCAAGCCGTCCGCCGTACTGCCCGTCGCCGTGCTGGTCGCCGCCGCGGCCGTGCTGACCGCCTGCGCACCGCAGGACTCGAAGTCCGACGCCGCCTCCGGTGCCTCGGGCGCGGCCGGTTCCGCGGCGGGCTGCGCACCGGGGGCGCTGGCGACTCGCACCGCCGGGACGCTGACCATCGGCACCGACAAGCCCGCGTACGACCCGTGGTTCTCCGAGGACAAGCCGGAGAACGGCAAGGGCTTCGAGTCCGCCGTGGCCTACGCGGTCGCCGAGAAGCTCGGCTACCCGAAGGAGAAGGTCAGCTGGGTGGTCGCGCCGTTCAACAAGGCGACCGCGCCGGGCGCCAAGGACTTCGACTTCGACATCAACCAGGTGTCCGTCAGCGACGAGCGCAAGCAGGCGGTGGACTTCTCCTCCGGCTACTACGACGTGCGCCAGACCGTCATCGCGCTGAAGAACTCCAAGGCGGCGGGCGCGAAGAGCATCGCCGACCTCAAGGGCACCAAGCTGGGCGCACAGGTCGGCACCACGAGCCTGGAAACCATCACCGACACCATCAAGCCGAGCATCCAGCCGGCCGTCTTCGACTCCAACGACCTGGCCAAGGCCGCGCTCAAGAACGGCCAGATCGAGGCCCTCGTGGTGGACCTGCCGACGGCCTTCTACATCACCGGCGCCGAGGTGCCCGAGGCCCAGGTGGTCGGCCAGTTCGAGGCGACCGCGAAGGCCGAGCAGTTCGGCCTGGTGCTGGACAAGGGCTCCAGGCTGACCGGCTGCGTCTCGCAGGCGGTGGATGCGCTGCGCGCCGACGGCACGCTGGCGAAGCTGGAGAAGCAGTGGCTCTCCGACGTCGTCTCGGCACCGGTGCTGAAGTGAGCGCTGATCTGGCCCCCGAACTGAGTGGGGAGTCCTCCGGCGGCGCGGGTTCGGGCGGCGCGGGTTCGAGCGGCGCGGGTTCGGTGGAGCTCGCCAAGGCGCCGGCCGTCGAGGACGGCTACCGCCCGTCCGAGCGCCGGCTGGCGCACGAGGCGTACCGGCGTTCCCGGGCCCGCCGCTCGGCGTTGATCGCCACCGCCTCGACCCTGGTGACGGCCGTGGTGCTGTACCTGCTGGTCGTCAACTCCCCCGGCTGGGAGGTGACTCGGCGGACCTTCTTCAACCTCGACTACGCCCGCCAGGCGCTGCCCGAGGTGTTGCGGGGGCTGCGGCTGAACCTTGAGCTGATGCTCGGCTGCGGGGCGCTGATCCTGCTGTTCGGGCTGCTGCTGGCGGTGCTGCGGACGCTGCGCGGGCCGGTCTTCCTGCCGGTGCGGCTGCTGGCCACCGCGTACGTGGACTTCTTCCTCGGGCTGCCGATGATCATCTGCCTGCTGGTGATGATCACCGGGGTGCCGGCGCTGCGGCTGACCGGGGTGACCACCGATCCGCTGCTGCTGGGCGGTGCGGCGCTGGTGCTGACGTACTCGGCGTACGTGTCGGAGGTGTTCCGCTCCGGCATCGAGTCGGTGCACCCCAGCCAGCGGGCCGCGGCCCGGTCGCTCGGGCTGACCAACGCGCAGGCGATGCGGTACGTGGTGCTGCCGCAGGCCGTCCGGCGCGTGGTGCCGCCGCTGCTCAACAACCTGGTGAGCCTCCAGAAGGACACCGGGCTGGTCTCGATCGGCGGCGCGATCGACGCGGTGTACGCGGCGAAGATCATCGCAGCGCGGTCGTTCAACTTCACGCCGTATCTGGTGGCGGGGCTGGTGTTCATCGTGCTGACCATTCCGCTGACCCGGTTCGCCGACTGGCTGACCGCCCGGATGAACCGCCGCCAGACACAGGGAGGTGCGGTGTGACGTCGAGCGAGGTGCTCCGGCTGGAGTCGGTGCGCAAGACCTTCGGCGGCCAGGTGGTGCTGCGCGACGTGGACATCACCGTGGCCGAGCACTCGGTGACGGCGCTGATCGGGGCCTCCGGCTCCGGCAAGTCCACGCTGATGCGCTGCGTCAACCTGCTGGAGGGGATCGACGACGGGGCGATCTTCCTGGACGGCGAGGAGATCACCGATCCGCGCACGGACGAGGACGCCGTGCGGCGCCGGATCGGCGTGGTGTTCCAGTCGTACAACCTGTTCCCCCATCTGACGGTGCTGGAGAACATCACGCTCGCGCCGCGCCGGGTGCACCGGGTCGCCCGGGCCGAGGCGCAGACGCGGGCGCTGGAACTGCTCGACCGGCTCGGGCTGGCGGCCAAGGCCAAGGAGTACCCGGACCGGCTCTCGGGCGGGCAGCAGCAGCGCGTCGCCATCGTGCGCGCGCTGGCCACCGGGCCGCGGCTGCTGCTCCTGGACGAGATCACCGCGGCGCTCGACCCGGTGCTGGTCGGCGAGGTGCTGTCGGTGGTGCGGGACCTCAAGGACCAGGGGATGACGATGGTCCTCTCCACCCACGAGATGGGGTTCGCCCGCGAGGTCGCCGACCAGGTCTGTTTCCTGGACGGCGGGGTGGTGCTCGAACAGGGGCCGCCGGAGCAGGTGTTCGGCGATCCGCAGGAGGAGCGGACCCGGCGGTTCCTCAGCCGGGTGGTCGCCTCGGGGCGGCTCCAGGGCTGAGCGCCCCTCGCGCTGGAGGCGGCCTTGGGGTGCGGCCGGGTGTGCGGCAGGTGTGCGGCCGGGGCCTTCGCAACGGTGGGCACTACCGTGCGCCCCCGTACGCGCTCTGGTCGCGCGCTGCCGGGTGCGGTGATCGTGGACCGGACGTCCGTCGCCGCGCACGGGGGTCGGCGAACAGGCGACAGCTGGCGGACGACGGATGACAGCTGACAAGTGACAGCTGACAGATTTCATCATCTGTTCGCTGAACGCTGTTCGTCGTCGGCTGTCGTCTGTCGGCTGCCATCTGTCCGCTGTCGTCTGTTCGCCCCCCGTCGCCCACCGCCCCGGGAGGCCCCCGTTGCACGGACCCACCCTGGTCAACTGGCTCCTCGCCCTCCTCGCCGCCGGGGCCGGCACCTCCTGCCTGACCCGGCTTCGCCACTCCCCCTGTGCCCCGGGCGGCACGCACCGACCGCTCGCCCGGGAGTCCGACGCCGCCGAGGCCCTGATGGGGCTCGGCATGGCCGCGATGGCCATCACCGGCGCCACCGTCCCACCCGCCGTCTGGGCCGGACTCTTCGGCCTCCCCGCCGCCGCCTTCCTGCTCGCCGCCGCCCACGCCCCGGCCGGCCGGGCACACCGGCTGCACCACGCGGTCGGCGCGCTCGCCATGACGTACATGGGCCTCGCGATGGCGACCGCCTCAGGCCACGGCCACCGGCACGCCGCCGCCCTGGGCCTTCCGGTGCTGACCGGCGTGCTCCTCCTCTACTTCGGCGGCTACACGCTCTGGACCGGGAGCCGGCTGCTGCGCACGCCGGCGGGCACCCTCGCGGTCGGCACCGCCGGACTGCCGCAGGCCTGTCGACTCACCATGGGGATCGGCATGTTCGCCATGCTCCTGACCATGTGACGACCGCGCACCAGGCCCGCCGCCCCGCCCGTCGACCCGGTCGCCGACACCCCAAGACCCCCGCGCGGGCGTGGCGTTGGTCACTGGCCCGTCGAAAGCCGTTCCACCGGGCGTCGCCAGCGCATAGGTTGGCAGGGAGCGCGTTGTCGCGTTCCGTGCGTACTCGGGGAGCCCATCGATGCCTGCCCTGATCGGCCTGCTGCTGCTCGGCCTGCTGCTCTCGACCGTCGCGCCCCGGCTGTTGTCCCGGGCCCGCTGGGCGGAGCGCGAACCGGTGCTGGCCCTGCTGGTGTGGCAGTGCCTGGTGGTGGCTGTGCTGCTCTGCTGCGCGCTGGGCCTGCTGCTGGCCGCCTCCGCCGCCCTGCCGGAACTGCGCGCGCTGGTGTTCGCGGGCGCACCGCACGGCGTGGAAGCCGCATACGCCCTCCAGGACGGCGAGGGCTGGGGACGGCTGTGCGCCGCGGTACTGGCCGCGGGCGGGGTGCAGACGGTGCTGGCGCTCACCCGGGAGGTCCGTACGGCCAAGGCGCTGCGCGATCGCCGGCACGCCCAACTGTCGACCCGTTCCCCGGAGTTGCCGGACACCATCGAGGCCGCGCGGAGCCGCCGGGAGCGGCTGGTGGTGCTGGAGAACGTCCGCCCGGAGGCGTGGTCGCTGCCCGGGCCGGACTCCCGGCTGGTGGTCACCACCGGCGCCCTCCAGCAGCTGACCGACCGGGAGCTGGCGGCGGTGCTGAGCCATGAGCGGGGCCACGTCCGGGCGCGGCACCACTGGCTCCAGCAGTTCGCCCAGGCGCTCGCCTCCGGCTTCCCCGGGGTCGGCGTGTTCAGGGCGTTCCGGGACCAGGTCGCGGAGCTGGTCGAGCTGGCCGCCGACGACCGGGCCGCCCGTCGGCACGGCCGGCACACCACCGCCCTCGCGCTGGCCGAACTCAACCTGGACCGCGGGGTGTTCGGCTCCTGCCCGCCCGGCCTGGCGCAGTCCCCGAAGCGGGTGGACCGGCTGCTCGCGGGCCGTCCGCGGCTCTCCGTCCCGCACCGGCTGCGGCTCACCCTGGCGGCACTCGCCGCGCCCGCCGTGGTTCTCCTGCTGGCCGCGGCGCCGGGACTTCACTCACTGCTCTGAGGCGCCGAGCGCCGCCGCGGGGCTGACTCCGCCCCGGCGAAGCACCCCTGACGGACGGTCAACCGGCAGGAGGTGGCGCGCAGGAGGGGCCTGGCCCATCACCGAGGGTCTGCTCCAGCACCCGGCGGTGGAACGGCCTGGCCTGCTCGTAGCGCTCCCGACCGCCCTCCGTGAGGGCGAGCAGGACACCTCGCCGGTCGCGTTCGCACATCGCCCTGGTGACCAGCCCGGCCTTCTCCAGGCGGGCGATCAGCCGGGAGAGCGCGCTCTGACTCAGGTGGACGGTGTGGGCGAGCTCGCTCACCCGCACCGCGGGCCTGCCGCCACCGCACTCCTCGACGAGGCGCTCCAGCACCTCGAACTCACTCATGCCCAGCCCGTACCGGTCGCCCAGCTCGCGGTCGAGCGCGCAGGCCGTGGCGGCCTGCCGGGCCAGCAGCTCGCGCCACTGCGCGACGAGACCGGCCTCCGCCGGGGAGTCGAGTTCAGCCACCCCACCACTTTAGCATGCACGGGCAATTGCTGCAGCTACATTTAATGCTCTTGCATTCAATGCATGTGCATGTACTGTCCTCCCCATGACCACCGCGACCGTCACGTCACCCGACGCCCCGTCAACCAGCGGGCCGCACTGGACTCCCCGCCTCTGGGGCACCCTGATCGTGCTCTGCGCCGCCATGTTCCTGGACGCCCTGGACGTCTCCATGGTGGGCGTCGCCCTGCCGTCCATCGGCGCCGACCTGCACCTGTCCACCTCCGCCCTGCAGTGGGTGGTCTCCGGCTACGTACTCGGCTACGGCGGCCTGCTGCTGCTCGGCGGCCGCGCCGCCGACCTGCTCGGCCGCCGCCGGGTGTTCCTGGTGGCCCTGGGCGTGTTCGCCGCCGCCTCACTCGTCGGCGGCCTGGTCGACGACGGCGGCCTGCTGATCGCGGCCCGCTTCCTCAAGGGTGTCAGCGCCGCCTTCACCGCCCCGGCCGGCCTGTCGATCATCACCACGACCTTCGCGGAGGGCCCGGCCCGCAACCGCGCGCTGTCGATCTACACCACCTGCGGCGCCAGCGGCTTCTCGCTCGGACTGGTGCTCAGCGGCCTGCTCACCTCGGTCGGCTGGCGCTGGACCTTCCTGATGCCCGTCCCGGTCGCGCTGCTCGCCCTGCTCTTCGCCGTCCGGCTGCTCCCCCGGCCGGTCGAGGAGCGCGCCAAGGGCGGCTACGACGCGCTGGGCGCGATCACCGGCACCGCGACCGTTCTGCTGCTGGTCTTCACCGTCACCGAGGCCCAGGGCGTCGGCTGGCTGAGCCCGCGCACCCTCGCCTCGCTGCTCGTCGTCGCCGCGCTGGCCGCCGCCTTCCTCCGGGTGGAGAGCCGCACCGCGCACCCGCTGGTCCGGCTCGGCATCTTCCGCAACGGCTCGGTCGCCCGGGCCAACGTGGTCGCCTTCGCGATGACCGGCGCGTACGGCGGGTTCCAGTTCGTGGTCACCCTCTACCTCCAGCACCTGCTCGGCTGGTCGGCCCTGGAGATGGCCCTCGGGCTGCTCCCCGCCGGGGCCATCATCGCGCTCTCGGCCCCCTTCATGGGCCCGATCGTGGACCGCTTCGGCACCGGGCGGCTGCTGCCGATCGGCGTGTTCTCGCTGGTCGCCGCGTTCGCGCTGTTCCTGCGGCTGGACGAGCACAGCTCGTACCCGGGCCTGGTGCTGCCCTCGATGCTGCTGCTCGGCGTGGGCTTCGCGTTCGCCTTCCCTTCGGTGAACATCGCCGCCACCGCCGGCGTGGCCGACGAGGAGCAGGGCCTGGCCTCGGGCCTGGTGAACACCGCCATCCAGGTCGGCACCGCGGTGGTGCTGGCCGGAGCGACGGCGATGATCACGGCCGGCAGCGCGGGCGGCGACGGTCCGCAGGCCCAGCTGGACGGCTACCGGCCGGCGCTGCTGTTCGTCACGGCGGTCGCACTCCTCGGCCTGGTGGTCGCGGCGGTGGGCGCCGTGGTCGACCGGCGCCGCGCGTCGACTCCCGTGACCGAGCCGAACACCGTGGCCAAGCCGAACCCCGTGACCGCGCCTGACCCCGTGAGCGCACCGGTCGGGTCGACCGAGGCCAGGGCCGAAGTCCTGACCGGGCACTGACCCCCCGGCCCCGCGCGGTCGGCATCCGGGCCGCGGGGCCATGGAGCCGGCTCCACCAAACCCCCGTGTCGGTGGAGCCGGCCGTCTTCGTGGCGGCCGCCCGGACCACGCCCCTCGGGGCACGGTTCCTCGGTGCGGCTTTCGGCTCCGCAAGTATATTGGCTCGAAACCAATGAACGTTCGGAGCAGACACGATGGCACCTCGCGGGGATTCGGTCAATGAGGAGATGCGGCAGCGCTCCCGCCGCCGCATCATGCGGGCCACCGTCGAGCTGGTCGACCAGCGCGGCTACGCGGGCACCACGCTGACCGACATCGCCGAGCGGGCCGGGCTCGCCCGCGGGCTGCTCTCCTACTACTTCGACGGAAAACGGCTGCTGATGCAGTCCGCGACGCACCGGATGATGCACCAGGCGCTGGCGGGCGCGCTGGCGGAACTGGCCCCCGACTCCTCCCCCGACGCCCGGCTGGCCCGGGCAATCGACGCCGTGCTCGGACTGGCACTGGACCACCCCCGGGTGATGCGCTCCCACCTGGCACTGATCCTCGACCCGGACACCGGCGCCTTCGTCCAGGACCCCGAGCAGCAACAGCTCGGCGCGATCCTCCAGGGGCTGCTGCGGGACTGGGGCGCACCCGACCCGGTCGCCGAGCACGCGGTACTGCGCAGCGCGCTGATGGGCGGTTGCATCGGGGTGCTGCTGCCGGGCGCCGAGATCCCGCTGGCACCGATCCGGGCCGACCTCTTCCGCCGCTACGACCTGCCCTGGGAGCTGGGCCGCCCGCCGCAGCCGTCGCCGCCGGAACGCGAACGGCCGCCGGCCCGCAGCTGACCGCGGGTGGGCGGCCTGGCGACCGACTGCCGGGGGCCTCGTGGGAGAGGGGGTTCACAGGCCCCGGACGGCAGCGACTCAGCGTTCCTTCAGGATCGAGGCGAGCAGGTCGATCGTGCGCTCCGGCGTGAGACTGTCCACGCAGAGCCGTTCCATGACCTGGATGTAGGCGTCGACGTCGTCGCGCTTGTCCAGGTAGAGCGCACTGGTGAGCTGCTCCAGGTAGACCACGTCCGCGAGGTCCTGCTCCGGGAAGCGCAGGATCGTGAACGCCCCGGACTCGCCCGCGTGCGCGCCGAACCGGAACGGCATGACCTGGATCACCACGTTGGCCTGCTCGGCGACGTCGATCAGGTACTGCACCTGACCGCGCATCACCTTGGGCCCGCCGACCGGCCGGCGCAGCGCGGCCTCGTCGATGACCGCCCACAGGCGCGGGCTGGCGCCCTCGGCCAGCAGCTTCTGGCGGCGCAGCCGGAGGCTGACCCGCCGTTCGACCTCCTCCTCGCTGATGACCGGCCGACTCTGGCCGAAAACCGCCCGTGCGTACTCCTCGGACTGGAGCAGCCCGGGGATGAACTGCACCTCGTAGGTGCGGATCAGCTGGGCGGCCTCCTCCAGGCCGACGTAGGTCTGGAACCAGCCCGGCAGCACGTCGTTGAAGCTGTGCCACCAGCCGGACTTGTTGGCCTCGCGGACGAGGCCGAGCAGGGCTTCCCGCTCGATGCCGTCGTCCACGCCGTACAGGCTGAGCAGGTCGGCGACGTCACGCTCCTTGAAGCTGACGCGGCCGAGTTCCATGCGGCTGATCTTGGACTCGGAGGCCCGGATCGCGTAGCCCGCGTCCTCGCGGGTGATGCCGCGCGCCTCGCGCAGGCGGCGCAGCTGCGAGCCGAGGAGGATCCGGCGGACCATCGAGCCGCCGCCCGGCTGAACTGTGGTCATGCGGTCGAAACCTCCACCTAGGGCAAACAGCGCACAGTCTGCCATCAGTTGAGCGCTCACGGTGCCGATACTGACGGATGTTCCTATCAGTTCTACGCTCCACACACCAGGATGCACGTGCATTCGGCGCTTGCATATGCCAATAGTGCGACTGCACGTGAATCGACTCTTGCATCTGCAGTGAGCGCACACCACCATGGTGCACGTGCACCTGCACATCCCTGGCAATCCCGCGGGCTCCGCGTCGACCCCACGCGCGACTCCGTGCACCGACCCGACGGCGTCCCCCGCGTCATCGGGCGTTCGAGTGCGCGCGCGCCTGGTCGAGGGGGCGGCCGAGCGGCCGAGCGAGTCGGAGGTGACCGGCATGACCCCGGCGGGTCCAGCCGTGTCCGCCCCCTTATGGGAGGAGCTCTTCATGAGCACCGGTACGGCCTTGGCGGTTGACCCCCTTGTGGTCACCTGCACGCTCGCTCCTCGTTTCGAAGCCGTCAGAACCGCGCGCGACTTCGCTCGGACCACGCTCCAGCGCTGGGGCCTGACGGAGCTGTTCGACGACGTCGCGCTGGTGGCCTCGGAACTCGTGACCAACGCGCTCCGGCATGCGATCGGCGCACGGCCCGACCCGTCGGGCGGCGCCCAGGGCGAGTACGACTTTCCCATACAGCCGACCGCGGACGGCCGGCTCCCGATCCGAATAAGCCTCGTGCACCGCGCACCCCAGGTGGTCTGCGCGGTGAGCGATCCGAGCAGCATCGGCCCGGTCGCCCGGGAGGCCGACTTCGTCGCCGAGTCGGGCCGCGGGCTGCACCTGGTGGAGTCGTTCAGCCGCTCCTGGGGCTGGCACCCGCTGGGCAGCGGCAAGGTGGTCTGGGCGATGTTCGAGGCGGAGACGGTCGGCGGCTGCCCGCTGGACGGACGCCCCGGGCTCGGCGGCCGCTCACCGCTCGACGGGCCCGTCGAGGTCGGCGGACGGCATCGGCGCTCGGCCTAGGGCGGGCCGCGCAGCGGAACGGATCCGTGCACCCGGGACGGACCCCGCCACCCGGGACGGGCCCCTGCGTCTGACGGCGTGTGGCCGGTCGCGGAAGCCCCGGGAGGACCACGCCCCGGGCCCTTCCACCAGGCCCCGCCGAGACCTTCCGGTGCCGCCGACCAGTGAGCGGCCCGGGGCGACGGGACGGCCGCACGGCCCCTTGGGACGCCGCCGGACGAGGCCTCCGCAGAGGGGGTCGTTCGCCAGAAGGGGCCTTCCGGAGAAGGGGGCGCCCGGAGAAGGAAAAGACAAAGGCCGTCGTGGTGTCGGCACCCACGACGGCCCCCCGATGGTGGAGCACGGCGGCCGGTCAGACCGCCAGGTGGTCGAACTCCCCGTCCTTCGCCCCCAGCAGCAGGGCGGCGATCTCGGCCCGGGTGTAGATGAGGGCCGGTCCGTCCGGGAAGCGCGAGTTGCGCATCGCCACGTCGCCGCCCGGCAGGGCCGCGAATTCAACGCAATTGCCCTGGGAGTTGCTGTGCAGACTCTTCTGCCAGACCACCCCCTGGAGATCGGCGGCGGCCATCCCGTTGTAGGTGTCGTACGAACCGTTCGTGTCCTGCGAGTCGTGCATAGAAGTCTCCCGAAGAGCTCCGGAGTTGTCGTCCAGCGCGGCGCCCCCGGCACCGCCGAAACGAACGGACCGGCCCCGTACCGGTCCGGCACAACGCCTCACTTGACGCGATGATAGCTGCAGTGCACGTGCATCAGCACGAGACATTGCAGGTGCACGAGGCCTTTTATTCGCAGGCGCGAACTCTTCACGGACCCTTCTCCTGACGGTACGTAAACGGACATAGCCGATGGAATCGCCGGGTTCGCGATAACCGGCCGTGAGCACTTCCCCGCCGAATGTTGATCTTCGAATGCCGGGAGTCGCGCGCCCGTGACCCTCAGTCAAACCACCCCTGTGCTGTGAGACATCTCACGCGCCCCGGGTGCAACGCCCGCCCCTCGGATCACGTCGAGGCAACCACGGGCGACCGTACGGGGGTTGGGCGAAGAATGTCCGGATTGTAGGCAAAGCGCCCGGACCGGCGCCGAGGACGCGCCGGGTCCGCACCGCGCTCGCGTGAATCCCGCACGGCAGCCGACTGCAAGCCTGACGGGCAGATGTCCTACGATCTCCGGCATGAGCACCGCAGCCATCCCGGGCGCGCCACTGCCCGTCCGCACTCCAGGCTCCCGTGCGCGGGGGCGCCACCGTCGTCCCGAGCGCCCCGAGATCCCGGCCGGCGCCCCGGCCCTGGTGCTCGCCGTGCCCGCGACCGCCGGGCCCGAGTCCCGCTCGGTCGTCGAGGAGCTGCTCTCGATCGTCCGCACCGAGCAGAACGGCGTCCAGACCGCGGTCGGCTACCTCCCGGGTGACGGCACCGAGGGCGCGGACGGCGAGGACCGCACCGTGGCCGAGCTGCTGACCCTGGCCGCCGAGGCCGGGCTTCCGATGCCCGTCCTGGTGCCGCTGGTGCCCGGCCCGCACACCTTCCTGACCGAGCTTCACGCGCTCGCCGCCGAGTACGGCGCGCCCGTCACCGACCCGCTGGGCCCGCACCCGCTGCTGGCCGAGGCCGTGCACGTCCGGCTGTCCGAGGCCGGGCTGGCCCGGGCCGACCGCGCCCGGCTGTTCGCCATCGCGACCGCCGCGGACGGCGTGGTGCTGACCACCGTCGGCGGCGAGGACGCTGCCGCCGCGGCCGGCATCACCGGCGTGCTGCTGGCCGCCCGACTGGCCGTGCCGGTCGTCGCCGCCGCGCTCGACGTGCCCGGCTCGGTGGCCGCGGCCGTCAACCACCTCAAGGAGACCGGCTCGCAGCGCCCGGCGCTGGCCCCGCTGGTGATCGGCCCGGAGGCGGACTCCGAGCTGCTCGCCACCGCCGCCGAGGAGACCGGCTGCCCGTCGGCCGCGCCGCTGGGCTCGTACCCGTCGGTCGGCCAGCTGATCGCCTCCACGTACCTGGCCGCGCTGCCCACGCCGTCCCCGGAGGACCTGGCGCGGGCCGAGGCGGAGGCGGCGGCCGCCGCCGAGGCCGAGGGGGTCACGGAGGGTGCTCGCGGCGCCCACGCGGCCGCCGAGGCGCCCGCCGGGCAGTAGTTCGACTCCGCGCGCCGCTCGGCGCGCTCCGAAGGGCCCGGAACGGCTTGCGTTCCGGGCCCTTCGCTCTATCCCTCCCACCGCCCGCGCGTCGTCCCTCCCGGATCGCCCCTCCCGCGTCACCCTCCCGCCCGGATGCGGACGGCAATGACGACGATGACGCGAAAAATAGCGCGGAATGTCCGTTCTGGTGGCATTTGAAAGGGAATAGGGAGCGCAGGCCCAGGTGTTCGAATCGCGCCCACTCCCCCACCGCCAGGGTGCGCCGGCTCCGCGACTCGGCGCGGTGTCACATCAGCTCTGAGGTGGAGCCAGTTGTCGACTTCAGCAACGGCATTGCCCGAAAACGATCATTTACGATCATGGATGGCGGCAATTTTGGCAGTTCCCACTAAACCGTGATGCGCATCACAGTGGTTTGCAGTTTGAACTTGAGTCTGATTAACGTGCTCCCCGTTCGTGACCACACGAACCCGGTTCATCCGCAACGCCGAGTCCTGCCGTCGGATGTCCTGGCAGCGCGAAAACGCACCACGGCAGGAGCGGGGGACCCACAGGTAAGTCGCCCCGGACCGGTCTGCGGAACGGTCCAGGGCTAGGGGTGAAGCCGCGCCCACCGGCGCGGCCGGGCAACTCCAGCCCGAATCCGACAGCTCACCTCGCAGGCGTGGGAGAGGACTCCGTCTTCATGCTGCCCACCAACGGCACCAGCCTGCCCGGCCGAACCCGCCGCGTGATCGCCGCCCTCGGCGTCGCGGGCGTCGGCCTCACCGTCCCCTGCCTCACCCCGGGCACCGCCTCGGCCGCCTCCGTCGCCACCTGGGACAAGGTCGCCCAGTGCGAGAGCGGCGGCAACTGGAGCATCAACACCGGCAACGGCTTCTACGGCGGCCTCCAGTTCACCTCCAGCACCTGGTCCGCCTTCGGCGGCACCGCCTACGCGACGCGCGCCGACCTGGCCACCAAGGACCAGCAGATCGCGATCGCCGAGAAGGTCCTCGCCTCGCAGGGCCCGGGTGCCTGGCCCGTCTGCTCCGTCAAGGCCGGCCTGGCCAAGGGCGGCACCCCGGCCGCCGTCGACACCTCGGCGGGCTCGGCCACGGGCTCGACCCCTTCCAAGCCCGCCGCGCCCGTCCAGAGCGCCAAGCCGGCCACTCCGGCCGCGACGCCCCAGGCCCCCGCCGCGAAGCCCGCCGCGCCCGCCCAGGACGGCGCGCAGGCCACCGCCTCCGGCAACCGCGGCGACTGGGTCCAGAAGCGTCAGCAGCAGGCCCAGGGCGGCGACTACACCGTGGTCGAGGGCGACTGGCTGTCCTCGATCGCCGACCAGCACAATGTGCGGGGCGGCTGGCAGCGGCTGTACGAGCTCAACCGCGGCACCCTGACCGAGGGCCCGGACACCATCTACCCGGGCCAGCAGCTGTCCTTCGGCGGTGCGACCGGCTCGGACTCCACCGGGTCCGACCGCTCCCAGAAGTCCGGCCAGTCCGCGAACGGCGGTGCCGTGAACGCCCAGCCGACCGCGCAGACCCCGGCCCCGGCCGCCAAGCCGGCCGCCAAGCCCGCGCCGCAGGCCCAGACCCAGGCTCCGGCCGCCACTGGCAGCATGGCCGCCGCGGTCGCCTTCGCCGAGTCGAAGGTCGGTCAGGCGTACGTCTACGGTGGCACCGGCAACGGCGGCTGGGACTGCTCCGGTCTGACCCAGGCCGCGCTGCGCGCCGCGGGCATCTCCGTCCCGCGCGTCGCCGCCGACCAGGCCGCCGCCAGCACCCACGTCTCGCTGGACAGCCTCAAGCCGGGCGACCTGCTGTTCTGGTCCAACAACGGCAAGGACTCCGGCGTCTACCACGTCGCGATCTACGTCGGCAACGGCAAGTACGTCGAGGCCGCCAACCCGAGCTCGGGCGTCCGCGAGCAGAGCATCGCCAACTGGGCCCCGGACTTCGCCGGCCGGGTCTGAGAACGGCGCGCAGTCGGACAGCCGACGGGCCTCAGGTAACAGGTAACAGGTAACAGATTTCATCATCTGTCAGCTGTCGCCCGAACGCTGACCACCCACCGCCCCCGGGGAGAGTCTGGTCGCTCTCCCCGGGGGTTCCGACGTACCTCCGGCCATATCCCCGTGGTGGATCCCCGCTCCAACGGGCATGCTGCTGCTCTGCACCCGAGGACACCCGAGGAGGAGTCCACATGGCCCAGGTCACCGTCACCCTCGACGCGAACCTCGCGATCGACGTGATGATGCTCTCCGGCACCAAGAACCCCCAGGACGCCGTCGAACTGGTCCTGCGCGACTACCTGGCCCGCGGCCGCCGCACCGAGACCCGGACCGGCGACGCGACCGACGGGCACTGCCTGACCGCCGACGGGCCGACCACCCAGGAGGGCTGACCACCCGACGGCCGCCACGACCACCGACGGCCGCCACGACCGGCCGCGCGCACGCCGAAGGGCCCCGGAGGGCAACCGCCCTCCAGGGCCCGTACGTCGGCCGCGGCCGCCGGCGCTCAGCGCGCGCAGGCCCCCGTGGACCCGCGCATCACCAGCTCCGGCTGGAACATGAACTCGCCCCGCTGGGCGGCGTTTCCGCCGACCTCCTCCAGCAGCGCGTCGACCGCCGCCGTGGCCATCGCCTCGACCGGCTGGCGGATCGTGGTCAGCGGCGGCTCGGTGAAGGCGATCAGCGGCGAGTCGTCGAACCCGACCACCGACACGTCCTGCGGCACCGACAGCCCGCGCTGGCGCACCGCCCGGATCGCCCCGAGCGCCATCATGTCGCTCCCGCAGACGATCGCCGTGCAGCCCTTGTCGAGCAGCGCGCCGGCCGCCGCGTGCCCGCCCTCCACGCTGAACAGCGTGTGGTGGACGAGGTTCTCGGCCGCCTCCCCGCTGTGCCCGAGCACCTCGCGCATCGCCGCCGTGAAGCCCTCGATCTTGCGCAGCACCGGCACGTACCGGCGCTGCCCGACGGCCAACCCGATCCGCTCGTGCCCGAGTTCGGCCAGGTGCTGGACGGCCATCCACATCGCGGCCCGGTCGTCCGGCGAGATGAAAGGCGCGTCGATTTTCTCGCTGTAGCCGTTGATCAGCACGAACGGCACCCCGCGTCCGGCCAGCCGGGCGTAGCGGTCGTGGTCGGCGGTGCTGTCGGCGTGCAGTCCGGAGACGAAGACGATGCCCGCCACTCCCCGGTCCACCAGCATGTCCACGAGTTCGTCCTCGGTGGACCCGCCCGGCGTCTGGGTGCACAGCACCGGGGTGTAGCCGTGCCGGCTGAGCACCTGCTCGATCACCTGGGCCAGCGCCGGGAAGATCGGGTTGCTCAGCTCCGGCGTGATCAGACCGATCAGCCCGGCGCTGCGCTGGCGCAGGCGGGTCGGCCGCTCGTACCCGAGCACGTCCAGCGCCGCCAGAACGGTCTGCCGGGTGGCGGCGGAAACGTTCGCCTTGCCGTTGAGCACGCGGGAGACGGTGGCTTCGCTGACCCCCGCCTGCGCCGCGATGTCTGAGAGTCGCGCCGTAGTCACGGTCCCAGAGCCTATTCCAACCACGTCAGACCGCCCACCAGCCGGTGCTGTCCGGTGCGAGCACCGTCTCGCCGCCGTCCACCACGAGGTCGGCCGAGGCGAGCAGCAGCGCGCCCGGGGCCGCGATCCGCACCGGCTCGCCGGTGGTGTTCACGGTGCAGACGAAGGCGCCGCGGCGGAACGCCAGGGTGCCCTCGGGGCTCTCCAGCCACTCGACCCCGGTGCCGGCGCCGAGGTCGGGCTGGGCCCGGCGGACGGCCAGCGCGCTGCGGTAGAGCTCCAGGGTGGAGGTCGGGTCGCCGGTCTGCGCCTCGACGCTCAGCCCGGCCCACTCGGCCGGCTGCGGCAGCCAGGACGGTCCGCCGGCGACCGGGCCGAAGCCGTACGGGGCCTCGGTGCCGGACCACGGGATCGGGACGCGGCAGCCGTCGCGGTAGCCGTCCTGGCCGGCCTGGCGGAAGAACGACGGGTCCTGGCGGACCTCGTCGGGCAGGTCGGTGACGTCCGGCAGGCCGAGCTCCTCGCCCTGGTAGACGTACGCCGAGCCGGGCAGCGCGAGCATCAGCAGGGTGGCGGCGCGGGCGCGGCGCAGGCCGAGTTCGCGGTCGCCGGGGGTGCGGATCTGGGTGCCCAGGCCTGGCTCGTTGGCGAACCGGGTGGCGTGCCGGGTGACGTCGTGGTTGGACAGCACCCAGGTGGTGGGGGCGTCGACCGGGCGCATCGAGTCGAGCGAGAGGTCGATCACCTCGCGCAGCGCGGTGGCGTCCCAGTCGGTGCCCAGGTACTGGAAGTTGAAGGCCTGGTGCAGCTCGTCCGGGCGGACGTAGTTGGCGGTGCGCTGGACGGTCGGGGTCCAGGCCTCGGCGACGCCGATCCGCTGGCCCGGGTACTCGTCGAGGATCCTGCGCCAGCTGCGGTAGATCTCGTGCACGCCGTCCTGGTCGAAGAACGGCATGACGTCGTTGCCGAGCAGCTTGAGCTGGTCGGAGCCGCCGAGGTCGGGCAGGCCGGGGGCCTTGACCAGGCCGTGGGCGACGTCGATGCGGAAGCCGTCCACGCCCATGTCGAGCCAGAACCGCAGGATCGAGCGGAACTCGTCGGCGACGGCCGGGTTCTCCCAGTTGAAGTCGGGCTGTTCCGGGGCGAACAGGTGCAGGTACCAGTCGCCGGGGGTGCCGTCCGGGTTCTCGGTGCGGGTCCAGGCCGGGCCTCCGAAGATGGACTCCCAGTCGTTGGGCGGCAGTTCGCCCTGCTCGCCCTTGCCGGGGCGGAAGTGGTAGCGCTCCCGCAGCGGGGATCCGGGGCCCTCGCGCAGCGCGCGCTGGAACCACTCGTGCTGGTCCGAGGAGTGGTTGGGGACGAGGTCGACGATGATCCGCAGGCCCAGGTCGTGGGCGTCCCGGATGAGGGCGTCGGCGTCCAGCAGGGTGCCGAACATCGGGTCCACCGCGCGGTAGTCGGCGACGTCGTAGCCGGCGTCCGCCTGCGGCGAGGCGTAGAACGGCGAGAGCCAGACCGCGTCCACCCCGAGGTCGCGCAGGTAGGGCAGGCGGCTGCGGATGCCGGGCAGGTCGCCCATGCCGTCGCCGTTGGAGTCGGCGAAGCTGCGCGGGTACACCTGGTAGATGACCGCGTCCCGCCACCAGCCTCTGGACGCGCTGACGTTCGCCTCGTGAGCGGTGTCGGCGGCAGGCCGGGAGGTGTCGGCCAGGTTCTGGGTCATGGACGGTATCCCTTGGGGACTAGAGGAGCGGAAGGCGCTGGGATGTGGAGGCGCGTGACGACGCGGCGGCGCGCTACGACTTGGAGGCACCGGCGGTCAGTCCGGTGACCAGGTGGCGCTGCACCAGGTAGAAGAAGGCCGCGGAGGGGATCGCGATCAGCACGGCGGTCGCGGCCATCAGGTTCCACTGGGCGTCGTGCTCGCTGACGAAGGTCTGGAGGCCCACGGCCAACGTGTACTTGTCGGAGCTGAGCATGAACGTGGAGGCGAACGGCACCTCGGCCCAGTAGGTGAGGAAGGAGTAGAAGGCCGCCACCGCCAGGCCCGGGCGGGCGAGCGGCAGCACCAGGCGCCAGAAGGTGCCGAACGGGCTGAGCCCGTCGACCCGGCCGGCCTCGTCGATCTCGACCGGGATGGTGTCGAAGTAGCCCTTCAGCAGCCAGGCGCAGTACGGCACGGTGGTGGTCGAGTAGACCAGGATCAGGCCGGTGTAGCTGTCCAGCAGGCCGAGTTCGGAGAGCATCGTGTACATCGGCACGATCAGCACCGCGATCGGGAACATCTGGGTGACCAGCAGCGACCACATCAGCGGCTTGTGCCCGGGGAACTTCATCCGGGACACGGCGTAGCCGGTGGTGGCGGCGAGCATCACGCCGAACACGGTGGTGATGCCGGAGACCAGCAGGGCGTTGCCGAACCAGGTGAAGAAGTCGGTGTCGGACAGCACGTGCTGGTAGTTCGACAGCGTCAGCTTGTCGAAGATCTGGCCGGGGTGGAGGTAGTCGGTCTTGTCCGGGCCGAGCGAGACGAACAGGATCCACGCGACCGGGAACAGCGCGATCAGGCCGGCCAGGATCAGGGTGCCGTGGGACAGCGCCCGGGCCAGCGGGCTGCGCTCGCCGCGGCGGCGGGCCTTGGCGGGCCGGGCCGCCGGGGCCCCCGCGCGGGTCGGGAGTTCGGTGGTGGTGCTCATCGGGTTACCTGCCTTCGTGGGTCAACTGGGTCCGGGGCCTCAGCCGTTGGCCTGCTCGTTGCGAGCGAGCCAGCGCCGGTAGAAGGCGGTGAAGACGATCAGGATGGACAGCAGGATCACGCCGTAGGCGGCGGACTGCGCGTAGTCCCGGGGGATCTGGCCGAAGCCGAGCCGGTACGCCCAGGTGACCAGCAGCTGGGCGTCGGGGGCGCCGGTGCCGAACAGCAGGAAGATCACGTTGAACTGGTTGAACGTCCAGATCACGCCGAGCAGCACGACCGTGGAGGAGACGGAGCGCAGCCCTGGCAGGGTGACGTACCGGAAGCGCTGCCAGGCGCTGGCGCCGTCCATCTCGGCGGCCTCGTACAGCTCGGCAGGGATCGACTGGAGTCCGCCGAGCAGCGAGATCATCATGAACGGCACGCCGGCCCAGGTGTTCACCATGATCGCGGCCGCCTTCTGCGCCCACGGATCGGTGAGCCAGCCCGGCTCGGGCAGGTGCAGGAAGGAGAGGATGCCGTTGACGACGCCGCCGTCGGCGAGCATCAGGCGCCAGGAGAAGACGGTCACGAAGGTCGGTACGGCCCAGGGCAGGATGAGCAGCATCCGGTAGGCGGCGCGGCCGCGCATCTTCTGGTTGAGCAGCAGCGCGAGACCGAGGCCGAGGGTGTAGTGCAGGAAGACGCAGACCGCCGTCCAGGCGATGGTCCAGACGAAGTGCGACCAGAAGCGGTCGTACGAGCCGGGGCCCCACAGGATGTCGGCGTAGTTGTGGAAGCCGACGAACTCGTAGCTCGCCGGGATCTCGTTGACGCCGATCTTGCGGGCCACGTTGAGGCTGTTGGCGTCGGTGAGCGTGAGCCAGATGCCCTCGGCGAGCGGGTAGAGCACCAGCACGCCGAGCACCAGCACGACCGGCGCGATCATCGCGTAGGCGTACCAGTGCTTGGAGTAGGAGCGCTTCACGCGTTCCAGCAGGCCCGGACGCTGCTCGCGCTCCCGGCTGCCCTTGTCGGTGGCGCCCTGCACGGCGACTGACATCGTTTGCACCTTCTCGGGGGGATTCTCGGGGGAGCCGACGGCCCGGCCCGCCGGAGGGGTGACGGGTGGCGGTGGCGGTGGCGGTGGCAGGAGACAGCGGACGACGGACAGCGAACAGATGACAACTGACAGATGATGAAATCTGTTCTCTGTTATTCGTTCGCCGTCCCGCGTCCGTCGTCACCCGTTCACGGTCACCCGTTCACGGTCACCCGTCGGCCGGCGGGCCGGGCACAGGGACTACTTGGCGAAGCCCGGCAGGAGCTTGGCGTAGTCGATGGCGACGGTGTTCAGCGCGTCCTGGGTGCTCGTGCCCTGGACGACCTTGCCCAGGTTGGTGTTCAGCGAGGCCAGCAGCGAGCTGTACTCCGGCAGTTCGGGGCGCGGCTTGGCGCTGCTCAGCACGGCCTGGAAGCCGGCGATGCCCGGGTCGGCCTTGACGTCGGCGGTGAAGGCGTCGGAGCGGGTCGGCAGGGTGGCGTTCTTCTGCGCGATGAACGCCTGGCTCTCGGCCGAGGTCATGAAGGCGGCGAACTTCTCCGCGGCGGCCTTGTGGGCCTTGTCGGCGCCCGCGTAGACGGAGATGTTGTGGCCACCGGTCGGGGCGCCGCCCTTGCCGGCGGAGCCGCCCGGGACGGCGGCGATGCCGAGGTTGCTCTTGTCCGCGAAGGCCGAGCCCTTGTAGACGTTGGTGATCTCCCAGGGGCCCTGGATGATCGCCGCGACCTTGCCGCTGTTGAAGGCGTCCATCATGTGCGCGTAGGCGTCGGTGGTCACGTCGGCCTTGGCGGTGCCGGGCGAGGTGAACATCGTCTTGTAGGTCTCGACGGCCTTGACGGCCTCCGGCGAGGTGATGGTGATCTTCTTGCCGGCGGCGTCGACGGTGTCGGTGCCCTCGCCGAACAGGAACGGCAGCGCGTAGTAGCCGTCCGCGGCCTTCAGCCAGAAGCCGTCCACGCCCGCCTTGTCCTTGACGGCGGCGGCGTCGGTCTTCAGCTCGTCCCAGGTCTTCGGCGCCTCGGTGATGCCCGCCTTGGCGAACAGCTCCTTGTTGTACATCAGGCCGAGGGTGTCGGTCACCAGCGGGACACCGTACAGCTTGCCCTCGTACTTGGCCTGCTGGACCAGGCTCGGCTGGAAGGCGGAGGTGTCGGCGGCGGCCGGGGTGCCGTCCAGCGGCTCGAGGTAGCCGGCCTTGGCGAAGGCGGCGGTCCAGCCGACCTCGGAGCGGAACACGTCCGGAGCGCCCTTGGCCCCCATGGCGGTCTGCAGCTTGTTCTGCGCCTGGTCGAACGGGACGTTGACGAAGTCGACCTTGATGTTCGGGTTCGCAGCCTCGAACTTCTTGACGAGCTCCTGGTAGTTCGGCGCCTCGTTGGTGGCGTTCGACGTGTCCCAGTACGTGAGGGTGACCGGCCCGTCGGCCTTGCCGTCGGAGCTGGAGCCGCTGCTGCTACAGGCAGCCATCGAGACCGCGAGGGCCACAACGAGGGCAGAGGCCGCGATGCCACGCCGCATGAGAACTCCTTGGGAGGGTGGGGGTGCCCGAGATGTTCGGAGACAGGCGCATAATGTGGCTGCCTCGTACCGACCGCACCGTTGCTGCCGTCGGGCTCGGGAAGGAAGTTAACAGCGGCACAAGAAGGACGGAAAGTCCTTGCAGCAAGTTTCTGCAAGAAACCGCGATCGTTACGCCCGCGTGTCCTTGACGTTGCCGCACGGTAGTTGATGGCAGCACCGATTGCCCGAATTCGTCCGATTCGCCCCGCTGTGGACTGGCTGACGAAACCACCGTCCGTGGCCGAAAACGGCCTGCAGCAGACTGGACGCATGCGAATCAGAGCCGTCACCAGGGACGAACTTCCGCTGCTCACCGAGCTGGAGCGGGCCGCCGGCGCACCCTTCGCCGCGATCGGCATGCCCGAGATCGCCGAGGACGACCCCCCCGCGCCGCAGGAGCTGGCGCACTACCTGGACCGGGGCGTCGCCCTGGTCGCCGAGGCCCCCGACGGAACCGTCGCCGCCTACCTGCTGGCCGAGCCGGTGGACGGCGCGCTCCACATCGAACAGGTCTCCGTACACCCCGACCACGCTCGCCGCGGCATCGGCCGGGCGCTGATCGAGCACCTCGCCGAGACCGCCGACGCCCCCGCGCTCACCCTCACCACCTTCGCCGAAGTGCCCTGGAACGCCCCCTACTACGCCCGCTGCGGCTTCCGCCCGCTGGCCGGGGAGGAACTCACCCCCGGCCTGCGCGAGATCCGCCGCAAGGAGGCCGAGCACGGTCTGGACCGCTGGCCCCGGCTCTGCATGCGCCGGGACCTGCGGCCGTAGGACCGAACCACCGGTCGACCGGTAGGGCCCGACTCACCGATCGGCCCCCACCGATCGGCCCTACCGGTCGGTCCCCAGCCGGAGCACGGTCGTCGAACGGAACTCCTCCCCCGGCCGCAGCTCCGTACTGGGGAACGCCGGGTGGTGCGGGGAGTCCGGGAAGTGCTGGGTCTCCAGCGCGATCCCGGCGAACGGCCCGTACGGGACGCCCCTCGCGCCGGTGACCGTGCCCTGGAACTTGTTCGCCGTGTAGACCTGGATGCCCGGCTCGGTGGTCAGCACCTCCAGGGTGCGGCCGCTGACCGGGTCCTCCAGTCGCGCCGCCCGCGCCGGGCTGCCGTCCGCCGGCCGGGCGCGCAGCACCCAGTTGTGGTCGTAGCCCCCCGGCCCGGTCAGCTGGGGGTGCTCGTCGTGCACCGACTTGCCGACCGGCGTGGCCAGCGTGAAGTCGAACGGCGTGCCGGCCACCGGCTCGGTCCTGCCGTACGGGATCTGCCGCTCGTCGGCCGGGGTGTAGGCGTCGGCGTCCAGGGTGAGCAGGTGGCCGAGGACGTCGCCGCTGCCTTCACCCGAGAGGTTGAAGTAAGCGTGGTTGGTCAGGTTGACGACGGTCGGCTTGCCGGTGACGGCGCGGTAGGCGATCACCAGCTCACCGGAGGCGGCCAGGGTGTACGTGACGGTGACGTCCATCGCCCCCGGGAAGCCCTGGTCCCCGTCCGGGCTGTGCAGTGCCAGCCGCACCCCGCCCTCGACCTGCTCGGCCTCCCACATCCGGTGCGCGAAGCCGTCCGGACCGCCGTGGATGGTCATGCCGCCACCGGTCCCGGCGAGCTGGTGCTCCTCGCCGTCGATGGTGACCGACGAGCGGTCGATCCGGTTGGCGTACCGGCCCACCACCGTGCCGTAGTGCCGGGCCGGGCCGAGGATCTCGGCCAACCGGTCGGTGGACAGCAGTAGTTGGGCGGAGCGGCCGGCGCGGTCCGGTGCGCTGAGGGTGTGCAGCGTCGCGCCGAGGGTGAGCACGCTCGCCTCGTACGGGCCGGCCGTGAGCGTCCAGCGGCCGATCGCGGCGCCGGCGCCCGAGGGCTCCAGGGGTTCCTGCCGCACGCTGGTGGCCTCGCTCGCCATTGGCCTGCTCCTCACTGGCGGCCCGGTCGCACCGCGGCCGCCCGGTTCCGGGTCCGTCGAGGGGGCGCCGCGGCAGCCCCGTCTCGGTCAGCCTAGCGACGGCAGGCGCGGCGCAGGCGCTTCCGCGCACCCACGCGCCGCCGCGCGCGCCGCCGTCCACCACTTGGGCCCCTGGCCACCCGGCAGGCACCGGCTGGACACCCGTCAGGCACCGGCTACGCGCCCGTCAGGCACCACCGCTCGAGACCCCGCCGCCCGAGACCCTGCGGCCACCGACCGCCACGCGCCACCCGCTCCTAGTCGTCCAGGTCCTCCAACCAGCCCGCGTCCCGCTGCTGCTGCGGCAGCCCGAGCGCCGAGGCCAGCCCGTCCGGCCCGCTGCCCGCCTTGCGGTAGACCGCCGCCAGCCGACGGTTGACCAGGCCGATCGGCACCCCGAGCTCGTCGGCGATCCGCTGCGGCGGCACGCCCTGCACGGCCCGCTTGGCGACCTCCCACTCCGCGCTGCTGAGCGTGTCGATGGTCTCCCGGAAGTCGCGCAGCCCCAGCCGGTTGGGCCGCAGGCCGTAGTTGGCCAGCTCCCGCCGGGCCCGGTCGACCAACCCCTCCGCGGAGCAGTGCTGGGCCAGTTCGATGCCCTGGTACAGGTACTCCTGGGCGTCGTCCAGCCGTCCGACCCGCCGCAGCGCGGCGCCCAGGTCGACCAGCGCGACGGCGTGCTCGTAGCCGGCCGGGGACTGCCCGAGGTACGTCACGGCGTCCTCCAGCAGCTCGACCGCCGCCTGGCCGTCCTCGATCCTGGCCTGCAGGCGCAGCGCGCTGCCGATCGCCGAGGCGGTGCCGAAGGCGCGGGCGTCCATGACCGCCTGTTGGGCGTACTCGCGGGCCCGCTCGGGCTCGTCGCGCGCGATCGCGATGGCGAGGTGGCCGGCCCAGGGCGCCCAGACGGTGTTGCGCCAGCCGCGGACCTCCAGTTGGGCGCCGGCCTCGGTGAGCGCGGCGGCCGCGCCCGCGTACTTCTCCTTGGCGACCAGCAGCTTGCCGTACAGCGAGGCGGCGTCCGGCAGCACCATGGCCGTCGAGTGGTACGGCGGGTGGAAACCGAACTCGTTGGCCAGGTTCCAGGCCTCGTCGACCCGGCCCCGGGCGATCAGGGTGTCGACCAGCACACCGATCGCGTCCCAGGCCAGCGGAAGCTTCTCCCCGATCCGCTCGGAGATGCGGTACGCCCGGCGAAGGAAGTCCTCGGCCTCGGCGAGCAGGCCGCGGCGGAACCGGGCCAGGCCCATCAGGAAGTAGGCGAAGCCCCGGTGGGCACCGCTCCAACCGGCGATCTCGAACTGGATGATGGCGTCCGCGGCCAGCCTTTCGGCCTGGGCGATGCGGTCGTTGTAGATGTACGTCAGGCCGAGCATCGAGGGCAGTTCGAAGCCCCAGGTGGTGTCGGTCCAGCCGAGGCCCTTGGGGAGTCGGCCGACGTCGAGGACCTCGTCGGCGAGCGCGAGCGCCTCGGCGGAGGGGGCGCCGCACAGGGTGAGGTCCCAGGCGCGCATGGCGAGCACGGCCCGGTCGGCCGCCTCCCGGCCGCCCAGGTTGCGGCACATCTCGCCGAGCCGGGCGGAGCGGCCGGGGCCGTCCTCCTCGGACTTGCGGAAGGCGTGCCACATGAACGAGGCGGCCTGGAGCCGCTGGCGCGCGGCCGGGTCGGCGGTGCGCTCGGCCTCGTCCTGGCAGACCACGGCGGCCTGGCCCAGCTCACCGGCGTGGGCGAGCACCTCGGAGAGCCGGAAGGTGGCGTCCACGCGCAGTGCGGGGCGCAGCGGCACCTCGTCGGGGTCGAGGGCCAGCTTGAGCTGGTTGACGGTGGCGACGGGGTCGGTGAGCAGTGCGGAGCAGCCGAGTTCGTACAGCACCTCGGCCTTGATCTCGTCGGCGGGCGGCTCGTTGAGCGCGCGGTGCAGACAGCGCTGGGCGGCCTCGGGGGCGCCGATCAGCTGGTGTTCGACGGCGGCGCGGCGGAGCTTCTTGACGATCCGGTCGTCGCCCTCGCCGGAGTGGGTCTCGACCAGGTGGCGGGAGGCGGCGAGCAGGCCGAGTCCGGCGTTCTCGATCTCGGCGGCGGCGATGCCGTGCATCCCGAGGCGGGTGGCGTCCGGCATGGTGTTGTAGATGGAGCTGGCGATCAGCGGGTGGACGAACTCCAGGTTCCCGTTGGGGGTCTGGGTCAGCACGCGCTGCTTGCGCAGTTGCTTGATGGCCTCGCGGGCGCCCTCGGTGCTCAGGGTGGAGATCCGGGTGGCGAGGTCGACCCGGATGTCGGTACCCAGCATCGCGCAGGCCCAGGCGAAGCGCAGGGTGCTGGCGCCGAGCCGGTCCAGCCAGCTCTTGAGGGTCATCCCGGCGGCGTCGACGGCGAGTTCGCGCAGCTGCCGGGAGTTCTCCTCGACGGGTTCGAGCTCCTGCTCGCGGACCTGGTCGAGCAGGGTGTTGGCCTCGAACGGGTTGCCGTTGACGACGTTCCAGAACTCGTAGCAGAAGGCGTCCTCGGCCTTGTCGCCGAGCTCGGCGCGGATCATGTCGGTGACGGAGTTGAGGGAGAGCCGGTTGAGTTCGTGCTTGCGACCCTTGAGCGCGAGGACGTCCCGGCGGAAGTCCTGGGTCTCGGCGGGCCAGTCGTTCTCGTCCTCCCGGAAGGCGAAGACGAGCAGGACAGGAAGTTCACTCGATCGGATGGCGAACTTGGTCAGCCAGGAGAGTGACTCCCCGTCCGCCCAGTGCAGGTCGTCGACGATCATCACCATCGGCGCGCGGCGCGGCGCGAGCTGGGTGATGACGTAGTCGAGGCCGTCGCGCACGCCCTGCGGGTCGAGGCGGCGGGCACCGACCTTGGGCTGCTTCAGACCCATGGCCGGCCCGACGACCTCCTCCCAGGTGCCCATGACCTGGCTGAACACGTCGGGCTTCAGGTCGGTGAGCACGGGCTGGAGCAGCTGGCGCAGCACGTGGTACGGCTCCTTGAACTGCCGTTCGCCGCCTCGGGCGAACAGCACGGTGGCGCCGTCGCGGACCTTGGCGAGCCGCCGGACCTCGTGCAGCAGACTGGTCTTGCCGATGCCGGGGCGGCCGGAGAAGGTGAGCAGGTCACCGATCTCGGTGCCGCCGGCGGCGAAGCCGCGGCAGAGCCGGTCGACGGCGGCCTCCACCGAGCGCAGTTCGGCGTCGCGGTCTCGCAACCGGACCCGGGGCGCGGTGACGTCGCCGTCGGGGGCGGAACCAGCACCCGCCCCAATTGCGTTCTCCTGCTCGGTCACCCTCGCGCCTCCGCCTCGCCCGCTCGCGTCACAGCTCCATCACTGCGTGGAGCCGAGGTTAGCGCCGCACGGACCTTCCCGTGGGGCATTCGTGCAGGCTGGGGCGGACGGTGGGGGTTCGGGCGTACCGTCGAGGGCAATCGCCCAATATCCCTAACGTCCGATCATTGCATCAGATACCCTACGGCCTTCGAGGCGCAGATGATCTTGCGAAATCCGCCCCCAGCACTCGCGCCCCTCCGCGTCAACTCCCCACACCGACAGTGCTCGAATAAGAAGCGCCCCCACCCTCCGCTGCACCGGGAGTCCGATGTCTGACGACACTTCACTTCAGATTCCGTTCCCGCACCGCCGCAGTCCGCACGGCCGGCGCGCCACCGAACTGCACCGGGACTGGCTGATCCGCCATCCGCTGCTGCCCGACGTCGACCACCCCGGCTACGCGCACTGGGAGGTGGTGGACCTCGCCGCGCTCGGCTACCCGGACGCCGGTCCGGACGAACTCGCCCTGGCCGCCGACCTGATGGGTTTCTACTTCCTCTTCGACGACCAGTTCGACGGCCCGCTCGGCCGCCGCCCCGCCGAGGTGGCCCCGATCTGCGAGCGGCTGATCGCCGTCCTGCACGGCGCCCGCCCCGACCAGGGGTCCCCGGTCGAGACCGCCTTCGCCGACCTGTGGAACCGCAGCGTGCAGGGCATGCCGGCCCGCTGGCAGGCCCGCGCCGCCTACAACTGGGAGTACTACCTGGCCAGCCACCCGGCCGAGGCGGCCGGCCGGATCTCCACCCGGCCACCGGACCGCGACGGCTACCTGGAGCTCCGACGGGGCACCGCGGCCATGGAGACCATCTTCGACATGGTCGAGCGCCTGGGCCAGTTCGAGGTCCCGGCCGCCGTCCTGCACCACCCGGTGCTGCGTCAACTCCGCCAGCTGGCGGCCGACATACCGTCACTCAGCAACGACGTGCGATCGTACCCGCTGGAGGCGCCGCGCGGGGACGTGAACAACCTGGTCATGATCGTCCAGCGGGAGCGGCGCTGCTCGGCCGAGGAGGCCTGCGCCGTGGTCATCGCCGAGGCCCAGCTGATGGTCGACCGCTGCGCCGAGCTGCGCGACAGACTGCCGGACGTGCACCGCGAGTTGGGCCTCTCCCGGATCGAAGGGACGATCGCCCAACGGTACGCGGACGGGCTGCTCACCTGGCTGGCCGGCTACCTCAGCTGGGAGGCCCGCACCGGCCGGTACCAGGCGGTGTGACCGCCACGCGCCCGGAGCCGTCCGACGGGCGTGCGGTGGCGCGCCCCGAGGGTGCTGCCCCGGCCACGCGGAGGCGTGCGGCGGCACGCCACGGGGGCGGTCCCCCGACGCACGGCGGCGTGCGGCGGCACGCCATGAGGGCGGCCCCGCCTTCACGCGGCGGCGCGCGACAGCGCATGCGGGGGCGCGACCGGAACACGCGCCCCCGCAGTGATCCGTTCCGGGACAGCCGCAGTGATCCCTCTCCGGGCAGCGGCGGTGATCCCTCCCCGGGCAGCCGCGATGATCCCGTTCCGGGACGTCCCCGGTGATCCGTGCCGGCCCCTCCCGCCCGCGCACCCCCGAGAGCGACCGGAAGGCGCACCCTCCGTACCCGCCCGGCGCACGGACCGTAGCCGCGTCGGGTGCCCGGCGGCTATCGTGCTCCGCGACGGGCGCCCCCGACGGAGCGCCGGTCCCATTGCGTGTCCGTACCCTCCGCCGGACCGCCCCTGCCGGGCGGCCCGGCGCACCGCCCGTGGCCCGAGCCGCACCGGGCGGTGCCCGACGCAGCGAGGAGACACCCAGCATGACGGTCTACCAACCCCCCGGCACCCCCGGCAGCATCGTCGCCTACCGGTCCCGGTACGAGCACTGGATCGGCGGCGGATGGACGCCCCCGCTGCGCGGCGAGTACTTCGACAACCCGACCCCGGTCACCGGCGAGGTGTTCACCGAGGTCGCCCGCGGCACCGCCGAGGACATCGAGGCCGCCCTGGACGCGGCCCACGCCGCCGCCCCCTCCTGGGGCCGCACCCCGGCCGCCGAGCGCGCGCAGGTCCTGCTGCGGATCGCCGACCGGATGGAGGCGAACCTGGAGCAGCTCGCCGTCGCGGAGAGCTGGGAGAACGGCAAGCCGGTGCGCGAGACGCTGGCCGCCGACCTCCCGCTCGCCGTCGACCACCTGCGCTACTTCGCCGGTGCGCTGCGCGCCCAGGAGGGCAGCCTCTCCCAGCTGGACGAGGACACCGTGGCGTACCACTTCCACGAGCCGCTGGGCGTGGTCGGCCAGATCATCCCGTGGAACTTCCCGATCCTGATGGCGATCTGGAAGCTCGCCCCGGCGCTCGCGGCCGGCAACACGGTCGTCCTCAAGCCCGCCGAGCAGACCCCGGCCTCGGTGCTGCTGCTCGCCGAGCTGACCGCCGACCTGCTGCCGCCCGGCGTGGTCAACATCGTCACCGGCTTCGGCGAGGAGGCCGGCGCCCCGCTGTCCGCCAGCACCCGGGTCCGCAAGATCTCCTTCACCGGCGAGACCACCACCGGCCGGCTGATCGCCCGCTCCGCGGCCGACAACCTGATCCCGGTCACACTGGAGCTCGGCGGCAAGAGCCCCAACGTGTTCTTCTCGGACGTCGCGGCCGCCGACGACGCCTTCTACGACAAGGCCGTCGAGGGCTTCGCGATGTTCGCCCTCAACCAGGGCGAGGTCTGCACCTGCCCCAGCCGCGCGCTGATCGAGTCCCCGGTCTACGAGCGGCTGCTCGGCGACGGACTGGCGCGGGTGCGCGCGATGCGCCAGGGCAACCCGCTGGACACCGAGACCCAGGTCGGCGCCCAGGCCAGCGTCGAGCAGCTGAAGAAGATCCTCTCCTACTTCGAGATCGGCCGGGACGAGGGCGCCAAGGTCCTGGTGGGCGGCGAGCGGGCCGACCTCGGCGGCGCGCTGGCCGGCGGCTACTACGTGACGCCGACGGTCTTCGAGGGCGACAACTCCATGCGGGTCTTCCAGGAGGAGATCTTCGGGCCGGTCGTCTCGGTCACCCGCTTCGACGGCTTCGACCACGCCGTCGCGCTCGCCAACGACACCCAGTACGGGCTCGGCGCGGGCGTCTGGACCCGCAGCCTCAACACCGCCCACCGGGCCGGGCGCGCCATCCAGGCGGGCCGGGTCTGGACGAACTGCTACCACGCCTACCCGGCCCATGCGGCCTTCGGCGGCTACAAGAACTCGGGCATCGGGCGGGAGAACCACAAGGCGCTCCTGGAGCACTACCAGCAGACCAAGAACCTGCTGGTCAGCTACTCCCCCGACGCGGTCGGCTTCTTCTAGGCCGGGGCCCGGACACCCCGGAAGGCTCGTACGACAACGCTCAGGCCCGTACGCCCGGGAGGAACAGCGCGCCCGGGAGGAACAGCGCACCGGGGAGGACCGCTCAGGCGGGAAAGCGGAGCGGGAGGCCCACCGGGGCCTCCCGCTCCCTCGCCACTCCCCGTGGCGGGCTCCGGGGCGGATCGCCTGTTCAGGGGATCAAAGCACAGGAATGCGGCCGATTCACCGACGCGCCGCCGACATGCCCGGACAGCCCGCGCGAACGCCGTAGACAGGACTCCCCCCAACCCCTCACCCTCCCGGGAGTCCCCGTGACCATCGCCACCGCCAAGCTCAGCGACCCCGTCGTCCGCGCCGCCGTCACCGCGATCAACGCGGGCGACCGCGAGGCCTTCGTCGGGCTGCTCGCCGAGGACGCGACCATGTCCGACGACGGCTCCGACCGGAACCTGGCGGACTGGATCGACCGCGAGATCTTCACCACCCACGGTCGGATGGACGTCCAGACCGAATCCGACGGCGGCCGCGCGCTGGTCGCCAACTTCACCAACGACACCTGGGGCGAGATGCGCACCGCCTGGCGCTTCACCGTGGACGGCGGGAAGGTCAGCCGCTTCGAGACCGGCCAGGCCTGAGCCCGGGGCGCGCCCGACGGGTCCCGCCTGACGCCCGACGCCGGGCGCGCGACGCCGACCGTCCGACGCCGGCCGTCCGACGCGCCCTACCGGTCCAGCCCCAGGCACCCCCGCACCGCGCGGATCAGGTTCCGCGAGCGGACGTCCCCGGTGACACCCGGCTGCATGCCGTTGGTGACGTAGCCGAAGCCCAGCCCCAGGTCGGGGTCGGCGAAGCCGAGCGACCCGCCCCGGCCCGGGTGGCCGAAGCTCGCCGGGGAGGCCATCGGCGCGGTCGGGCCGTGCCGCCAGAAGCCCATGCCGAAGGTGGAGTTGACGATCAGCACCCGGTCCGGACCGCTCACCGCCGGGCCGACCGCGCGCGCCAGCACCTCGGGGCCGAGCAGCGGCGGCAGCAGCGCGCCGGAGCCGTCCGGGCGGTCGGCGGCACCGATCAGCGCCGCGTAGAACCGGGCCAGCGACCGGGCCGTGCCGATGCCGCCGGCGCCGGGGATCTCGGCGGCCTGCACCGCCGGGTCGTTGAGGTCCACGCCGGGGAGCACCGAGGCGAAGGAGCGGGCGGTCAGCGAGGCCGGGTCCTGGTAGGCGTCCCGGACGGCCTGCTTGGGCCGCAGCCGCAGCCCGCTCGGCCCGGTCCTGGCCGCCTCCGGGGCCGGCAGGTCGACCAGCTTGCCGACCCTGGGCGCGGCGCCGGCCGGCAGTCCGATCCACAGGTCCAGCCCCAGCGGCCGGGCGATCTCCTCGGCGAAGTACCGGCCTATCGTCCGGCCGCTCACCCGGCGCACCACCTCGCCGACCAGCCAGCCGAAGGTGTACGGGTGGTAGCCGTGCGCGGTGCCGGGCTCCCAGGCGGGCGCCTGCGCGGCGACGGCGGCGGCCGCGCGCTCCCAGGTGAGCACGTCCTCCAACCGCAGCGGCACGTCCAGCGCGGGCACTCCGGCCTGGTGCGAGAGCAGCCAGCTCACCGGCACCCGGCCCTTGCCGGCCGCCGCGAACTCCGGCCAGTACGAGGCGACCGGGGCGTCCAGGTCGAGCAGGCCGCGCTCGGCCAGCAGCAGCGCGGTGGTGGCGGTCAGGCCCTTGGTGACCGAGCGCAGCACCTGTGCGGTGTCCGCCGTCCACGGCACCGCGGGCGCCGGACGGCCGCCGACCTCGGGCCGGGCGTCGCCACCCCACAGGTCGACCACCTTGCGGCCGCGCACGTACAGCGCGAAGGCCGCGCCGAGCTCGCCGTAGTCGGCGAAGTTGCGGGCGAAGGCCGCCCGCACGGGCTCGAACCCCTCGGCCGTCTCGCCCCAGATCTCCACCACCGCGCGCCGCCCTCGACCAGTTCCGTTGTTTCCCGTGCCGCTCACGCTCGTTCTCGATGTCATTCGACCGTCTTCGACCGAACTCGTTCGAACCGAGCCCGGAAACCCTAACCTGTCCCCCATGACCAACCCTGCCGAGGAACTGCTGGACGTCGTCGACGAGCACGACCGCGTGATCGGGACCGCCGCGCGCGGCGAGGTGTACCGGCGCGGGCTCACCCACCGCTGCGTCTTCATCCTGGTCCGTGACCCGGCCGGACGGATCTTCGTCCACCGCCGCACCGACACCAAGCTGTTCGCCCCCGGCGCGTACGACATGTTCGTCGGCGGCGTGGTCGGCTCCGGCGAGACCTACGCCGAGGCCGCCGTCCGGGAGGCCGAGGAGGAGCTCGGCGTCCACGGCATCGCCCCGCGCCCGCTGTTCAAGTTCCTCTTCGAGCAGGACCGGTTCGAGCAGGACGGCTTCGACCAGGACCGGCTCTCCTGGTGGTGCGACATGTACGAGGCCGAGTGGGACGGCCCGGTCTCCCCCCAGGAGTCCGAGGTCGCCTGGCACGCCTGGCTCACCCCCGCCGAACTCGCCGACCGCCTCACCCGTGACCCGTTCGTCCCCGACGGCGTCGAGGCCTACCGCCGCTATCTGGGCCTCCGCTCCGCCTGATCCCGGCGACCGCGGGACTCGGGAGCCGTGCCCGGGCCGGTCGCGCCGGGCCCCTGGCTCCACCGGACGGCCCTCGACGAACTAGGGTGGCGCGCATGGCCTCCCGTACGCCGTCGCCGACGGCCGACCACGCAGCACGGACCTCCGCAGCCGCCGGCGCCGGCGGCTCCGCCCGGCCGGCGGGCGAGCGGCCGCGCCGGCGGCTGAGCGTGGACGAGCGGCGGGAGCAACTGATCGCCGTGGCGCTGGAACTGTTCGCCCGGCGGCCGCCGGAGGAGGTGTCGATCGACGACATCGCCGCCGCCGCGGGCGCCTCCCGGCCGCTGGTGTACCACTACTTCCCCGGCAAGCAGGCACTGTACGAGGAGTCGCTGCGGCGGGCCGGGAAGGAACTGTCGGCCCGGTTCGAGGAGCCGATGGAAGGGCCGCTGTCGGAGCGGCTGCACCGCGTGATGGGCCGCTACCTGGACTTCGTGCAGAGCCACGGGCCGGGCTTCGCCGCGCTGCTTCGCGGCGGCTCGGTGGCGGCCAGCGCGGGCACCTCGGCGGTGATCGACGAGGTGCGCCGGGCCGCGCAGGAGCAGATCCTGGCCCACCTGGCGATCCCCGCGCCGGGTGTCGGGCTGCGGCTGACCGTCCGGGCCTGGATCGCCAACGCCGAGATCACCTCGCTGGAGTGGCTGGCCGAACGCTCGGTGCCGCTGGAGGAGCTCCAGCTGCACCTGGTGCAGGAGTTCGTCGCGGCGCTCACCCTCACCGCCGCCCGCGAGCCGGCTCTCGCCGCCGAACTGGCCTCCTTCTTCGCCGACGAGCGCCCGGACGGCCCGACCGGGCGCCTGGTGCGGGACCTCGCGGGACTGTTCGCCGTGCCCGGGATCGTCGAGGCGGTCACCGCGCTCGCCGCCGGCGCCCCCGACGACGGGTCCGCGCAGGCCGCCGGAGCCGCCGCGGAGTGACCGGAGCCGTCGCCGGGTCGGTCACGGGTCGGTTACCGGGGAGGGGCCGAGGTCGTCGCCGCGCCGGCCGTCCGCGTGATCATCGGGTCATCCTGCGGTTCGGTCCTGACGGTGGGCTCTGATAGGAATGAGCAGGGATCTGACGGCACGCCGCCGCGGCGCGCCCGGTCCCACTCGAACCACCGACGGCAGACGGAGCAGAGCGGGGGGCTCACCAGTTGACCCAGGACGTCCAGTTCAGTGTGGAGGCCAACCCCTTCGCGGCAGCGGAGCAGGTCTGCGCGACCCTCGGCACCCTCACCGACGCCCTCTTCGACGAGCACACCTCTCGCCACCCGGCGGCCTCGCTGAGCGCCCTGCGGACGGGCGAACACCCGGCCGGCGAGGCGCTGTTCGGCCTGCCGCTGGCCCCCAACGGCCCGGTGCACACCGCCGTCGACCGGCTCGGCACGGTGACCACCGCGGGCACCGCCCGTCCCGGCACCGGCGCACGGCTCACCGACCGGGTGGTCGCCGCGCTCCAGACCCGCTACGGCGGCGGCGCGGTGCGCGGCGCCATCGCCGACCGGGGCACCACCTCGGCCGCGCTGTTCCAGCTCCCGGTCACCGGCGAGTTCGCCGACGCCAAGCTGCGTCCGCCGTTCGCCCCCGCGCTGGCCGCGCTGGCGGCCGGGCAGCAGACCCGTCAGCCGGTCGAACTGCCCACCGGCGCGGGCGCCGAGGTCCGGCTGGTCGTGCCGCCCGGCTTCCACTCGCTCACCTCCCCGGACGGTCCGCCCGGCGTCTCCGCCCGGGCGGTGCCCCCGCTGCCCGACGGCACGGACCGGACCGGCGGCGCCGCCCCGGCCACCGTGGCGGCCGCCGACGAACTGGCCCGGCACCTGGCCGAGGTCGCCGAGGAACTGTTCAGCGCCACCGGCCCGGAGCCCCGGCGCGACTTCGCGGTGATCTCCGCCACCCTGGCCGACCTGATCCGCGACGCGGGCGTCGTCTACGCCGGCGTCTGCGCCCTGGAGCTGGACGGCCGCTACTCGGACGCCACCCTCGTCGTCTCGCTCGCCCGGCACCCGCTGCCGATCACCGCGCTCGCCACCGAGCTGGCCACCGTCCGGCGGCACGCCGAGGTGTGGACCGTCCTGCTGCCGGCCGGGCCGGCCGCCGTCCTGGTCGAGGGCCGGACCGTCCCGGTGCCAGGCCCGCTGGCCGCCGACGGGCAGCGGCGCTGGGTGGTCACCTCGGCCGTCCAGGCCTTCGTCCCGCTGCCGGACGGTGGGACGGTGCTGTGCGCCCAGTTGTCCACGGCGCGGCCGGAGGACTGGGAGCTGTACACGGAGGCGTTCGCGGAGCTGCTGAAAAGCATCCAGTTCGGCTGGGACGGCGTGCCGACCGCGGTGGGCACCGTGCCGACCCAGGCACCTGTTCCGGCTCCGGCTCCCCTTCCCGAGCCTGAGCCCGCGCCTGTTCCTGCGCCCGTTCCTGAACCCGCCGCCGTCGAGGAGGAGTCGGCGGAGAAGCCCGTGCACCTGCGTGGCACGCCGGTACGGGTGCCTCCCGCGGACTTCAACCCCTTCGCGCCGGTGGCGGAGGCCCCCGCTGCCGGTGGGGACGAGACGGCGCAGGATGCCGCGGACAGGCCGAAGGGCACCCCGGTGATGGTCCCACCGCCGGACTTCAACCCCTTCGCCATGGACGGCAGCCCGGACGTGGCGAGCGACCCGCCCGCCACCCAGCCCTCCGCTGCCGCTCCGATCGCCGACCCGTTCGGCACCACGGTCGCGGCCGAGCAGAAGCCCGATCCGTTCGGCACCACGCTGCCCGCCCAGGGCCCGGCCGTCCCGCCACCGCCCACGACCCCGCCCGTCATCCCGGCCCAGGCCCCGCCCACCGCGGCGGAAACGACGGACCAGGGTTCGGGGCAGCCCGCGGACAGCCAGGAACCCACCCCGCGCAAGGGCACCCCGGTGATGGTCCCGCCGCCGGACTTCAACCCCTTCGCCATGGACGGCTTCGCGGACGCGTCGGCGGCCGAACCGGAGCCGACGGACGAGACGGACGAAGCCAACGCCGCACCGGAGAACCGCCCGTTCGGCTGAGCCGGAGGGATACGGGGAGCTGCTGGTGCGGGAGGAGCCGCTGCGCGCCGCCGCGACGAACGGGTGACACGTGACAGCCGACAGCTGACAAGGTTCAGATTTCAGCGAACGAAATCTGAAATCTGTTACCTGTCGGCTGTCAGCCGTTAGCTGTCATCCGTTACTACCAGTGGTCCTCCGCCCTCAAGCCGCCCGCCGGGCCAGGTGCACCACGTCCGGCACCCCCCGGGCCACCGGAATCTCGTGCGTCATCACATCCGTGAACCCCACCGCCCGCAGCGCCTCCTCGAAGGCCGGCGAGGGCTGCGCGCTCCACACGGCCAGCACCCCGCCCGACCGCAGGCGGTGCCACAGCACCGCGAGTCCGTCCGCGCCGTACAGCCCGTCGTTGGATTCGGTGACGGTCCAGTCCGGTCCGTTGTCGATGTCCAGGCACAGCGCGTCGTAGCGCTCGCCGTCCGCCGCCGCGAGGTACTCCAGCAGATCGGTGTGGAACACCTCGACCCGCTCGTCGTCCAGGGCGCCGTCCGAGAAGGCGCCGAGCGGGCCGGTCCGGTGCCAGTCGATGATCGCGGTCTCCCGCTCGACGACGGCGATCCGCCCCCAGCGCGGCTCGGCCGCCGCGTACGCCAGCGAGAAGCCGACCCCGAGGCCCCCGATCAGCACCGACGGGCGCTCGGCCGCGCGGCCCGTACGGTCCAGCTCGTCCAGCGCCGCCTGGATGAGCAGCCGCTCCGAACGCCCATCGGCGGTGTCCATCAGGAAGCAGCCGTTGGCGATGATCTCGAAGTCCCGACCGCGTTGCCGGAGCACCACCTCGCCGTACGGGCCCTCCCGCCGGTCGAGCGTGACAACGGCCTCGTGGCCGTCGCGTTCGGGCAGTGCGGTGGTCATCCGTCCTCCTTGGCGGACTCGGGTCGAACTCGGCTGCGGGGCCGACCCGTTACGGGGCGGGGCGGTCACCCGCCCGACAATAGCCGAGTCCGCATCCGGGCCCGTCAGTTCGTGACCAGCACCCCCGCGTACGAGACGCCCGCGACGACCACCCAGGATCCGAGCCCGAGCAGGGCGATCCGCCCGCCGGTGCGGGCCATGGTCGGCAGGTGGACCGCGCTGCCGAGACCGAACAGCGCGGCGGCCAGCAGCAGTTCCTGGGCGTCCGCGGCCAGGCCGAGCGCCCGCTCGGGCAGTACTCCGGTGGTCCGCAGGACGATCATCGCGAGGAACCCCGCCACGAACAGCGGCACGATCGGCGGACGGCTGCCTGCCTTCACCGACTTCCCACCCGGCTTCTCACCCGACTTCCCGCCCGCGCCGTCGCCCGCCCCGTCGCGCGCCCCGCCGACCGCGGAAGCCCCCGCCGGGGCACCCACCGAGGCCCCCACCGGAACCTCCGCCGAAACCGAAACCGAGGCCGCCACCCGCGCCGCCCGCAGGTTCCGCCGCACCGCCACGGCGACCCCCGCGACCAGCGGCGCCAGCAGCACCACGCGCATCAGCTTGACCAGCACCGCCTCCCGCAGCGCCCCCGGCCCGCCGGTCTGCGCGGTGGCGACCACCTGCCCGACGTCGTGCACGCTCGCCCCGACCCAGCGCCCGAACTCCAACTCGCCGAGCCCGAGCGGATGCTGGAGCAGTGGCAGCACGGCGATCGCCAGCGTCCCGCACAGGGTGACCAGCGCCACCGAGGCCGCGACGTCCTCCTCCTCGCTGCCCGCCGCCTGGCTGACCGCGCCGATCGCCGAGGCCCCGCAGATCGAGTAGCCGGTGGCGACCAGCAGCGGCTGGTCCCCCGGCAGGCCGAGCCGCCGGCCCAGCCAGAGCGTTCCCGCGAAGGTGGCCGCGACGACGGCGAGCACCATGGCGACGGTGGCCCAGCCGAGGCCGAGCACGTCGTCCAGGCTGAGCTTGAGCCCGAGCAGGACGATCCCGAGCCGCATCAGCCGCTTCCCGGCCGTGGACAGCCCGGGCCGGGCGATCCCGCGGACCACCGGGCGCAATCCCGGCAGGTGCGCCGCCACCATGCCGAGCACGACGGCGGCGGTGAGCTCGGGCACGGCCGGTACCAGCGCGTGGACGCCCAGAGCGGCGGCCACTCCGAGCGCCGCGAGCAGCAGCCCGGGGGCGTCCCCGCGCGTCGGGGGCAGCGAACGGGTACGGGCGGCGCGGTGCCGGAGCGTCTGCCGAAGAGTCAGTGCCACGCCGCGCTCACTGCTGCCGGTCGGCGGGCAGCCGGTAGACCCGCCGGATGCTGGTGCCGAGCCGTGAGACGTCCGCGCCGTAGACGTGGATGGAGATCGCCGTGCTGCTACAGGAGTTGCGCACCAGGTGGATGTCGCCGGGCGGGGCGAAGGCGGCCACGGTGCCGGCCGGGCCGGCCACGTGCTCGGTCTCGACCAGTCGGGCGGTGGGGCCTTCGGAGACCAGCCGGTAGCGGGTCTCGCTCTCCTGTCCCTGGTGGACGCCGGCCACGCACCAGGAGACGTGGTCGTGGATCGGGGTCTGCTGTCCGGGCAGCCAGACCAGGGCGACGACGGAGAAGCTGCCGTCCTCCTCGGCGTGCAGGACGTGCTGGCGGTAGCGCTGCGGGTCGCCCTCGCGCTGGGCGGCGGTGAGCAGCGCGTCCGGCCCGTCCGGGTCGGCGTGCAGGTGCGGGGCGAGGCGTTCGCCGACCAGGTAGGCGGTGAGCTCCGGCGGGAGCCCGCGGTCCACGACGGCGCGGATCTCACTGATCAGCGCGGTCATCCGCTCGGTGAGTCGGCCGCTGCCGACCGTGGCTGAGGGTGTCATCCCCACAGGTTCGAATGGATCGACCCATCACGTCCAAGGAGGGTTTGTAAGCAACCTCCCCATCAACGCTTATGTGTCGGTCGGACTGCTCAGCACCCGACCCGGCTCGCCGCCGCCTGCCGCAGGTGGTCCAGCACCAGTCCGGTGGCCGGGATCCGGCGGTGCTCGCGCAGCACGTACGCGCTCACCTGCCGCCGCAGGTGCGGTTCGGCGGCCCGCCCGGTGACCTTGCGGTGGCACATGAAGGAGAGCACCAGCGCCGGCATCAGCGCGATCCCGACCCCGGCGGCGACGAGCGACTGCACCGCGAGGTTGTCGTCGGTGGAGAACACGATGTCCGGCGCGAAACCCTCCTCCGCGCAGACGTGCAGCAGGTTGGCCCGGCAGCGCGGACAGCCGGCGATCCAGCGTTCGCCGCCGAGGTCGGCCAGCCGTACGGCGTGCCGGCGGCCGAGCGGGTGCCCGACCGGCAGCAGCACCGTGAGCAGGTCCTCCATCAGCGGGATCTCGTCCAGGCCCTCCGGCACCTCGGTGGCCCCGCCCGGGTAGCGGAAGGCCAGCGCGATGTCGCACTCCCCGCGCAGCAGTCGCTGGACGGAGTCCGGCGGCTCGGCCTCCAGCAGTTCCACCCGCACGCCGGGGTGCTCGGCCAGCAGCCGGGCCATCGCCTGGGGTATCAGGGTGGCGTTGGCGCTGGGGAAGGCGCAGACCCGCACCCGCCCGGCGCGCAGCCGGGCGAGCGCGGCGAGCTGCTGCTGGGCGGCCGACATGCTGCCGAGGATCAGCTCGGCGTGCCGGGAGAGCGCCTCGCCGGCCTCGGTGAGCCGCAGTCCGCGCCCCGCCCGGGTGAAGAGCGGAACGCCGACGGTGCGTTCGAGCGCCTTCATCTGCTGGGTGACGGCGGGCTGGGTGTAGCCGAGTTCGCGGGCGGCGGCCGAGTAGGAGCCGGCCCGGACGACCTCGTGGAACGTCCTGATGTGCCGCGAATCGAACACCGGCTCCATGATCCCTCCCACCCGCTCGCCACCTTCGGCAGCCCGCTCCGGCCACGCGTCGACCACATTCCGGCCGTGCCGATACCGCACTTCGGCCGTGCCCCGGCCGTGCCGCAGCCGTGCTTCGGCCGCGTCCGGGCGCCCGAGAATCATAAGAGGAATTTGGAGGTATCGACCCCGACCCCACCCGCACCTATGGTTCAGCCCCGAACCGGCCTGCTCAGGACCGCTCCTTCTCGGTACCTCACCTTCTCGGTACCTCACCCGTTCTCAGTACCGCACCGTCACTGCTGCACCGAGGGCGGCAGCCCCATCGCCACCCCGGCCTCGACCACCGGCGCCCCGCCGCGCACGCTCGGGCTGCGCCGGCTGCGCCGCTCCACGAAGCGGGCGAGCCAGGAGAGCAGCAGGCACATGCCGATGTAGATCGGCGCGATCACCATGACCACCGGGATGAACGGCAGGTCGTAGTCCAGGTTGGTGGCGATCAGCTTGCCCGCGTGCAGGAACTCCTCGTAGGTGATCAGGAACCCCAGCGAGGTGTCCTTGAGCGCGACCACCAGCTGGCTGATGATGGCCGGCAGCATCGCCCGGTTGGCCTGCGGCACCAGGACGTAGGACATCACCTGGGTCTTGCGCATGCCGAGCGCGTACGCCGCCTCCCGCTGCCCCTTGGGCACGGCGAGCACGCCGGCCCGGAACACCTCGGCCAGCACGGAGCCGTTGTAGAGCACCAGGCCGGCCACCAGCGCCCAGAGCGGCTGCACCTTGAGCGCGACGAAGACGAAGAAGATCATCACCAGCACCGGCATGGCCCGGAAGAACTCCACCACCAGGGTGGCGAACCAGCGCACCACCCGGTGGTCGGAGAGCCGCCCGGCCGCGAACAGCGCGCCGAAGGGCAGCGCGAACAGCACCGTCCAGCCGAAGGCCTTGAGGGTGTTGCCGAGCCCGCGCAGCAGCAGTTCCTGCACGCCCCGGTACTCGAAGGCCATCCACTTCTCGTATGTGAACTGCTGGGTGTGGAACATCATGTAGACGACCCAGCCGATCAGCGCCGCGATCAGCAGCAGCGCGATCCCGCCGTACAGCCGGTGCCGGGCGAGCGCCTTCGGACCGGGGACGTCGTACAGCGCCGAGGATTCAACGGTCATCGGGACACCGCCACTCGTCGTTCCAGCAGGTTGAAGACGGCGCTGATGGCCAGGGTGATGATCAGGTAACCGACGGCGATCCAGACGAAGGTCCAGACGATGCTGTAGCCCAGCTCGTTGATGGTCCGGTAGGTGCCCAGCAGTTCGGTGACGCTGAACGAACCGGCGATCGCCGTGTTCTTCGCCAGCGCGATCATCACACTGCCGAGTGGTGCCACCACCGAGCGGTACGCCTGCGGCAGCACCACCTGGCCCATCGTCTGCCCGAAGCTCATGCCGAGGCTGCGGGCCGCCTCGCCCTGCCCGGCCGGCACCGTGTTGATGCCCGAGCGCATCGCCTCGCAGACGAAGGCCGAGGTGTAGCAGCCCAGCGCCAGCACCGCGAAGGTGTAGAAGGGCAGGGTGATGTTGAACCGGGGCAGCCCCAGCACCACGATGAAGAACAGCAGCGTCAGCGGCGTGTTGCGCAGCACCGTCACCCACAGCGTCCCGAACACCCGCAGCGGCTTGACCGGTGAGACCCGGAAGCCCGCGACCAGCACGCCCAGCACCAGCGCCAGCACGGCGCTCACCACGAACAGCGAGAGCGTGCCGAGGAAGCCCTCCCAGTAGGTCGACCAGTTGTCGGTCAGCGTCTTCACGGCGTGGCCTCTCAGTACCGGTCGATCTGCGGCGGGGTCGGCGCCGGCTCCCCGGAGAGGCCGAGGGTCGCCTCGAAGGCCCTCTGCCAGTCGCCGTTCTGCATGTGGTGCTCCAGCGCGTCGTTGATCGCGCCGCGCAGCACGGTGTCCTCCCTCGGCACCCCGATCCCGTACGGCTCGGTGGAGAACAGCGGTCCGACCACCTTGAGCTCGTCGGGCACCTTGGCCGCGTAGCCGAGCAGGATCGCGTTGTCGGTGGTCACCGCCTCGACCTGGTCGGTGATCAGGTTGTCGACGCAGGCCGAGTAGGTGTCGTAGCCGATCAGCTTGGCCTTCGGGAACTGCGACTGGATCCGCTGGTACGGCGTCGAACCGGCCGCCGAGCAGACCTTCTTGCCGTCCAGGTCCTCCGGACCGTGGATGGTGTCGTTGTTCCTGCGCACCAGCAGCGACTGCCCGGCGATGAAGTACGGGCCGGCGAAGCCGACCAGCTTCTTCCGGTTCTCGTTGATGGTGTAGGTGCCGACGTAGTAGTCCACCTGGCCGTTCTGCAGGGCGGTCTCGCGGTTGGCAGAGGCGATGGTCCTGAACCGGATCCGGTCGGGCGGGAAGCCCAGCGAGGCGCCGACCATCTTGGCGATCTCGATGTCGAAGCCGGAGTACTCGCCGGTGGCCGGGTTCTTCTGGCCCAGGTACGGCTGGTCCTCCTTGGCACCGACCACCAGGTAACCCCGGCTGCGGGCGGCGTCCAGGGTCGGCGAGCCGGTGATCGCGGAGGCGTCCTGCACCTGGTAGGTGGGCAGCGCGCTGGGTTGCGGGCCCTTGAGCGGCGGGGTGCCGGGTTTGCCGCAACCCGCCAGCAGCGCGGTGAGCAGCAGGACGGCGGCGAGCACCCGCCTCCCCGCCCGCGCGGCGGGCCTCGCCACCGGCCTCGTCACGGGCCTCGTCACCGACGTCGCCACGGGCCTCGCGACCGGCTGCGCCGCGGACGACGTCGTCAGAGGCCGAGCCACGGACGTCGTCAGGCGCCGAGCCGCGGGCGTCGTCTCACGGTTCACGGCGCCGCCTCAGTGCTTCAGGATCTTGGACAGGAAGTCCCGGGCGCGATCGCTCTCGGGAGCGCTGAAGAAGTCCTCCGGGGCACGGTCCTCGACGATCCGGCCGTCGGCCATGAACACCACCCGGTTGGCGGAGGCCCGGGCGAAGCCCATCTCGTGGGTGACCACGACCATCGTCATGCCCTCGCTCGCGAGCTGGCGCATGACGTCCAGCACCTCGTTGATCATCTCGGGGTCGAGTGCCGAGGTGGGCTCGTCGAACAGCAGCGCCTTGGGCTCCATCGCCAGCGCGCGGGCGATCGCGACCCGCTGCTGCTGCCCGCCGGAGAGCTGCGCCGGGTACTTGGCGGCGTGCGAGGCGAGGCCCACCCGCTCCAGCAGCGCGCGGGACTTCTCGTCCGCTTCGGCCCGGGGCCGCCCGCGGACCTTGATCTGCGCGAGTGAGACGTTCTGCAGCACGGTCTTGTGCGCGAACAGGTTGAAGGACTGGAACACCATGCCGACCTCGGCGCGCAGCCTGGCCAGGCCCTTGCCCTCCTCGGGCAGCGGCTCGCCGTCGATCAGGATGGTGCCGTCCTCGATCGGCTCCAGCCGGTTGATCGCCCGGCAGAGGGTGGACTTGCCGGAGCCGGACGGCCCGATGACCACGACGACCTCGCCGCGCCCGACCGTCAGGTCGATGTCCTGGAGGACGTGCAGGTCCCCGAAGTGCTTGTTGACCCCGCGCACCTCGATCAGCGGGGTGAAGGCCGAGGCGCCGGTCGGGGCCGGCCCGGGGGCCGCGGTCACTTGCTGCGCCGCCCCTTCAACAGCCAGCCCAGCACGACGCCCGCGATCAGCGTGGCCAGCAGCGCGATCCAGAGCGGCGCGGTGACGGTGAAGACCCAGAACTGGATCTGCACCCTGTCGAGGTTGGCGAACAGGAACCACACGGCGAGGACGACGATGACGCCGATCCCGATGTAGCGCGTGGGAATCCCACCGATCTCACCGCGGGAGGAGCGGGACGAGCCGTCTGAAATCTTGGTCACCGGAGCAGTCTGCGGGCCGTACGGCCGATTTGCCCGATTACGCGCCATTCCGGGCCGGGGAGTAACCCGTACGGGGTAATCGAGCCCCGTACGGGTTTGGAAGCTCCCCGGAAGCTCCCCGGCCCGGACCTCCCGCTACCGCTCGTCCCGCCAGGACCGCCAGAGCGCCGCGTACGGACCGCCCGCCGCGGCCAGGTCCGGATGGCTGCCGTACTCGCTGATCCGCCCGTCCTCGACCACCGCGATCACGTCCGCGTCGTGCGCGGTGTGCAGCCGGTGGGCGATGGCGATGACCGTCCGGCCCTCCAGCACCCGGGAGAGCGAGCGCTCCAGGTGGCGGGCGGCCCGCGGGTCCAGCAGGGAGGTGGCCTCGTCCAGCACCAGGGTGTGCGGATCGGCCAGCACCAGCCGGGCCAGCGCCAGCTGCTGGGCCTGCGGCGGGGTCAGCGAGGTGCCGCCGGAGCCGACCTCGGTGTCCAGCCCCTCCGGCAGGGCGTCCACCCAGGCCCCGGCGTCCACCGCTTCCAGCGCTGCCCGCAGCTCGGTGTCGTCCGCGTCGGGCGCGGCCAGCCGCAGGTTGTCCCGCAGGGTGCCGACGAAGACGTGGTGCTCCTGGTTCACCAGCGCGACCTCCGCGCGCACCCGCTCGGCGGGCATCCGCGCCAGCGCCGCCCCGCCGAGGGTCACGCTGCCGCGGCCGGGGGCGTAGATCCCGGCGAGCAGCCGGCCGAGGGTGGACTTGCCCGCCCCGGACGGCCCTACCAGCGCGACCCGGCTGCCCGGGGCGACGTCCAGGCTGATCCCGTGCAGGACGTCGGCGCCCTCGCGGTAGCCGAAGCGGACGTCCCTGGCCTCGACCCGACGGCCGTCCGGCCGGGCGGACTCGTCCCCCTCGTGCTCGGGCACCTCGCGCACGCCGACCAGCCGGGCCAGCGAGGCCTGGCCGATCTGGAGCTCGTCGTACCAGCGCAGGATCAGGTCCACCGGACCGGTCAGCATCTGCGCATAGAGCACGCCGGTGGTCAACTGGCCCACGGTGATCCAGCCTCGGAGGGTGAACAGTCCGCCGAGCACCAGGGTGGCGAGCACCGCCGTGGTGTAGACCGCGTCGATGGTCGGGAACCAGACCAAGCGCAGCCACAGGGTGTACCGCTCCCAGGCCAGCCACTCGCGCAGCTTGCGGTCCGTCAACCGGACCCGCTGGTCGCCCAGCCGCAGCGCCTCTACCGTCCGCCCGGCGTCGACCGTCTCGGCCAGCACGTTGCTCACCGCCGCGTACCCGGCCGCCTCGCTGCGGTAGGACTGCGGCGCGCGCCGGAAGTACCAGCGGGAGCCGGCCAGCAGCAGTGGCAGCCCGATCAGCGCGGTCAGCGCGAGCAGTGGCGAGGTGACCAGCAGCGCACCGAGCACCAGCAGCAACGACACCACGGCGACGGCGAGTTCGGGCACCGCCTCGCGTACCGACTTGTCCAGCCGGTCGACGTCGGTGGTGCCCCGGGAGACCAGGTCCCCGGTGCCGGCCCGCTCCAGCACACCGGTCGGCAGAGCCACCGAGCGGACCAGGAAGTCCTCCCGCAGGTCGGCCAGCACCCGCTCGCCGAGCACCGCGCCGCGCATCCGCGACCAGCCGGTGAACGCCGCCTGGGCCACCAGTGCCAGCAGGTACCAGGTGACCGCCACCGCGATGGTGGACCCGGCGGTGCCGGTGGCCAGCGACTCGACCAGGCGGCCGAGCACCCACGGCCCGACCAGCCCGGCCAGGGTGGCCGTCGAGTGCAGCACCACCACGGCGGAGAACCCGGCGCGGTGCCGCCGCGCGAGCAGCAGCAGGTACTCGCGCACGGCGGCCGGGGAACCGACCGGCAGGGTGGCGACGGGCCCCTGTTCCTCCTGGACGGGGGGCTTCATGACGTACTCCTCGCGTGTGGGGCAGGGATTTTGACGGCGGTCCTCATACGGCCCCACCCACCGGACGGGCCGTTTCCTCCTCGCGGGTGACCACGGCCCGGTAGGCCGGCTCGGTCCGCATCAGCTCGCGGTGCCGCCCGGCCGCGACGGCCCGGCCCTCCTGCAGCAGCACCACCCGGTCCGCCTGGTCGAGCAGCAGCGGGCTGGTCGCGAACACCACGGTGGTGCGGCCCGCCCTGGTGTCCCGCAGCCCGGTGGCGATCCGCGACTCGGTGTGCGCGTCCACCGCGCTGGTGGGCTCGTCGAGCACCAGCACCGGCGGGTCCGCCAGCAGGGCGCGGGCCAGCGCGAGCCGCTGGCGCTGCCCGCCGGAGAGCGAGCGTCCGCGCTCGGTGATCCGGGCGCGCATCGGGTCGCCCCCGCACTCGGGCGAGCCGTCCACCAGGGCTTCCAGCACGTCGTCGGACCGGGCCGCCGCCAGGGCCGCGGCGGCCGGGACCCGCCCCGAGGAGGGGATGTCGAACAGCTCGGCCAGCGTGCCGGAGAGCAGCACCGGCTCCTTGTCGTGGACCAGCACCGCCGCCCTGGCCTCGGCCAGCGGCACCGAGTCCAGCTCCGTGCCGCCGAGCCGCACCGAGGCCTGCGCCCGTTCGCCCTCGGCCAGCGGCACGTGCCCGCCCAGCCGTTCGGCCAGCGACCCGGCGAAGTCCGGGTCGCCGCAGACCACCGCGGTCAGCTCGCCGGCCCGCGCGGTCAGCCCGCTCGCCGGGTCGTGCAGGTCCGCCTTGTCCGGCCTGGCCAGCGAGGCCTCGGCGGTGCCGGCGGTCCGGGCCAGCGAGAGCACCCGCACGGCCCGCCCGGCGGAGACCCGGGCCACGCTCCAGGCGTGCGCCGCCTCGCCCAGGACGCGCAGCGGAGCGGCCAGGAAGGCCGTCGCGCCGTACACCGCGATCAGGGTGCCGACGGCGAGCTCGCCGTCGGCCACCAGCCGGGCGCCGTACCAGGTGACGCCGACCACGAACAGCCCGGGCAGCAGCACCTGCTGCGCCTGCATCAGCGACCAGATCCGGGACGAGCGGACGGCCGCCGCGCGGACCTTCTGGGAGGCGGCGCGGTACCGCTCCAGGAACAGCTCCTCGCCGCCGATGCCGCGCAGCACCCGCAGCCCCGCGACGGTGTCGGCCGCCAGCTCGGTGGCCTTGCCGCCGAGGGCGCGCTGCTGCTCGTAGCGCCGCTCGAACGGGCCGATCAGCGGCCAGACGGAGGCCGCCAGCACCGGGACGCCGAGCAGCACCCCGATCCCGAGCACCGGATCGACCGTCAGCACCGCCACGCTCACGGCCAGCCAGACGATCACCGCGGCCCGGACCCGGGCGACCAGCTCGACGTACCAGCCGATCCGCTCGACGTCCCCGCTGCCGACCGCGACGACCTCGCCGGTGGCGATCCGGCGGGACAGCCCGGCCCCCAGGTGCGAGGCCTGCCGGGCCACCAACTGCCGGACGTGGGTGGCCGCGTGGATCCAGTTCCAGACCGCCTGACGGTGCAGCAGCACCGTCCCGAACGAGGCACCCGCGCCCAGCAGCAGCAGGAGCCCGCCGGAGCGCCAGATCCCGCCGGCGTCGCCGTCCACGGCGGCCTGCACGCCGAACCCGAGCGGTACCGGCAGGGCGGCCTGGCACCCCGTCTCGATCAGCGCCCAGAGGGTGGCGAGCAGTTGCCCGCGCCACTGGCTGCGCTGCAGCCAGCGCAGGAAGGCCAGGGGTGAGGAGAGGTCGGGACTGCCGGGGTCGGCCAGCGGCAGAGGGGTGAGCAGCATGACACTCCGATGCGAGCGGTGCGCGGGTGCGGGTGTGCACGGGCGCACGGGGTACGGGGAGTTCGGGGGAACAGGGCGCACGGAACGCCTCGGTGACGTGCGCGCAGCGCGGGCGGCGGCCGAACGGCAGGTGGCCGGAGCCGACGGACGGATGATGCGCGGCGCGGCGGCACGGCGCCGGCGCGACATCGGCGATGCGCCCGGAGGAGACACCGGACGGAGATGGAACGGGCACGAAGGGCCCGGAAGTCAGGAGGTCATGGCCGCGAGCCTGCCAAGCTCCGTGTGATCCGCGCAACAGGTTTTTCCACCGCGGCCTCCCACCCCCGCGCCCCCGCACCCCACGGACCGCGCAACCCCCGCACGCCACACCCCGCACACCGCCGCACCCCATGGCCCGCACGCCCCCTGCACGCCGGGCCGCACGCCCCAGCGCACAGTCTCCGCACGCCCCCCGCACGCGAGTCCACAAGCCCCCACACGCCCCCGGAGGTCCTCACGGCTCCCCGACGGTCCCCCACCAGGGCGGTCTCCGCCCCGCCACCGGCGGGGCCGCCACCCAGGGCAAACCCTCGCAAAGCTTCACTCAAGTTTCGCCCGCTCCGCGGGAACAATCACACCGGGGCACCAGTTGCCCCCACTGGAACCACAGGACAATCAGGAGGGCACCCCTTCCCGTGAGCACCATCCCCACCGTCACTCTCAACGACGGCGCGCAGATCCCGCAGCTCGGCTTCGGCGTGTGGCAGGTCCCGGACGCAGAGGCCACCCCGGCCGTCCGCGCCGCGATCGAGGCGGGCTACCGCTCCATCGACACGGCGGCCATCTACGAGAACGAGGCCGGCACCGGCGCGGCGATCGCCGAGGCACTGGCGGGCGGCGTGGCCCGCGAGGACCTCTACATCACCACCAAGCTGTGGAACTCGGGCACCCGCGACTGGTCCGGCGAGCAGGGCCGCGACGCGGTGCTGCGCGAGTTCGACGCCTCGCTGGCCAAGCTCGGCCTCGAGCAGCTCGACCTCTACCTGATCCACTGGCCGCGCCCGATGCACGGCGACAGCTACCTGAACATCTGGAAGGCGTTCGAGCAGCTGAAGGCGGACGGCCGGGTCAGGTCGATCGGCGTCTCCAACTTCGGCACCGAGCAGCTGACCCGCCTGCTCGACGAGGCCACCGTCGCCCCGGTCCTGAACCAGGTCGAGCTGCACCCGTACTTCCCGCAGACGGAGCTGCGCGCCTTCCACGCCGAGCACGGCATCGCCACCGAGGCGTGGAGCCCGCTGGGCCAGGGCAAGGAGCTGCTCGCCGAGCCCGCGCTGGCGAAGATCGCCGAGAAGCACGGCCGCACCGTCGCCCAGGTGGTGCTGCGCTGGCACCTCCAGAACGGCGTGATCGCCATCCCGAAGTCGGTCACCCCGTCCCGGATCCGCGAGAACCTGGACGTCACCGGCTTCGAGCTGGACGCCGAGGACCTCACTGCGATCGCCGCCGTGGCCACCGGCAAGCGGATCGGCCCGGACCCGCAGGAGTTCGACTGGAACTGACGCCCGGCCCGGGGGCCCGGCAGCCGGGCCCCCGAACCGCCTGACGCCCAGTCACGCGAAGACCGCCCGCACCACTACGGGAGTGGGCGGCCTTCGGTGTGCCCCGATCCGCCGAAGCCCATGACATGGACCCTCAGCGTTTTGGCGAATCGTTTTGGCTACTGCGGCGAAGTTTTGACCTAGAGCCTGGCCGCCTTCGCGACGAGCGCGAGCGCGGCCTCGTGCTCGCCCTCCTCCAGCGGCGCCAGCAGCAGCCGCTGGACCTCGGCCACCCCGGCGGCCGAGCGGTGCAGCAGGTCCTGTCCCGCCGGTGAGAGCGAGAGCAGGTTGCGCCGTCCGTCCGAGGGGTCGCGCCGACGCTGCACCAGACCGCGGCGCACCAGCCGGCTGACCATCTCGGCCATCGTGGCCTTGTCCAGCGAGGCGAGCTCGCCGACCGTGCGCTGGTCGGCGCCCGGTTCCAGCTCCAGCGCGTCCAGCACCGCGTACTGCGGAGCCGTGAGCTCGACGCCCACGTGCTCCGACCAGAGCTTGGTGTGCACCTGCTGGCTCACCCTGATCAGGTAGCCGATCGCCCGTTGGGCGTCCAGTATCGGCCGCGCGTCGGTGATGACGGCGACCGCCGCGGGCTCCAGCCTGGCTATCTTGGCCATCACCCGGACGATCTCGACCTGTTCCTCCGCCGTGAGCGGCTCGAACAGGACGCGCTGCACGCGGACCACACCACCGGTGGCCTCGCGCACCGCCTGGGCTCCGCTCTGCGAGAGCGCCAGCAGCTTGCGCCGGCCGTCGGCCGGGTCGCGCCTGCGCAGCACCAGGCCGCGGCGGACCAGCCGCGCGACCATCTCGGCCATCGTGGCCTTGTCCAGCGAGGCACGCTCGCCGACCGTCCGCTGGTCAGCACCCGGCTCCAGGGCCAGGACCAGCAGCACGGCGAACTGCGGAGCCGTGAGATCGGCTCCGACGTGTTCGGACCACAAGCGGGTGTGAACCTGCTGTGCCACGCGAATGAGGTGTCCGGGCGACTGCTGAAGTCGCGCAGACACGCGGGTTGTCGGGATCTCCCCCAGCACCATGTATCCGTCCCGATGTCACACCCGGTGTGTGTGGGACACCCGGGTGGGGCAGTAACGGCGAGTGGGCGTCCAGCTATGAGGGAGGGCGCTCCAGCCGTGCAGCCGGTGGCTGCTGGCGGACACTATACAAACGGCGGGCCCTTGCTGGCAGGCAGGGGCGGATAGTAGACGCAGGTTCGGCAACATTGGCATATTTACGGGCTGCGAAGGCCTTGCAGTAACCCGTTCTCAGCAGAAAGCCGACCGGTCGGTCCTTACCCACCGTCACCTGCGTCTCTCCACCCTGGCCGTGCCCCCTACCCGCCGGTAGGGTGTGGCCACCCTCTCCGGGGGCTCTCCCCGGGAGGCAACCGAGAGAGACGAGAGCGAGCATGACCGAGCAGAGCACCGCCCCCCGGGTCGCCGTCGTCACCGGCGCCGCCCGCGGTCTGGGCGCCGCCACCGCCGTCCGGCTGGCCGCCGACGGCTACGCGGTCGCCGTCCTGGACCTGGACGAGACGGCGGGCAGGGAGACCGTCGACCGGATCACCGCCGCCGGCGGCCGGGCGCTGGCCGTCGGCGCCGACGTCTCGGACGCCGAGCAGGTCCAGGCCGCCGTCGACCGGGTGGCCGCCGAGCTCGGCGCCCCGGTCGTCCTGGTGAACAACGCGGGCGTGCTCCGCGACAACCTGCTCTTCAAGATGTCCGAGTCCGACTGGGACACGGTGATGAACGTTCACCTCCGCGGCGCCTTCCTGATGACCCGCGCGGTGCAGAAGCACATGGTCGACGCCGGTTTCGGCCGCATCGTCAACCTGTCCTCCTCCTCGGCCCAGGGCAACCGCGGCCAGGCCAACTACTCGGCTGCCAAGGCCGGTCTCCAGGGCTTCACCAAGACTTTGGCCATCGAGCTTGGCAAGTTCGGCATCACGGCCAACGCGGTCGCCCCGGGCTTCATCGCCACGGACATGACAGCTGCCACCGCCGCCCGGGTCGGCATGGACTTCGAAGACTTCAAGCGGGCTGCGGCCTCCCAGATCCCGGTCCAGCGGGTCGGTCGGCCTGAGGACGTCGCCCACACCATCTCGTTCCTCGCGAGCGAGGACGCCGGCTTCGTCTCCGGCCAGGTGATCTACGTCGCGGGCGGCCCCCTCGACTGAGCACGGAACCTACACAGGGTTACCACGGAGTGGGAAGCCGGGCGCACCGGCCTCCCACTCCGCTTGCTTTACCGGCGCTTTTGCAGAAGCATTCGACGACCACACTGACATTCGATCCCGGAATAGCGGAAATCACCCCCCGAGCCGCCCCGATTCGACCCGATTGTCGATTTCCCGGGAAAATGACAATTACCACCGGAATAGCCCTGTCCGGCTGGGTAAGGTCACCCCGTGCAATCCAGAAGTACCCCCGCTCCCATTCCGCGCCAGGGGCCGGGGCGTCCCACCGCGGAAACCGGCCGCCGGGAACGCCCCACCACCCCCTCGCGGCCCCTCGCCCCGGTCGGCGCCGAGCCCCGCGAGCCCGGCTGGCCCCCGATGAGCCGCCGCCGGGCCGCCCTGCTCGCCGTCACCCTCGCCGGCTACCTGCTGGTGCTGGCCGGGGTCCTGCTCAACACCGCGCTGGTCGACCTCGACTGGTCGGTCCGGCTGCTGCGCCCCTACGAGCGGTGGCCCCGGCTGGAGCCGCTGCTCGACACCTGGGTGGTCGCCGGGCAGCGCGGCCCCTCGGCGATCGCCGCCTTCATCTGGCTCGGCTGGCGGGCCCACCGCCTCGGCCGGGTGCGCCCGCTGCTGGTCATGGGCATCGCACTGCTGTTGCTCAACGTCACCGTCGGCGCGGTCAAGATCGTCACCGGCCGGCTCGGCCCGCACTACGCCCAGTACGTCGGCTCACCCGAGCTCTTCTCCGGCGGCACCATCTTCCCCTCCGGCCACACCGCCAACGCGGTGGTCACCTGGGGGGTGCTCGCCTACCTCGCCGTCCGCTGGCGGCGCACCGGCGCGCTGATCGCCGCCGCCACCGCCTGCTCGATCGGCCTGACCACGGTCTACCTGGGCACCCACTGGGTCACCGACGTCCTGGCCGGCTGGGCCGCCGGACTGCTCGTCCTGCTCTCCCTGCCACTGCTGGAACCCCTGGTCGCCGCCGCCGAACAGCGGCTCCACCGGCGCTTCGCCCACCGCCACCTGCCCGGCTGAACCCCGGCCACCCCGAACCCGAACCGCCCGAGCCGCCCGAACCCGCACCGACCTGCGCCCGGGCGGCCCGCACCGACCCGGACGGCAGCCGGCCCGGCGCCCCCGGACCTATCCCTCCCAGCTGCGCTCGACCACCCCGTCGCGAACCGCGAGGTTGAGCCGCCCGTGCCGGTACTCCATGGTCATCAGGTCCCCCGGCTCCAGTACCCGGACCGAAGCCCAGCCGTGCCGCCGGGCCAGCTCCCGGGCCCGCTCGATCCGCAGCCCCGCGTACCCCTCGCCGTCCGGACCGACCTCACCCGAGCCGGAACCCGCGCCCGGGCCCGCGCCTACGCCCGAGCCCGCCGCGTCCGAGCCCGCGTCCGAATCCGCGTCCGAACCCGACATGGCGCCTCCCCGGCTGGTCCCTCGGACGTACGCTGGAATCGTAGCCCGACCGTGCGGTCCGGAGGTGAAGGCATGCGCACCACCATCCCGCGCCGGTGGCGCAGCGGCACCGAGCCGGCCACCGCCCGCAGCGACCTCAAGCTCCGCTACCTGCTCTCGCTCACCTTCACGCCGCTGTTCGCACTGGCCACGGTGGGCTTCGCGCTCTGGGCGGCGGCCTCGCCCGCCTCCGGCGCACCCAGCCGGGGCACCCTCACCGGGTTCGCGGTGGCCTGCGGCCTGCTCACCCTGTTCGCCGTCGTCGATCTCGTGGTGGTCATCCGGCGTCGCCGGACCGAGCTCTGACGCGGTGTCTCCCACGGAGTGGGAAGTCCGCCGGGCCGGCTTCCCACTCCGCGCCACCCGCGGCCCCCGCCTCAGCGGCCGGCGACGGCCTGCTTGACCAGGGTGCGCCCGAAGTCCCACATCAGTCCGCTCCCCCGGTGGGCCTCGTCCATGATCGCGGTGAATGCGTCCACGAACCGGTCCACGTCGTGCTCGGTGATGATCAGCGGCGGGATCAGTTTGATCACTTCCAGGTGGTCCCCGGAGACCTGGGTCAGGATGCGGTGCCGCTGCAGCAGCGGCACCACCACCATCTGCGCGAACAGCCCCTTGCGCGCCGCCTGGAGCGCGGCCCAACCGGTGCGCAGCTTGAGCGACTTGGGCCGGCCGAACTCGATCCCGATCATCAGCCCGCGCCCGCGCACCTCGGCGAGCAGCTCGTACTCGTCGACCAGTGCGGCCAGCCGTTCGCGGAAGTGGTCGCCGACCTTGCGTGCGTTCTCCACCACCTGCTCGTCGCGCATCACCTCCAGGGTCGCCAGCCCGGCCGCCATGGCCTGGGCGTTGGACCCGAAGCTGGCCGAGTGCACCAGCACCCGGTCCATCGAGGAGTACACCTTCTCGAAGATCCAGCTCTTGCCGAGCGTGGCCCCGACCGGCACGTACCCGCCGGACAGCGCCTTGGCCGCGCAGACCAGGTCGGGCAGCACGCCGTCCTCGTGCTGGTAGGCGAAGAACTCGCCGGTGCGGCCGATGCCGGTCTGCACCTCGTCGCAGATCAGCAGCGCCCGGTGCTCGTGGAGCAGCGCCTGGGCGGCCCGCAGCCAGCCGGGCGGCGGCGCCTGGACGCCCTTGCCCTGGATCGGCTCGACGATCAGCCCCGCGACGTCGCCGCGCTTCAGCTCCTTGGCCAGCGCGCCGAGATCGCCGAGCGGGATGGCGGTGTCCGGCAGCAGCGGGTCGAAGCCCTTGCGGAAGCCGCTCTCCCCGTTGACCGAGAGCGAGCCGGTGGTCAGCCCGTGGAAGGCGTGGTCAGCGTAGAGGATCCGCCGGCGTCCGGTGGCGTAGCGGGCGAACTTGAGCGCGGTCTCCACCGCCTCGGTGCCGCTGTTGCCGAAGAACACCCGGTCCAGCCCGGGCGCGTACGACAGCAGCCGCTCGGCCAGCAGCCCGGGCAGCGGCGAGCAGTCGAAGCGGACCAGGTCGGGCAGGTCGAGGTCCATCACCTGTTGGACGGCCGAGCGCACCACGGGATGGTGGCGGCCGAGCGCGAAGATGCCGAAGCCGGCCAGCATGTCGAGGTACTCGTTGCCCTCGGCGTCGTAGAAGTACTGGCCCCGGGCGCGCTCGTAGTACTTGTCGAAGCCGATGGTGTGCAGCATCCGAGGCAGCTGCGGGTTGAGGTAGCGGCCGTGCAGCTCGTAGCGCTCGCCGCCGCGTTCGGCGATCAGCGCGGCGAGGTCGAAGGCGGGGCGGTCTGGTTCAGCCGGCATGGCGCGGGTTCGCTCCTCGGGTCGGTAGCAGGTTCTTGGCGAAGACGGCGGTCTGGGCGGCGACCCCGGTCCCGGTCAGCCCGGCCTCCTCCAGGATCTCCCCGCGCGAGGCGTGGTCGAGGAACTCCTGGGGCAGGCCGAGCACCCGCACCGGCACGTCCACGTCGGCGTCGCGCAGCGCCTGGGCGACGGCCGAGCCGACGCCCCCGGTCCGGCCGTTGTCCTCGACGGTGACCACCAGCCGGTGGGCGGCGGCCAGTTCGGGCAGCACCGGGTCGACGGGTTTGACCCAGCGCGGGTCGACCACGGTCGCGGTGAAGCCCTCGGCGAGCAGCAGCCGGGCCGCGTCCAGGCAGGCGGGGGCGGTGGTGCCGACCGCGACCAGCAGGATCTCCGGCGCCCGCCCGGTGCGCAGCAGCACGTCCACCGCGCCGATCCGCTCGACGGCCGGCACCGCGGGCCCGATGTTCCCCTTGGGGAAGCGCACCACGGTCGGGGCGTCCTTGACCTCGACGGCCTCGCGCAACTGGGCGCGCAGCTGTTCGGCGTCGCGCGGCGCGGCGAGCCGCAGGCCGGGGACGACCTGGAGGATCGACATGTCCCACATGCCGTTGTGGGAGGCGCCGTCCGGCCCGGTCACCCCGGAGCGGTCGAGGACGAAGGTGACGCCCAGCCTGTGCAGGGCGACGTCCATCAGCACCTGGTCGAAGGCCCGGTTCAGGAAGGTGGCGTACACCGCGACCACCGGGTGCAGCCCGCCGGTGGCCAGCCCCGCCGCGCTGGTGACGGCGTGCTGCTCGGCGATCCCGACGTCGAAGGTCCGCTCCGGGTAGGCCTTGGCGAACGGGGCCAGGCCCACCGGCTGGAGCATGGCCGCGGTGATCGCCACCAGGTCCGGCCGCTCGGCGCCGAGGGTGAGCAGCTCGTCCCCGAACACCGAGGTCCAGGAGACGCCGCCGCTGGGCGAGACCGGCAGGCAGGTGTACGGGTCGATCGGGTTGACGGCGTGGAAGCGGTCGGCCTCGTCCTGCTCGGCCGGCCGGTAGCCGCGCCCCTTGACGGTCAGGCAGTGCACGATGACCGGCCCGCCGAAGTTGCGGGCCTGACGCAGCGCCTGTTCGACCGCGCCCAGGTCGTGGCCGTCGATCGGTCCGAGGTACTTGAGGCCGAGGTCCTCGAACATGCCCTGTGGGGCGAAGGCGTCCTTGAAGCCCTTCTTGGCGCCGTGCAGCGCGTCGAAGATCGGCTGGCCGACCAGCGGGGTGCGCTGCAGGGCCTCCTTGCCGAGGGCGAGGAAGCGCTCGTAGCCCTGGGTGGTGCGCAGGGTGGCCAGGTGGTTGGCGAGGCCGCCTATGGTCCTGGCGTAGGAGCGCTCGTTGTCGTTGACGACGATGACCAGCGGCCGGTCGCGCGCCTCGGCGATGTTGTTGAGCGCCTCCCAGGCGAGTCCGCCGGTGAGCGCGCCGTCGCCGATCACGGCGACGGTGTGCCGGTCGTGCTGGCCGAGCAGTCGGGCGGCCTTGGCCAGGCCGTCGGCGTAGGAGAGCGCGGTGGAGGCGTGCGAGTTCTCGACCAGGTCGTGCTCGGACTCGCCCCGCGAGGGGTACCCGGAGAGCCCGCCGCGCATCCGCAGCCGGCTGAAGTCCTGGCGGCCGGTGAGCAGTTTGTGGACGTAGCTCTGGTGGCCGGTGTCGAAGACGATCCGGTCGTACGGCGAGTCGAAGACCCGGTGCAGCGCGATGGTGAGCTCCACCACTCCGAGGTTGGGCCCGAGGTGGCCGCCGGTGCGGGTGACGGCGTCGATCAGGAAGTCGCGGATCTCGTCGGCGAGCAGCGGGAGTTCGACCGCCGGGAGCTTGCGCAGCTCGGCCGGGGACGTGACGCGGGAGAGCAGTGACATGGGTACACCTCACGACTCGGAGCGGTGCGGTGGTGCCTCCACCCGGCCCGGGCTCGGGGCCGGACCTGGTTCGGGGGCGGACCTGGTTCGGGGCCGGAGCCGGCCCGGGCGCGGGGCCCGGGCCGGAGCGCCGACCTTGGGGTCAACTCCCCGCTCAGCGGCCCTTGTTGCCGCTGACGGTCTCGGTGATGGCGCGCAGCGACTGCTGGAGCGAGCCCATCGTCGCGAGGACGGCGGTCGGCTCGTAGCCGCAGTGGGCCATGCAGTTCTCGCAGCGCGGGTCCCTGCCGCGGCCGTACTTGCTCCAGTCGGTCTTCTCGACCAGCTCGCGGTAGGTCGGCACGTAGCCGTCGGCCATCAGGTAGCAGGGCCGCTGCCAGCCGAACAGCGAGTAGTTGGGGATGCCCCAGGGGGTGCACTCGAAGTCGGCCTTGCCCTCCAGGAAGTCCAGGAAGAGCGGGCTGTGGTTGAGCCGCCAGCGGTTGCGGTTGCCGCCGGCGAAGGCCTTGCGGAAGAGCTCCCTGGTCTGCTCGACGCCGAGGAAGTGCTCCTGGTCGGGGGCCTTCTCGTAGGCGTAGGCGGGCGAGATCATCATCTCGTCCACCTTGAGCTCGTCGTTGAGGTAGTCCAGCACCTCGATGACGGTCTGCGGGGTGTCGGTGTTGAAGAAGGTGCTGTTGGTGGTGACCCTGAAGCCCCGCCGCTTGGCCTCCTTGATCGCGGCCACCGCCTCGTCGAAGGTGCCCTCCTTGGCCACCGATTCGTCGTGCCGTTCGCGCATGCCGTCGATGTGCACGGCGAAGGTGAAGTACGGCGACGGCTTGAACTTGTCGATCTTCTTGCGCAGCAGCAGCGCGTTGGTGCAGAGGAACACGTACTTGCGGCGTTCGACCAGCTGCCGGACGATCTCGTCGATCTGCGGGTGCATCAGCGGCTCGCCGCCGGCGATCGAGACCATCGGGGCACCTGACTCCAGGACCGCGCCGACCGCCTGGGCGACGGGCATCCGCTGCTTCAGCACGCCCGCCGGGTGCTGGATCTTGCCGCAGCCCTCGCAGGCGAGGTTGCAGGCGAAGAGCGGCTCCAGCTCCACGATCAGCGGGAACTTGTCCCGGCGCTTGAGCAGCTTCTGCTGCATGAGGTAGGTGCCGACCCGCACGGTCTGGCGCAACGGCATGGCCATGGCTAGCTCGCCTCCTGGGGGAGCGTCGAGGATGTGGGGTGGTTCAGGTCTGTGGAGCCGTTCAGATCTGTCGAACCGTTCGAACCCATTGAGCCGTTCGAAGCTGTGGAGCCGTTCAGGCGTACGGAGCCCGGCGCGCGCTCGTGCCGGTACCAGTCGACGAGGGCGGGTACCGTCGCCCGCAGGGTCCGCCAGGCGCGCACCCCGGCCGGGAGGGTGCCGGGCCGCAGCAGTTCGTGCTCGGGCGTGTCCACCACCACCCGCAGGACGGCCGTCGGCAGCGCGGGCCGCACCTCGCACAGCGCGGCCAGGACGGCGGCGGCCTCCATGTCGACCGCGAGCGCGCCCTGGACGTGCAGCGCCCGCCGCTCGATGCCGCGCACCACGTGGTCGGCGGTGTGGTGGACCCCGGTGTGCACGGTCAGCCCGCGCTCCTTCAGCGCCCGGGTGAGCTCCGCCCCGGAGTCGAGCGGGTACAGGTGGCCCTCGGCGTCGCGCACGCCGTCGGCGGCGACCACGTCGCCGGGCAGCACGCCGGGGCCGAGCGCCGCGCCGAAGCCGGCCACCACCACGGCGCCGTAGCCGGTGGGGGCGGAGCCGAGCAGCCGCCGGACGGCCAGCCCGGCGCGCCGCCGGCCGACCCCGGTGCGCACCAGCACCGGGGGCCCGCCGGCCGCGCCCCGCCAGTCACCGCCGCGCAGGGCCCAGACCTCGGGGCCCAGGGCGCACAGCACCAGCAGGGGCGCGGTGGTCACCGCGCCGCTCCGATCGCCGGGGCCCCGTCGGCCCGGCTCGTGCCCGGGGTGCCGTGGAGGTAGCGGCCGAGCGCGGTGACCGGGAACACCAGCCGGTACAGGTGGTAGTTGATGGAGAAGTCCCACGGGAAGCCGGTGCCGGTGAACTGCGGCTCGTCCCAGGTGCCCTCGGGCAGCTGGGTGCGCACCAGCCACTCCACGCCGCGCTCCACCGCCGGGTTGGCCCGCTCCCGCGGCCCCTCGCCGGCCGCGAGCAGCGCCATCAGCGCCCAGGCGGTCTGCGAGGCGGTGGAGTCGCCGCGCCCGGCCCAGCGCGCCGGGTCGTCGTAGGAGCGCATGTCCTCGCCCCAGCCGCCGTCGGTGTTCTGCCGGTCCTCCAGCCAGCGCACCGCCCGGCGGATCGCCGGGTGCTCGTCGGGGACGCCGGCCGCGACCAGCGCGGGCAGCACCGAGCCGGTGCCGTAGATGTAGTTGGTGCCCCAGCGGCCGAACCAGGAGCCGTCCGCCTCCTGGTTGCGCAGCAGCCACTCGATGCCGCGCCGGGTCCGGGGGTCGCGGGCGCGGCCGGTCTCGGCGAGCATCTCCACCACGTGCGCGGTGACGTCGGCGGACGGCGGGTCGACCACCTCGCCGAAGTCGCAGAACGGCAGCTTGTTGGGCAGCGTGCTGGTGTTGTCCACGTCGAAGGCGCCCCAGGCGCCGTTCTTGGACTGCATGCCGAGGTTCCACAGCACGCCCCGGTCCATCGCCGCGTCGACCTTGCCCTGGTCGGGGTGGGCGACCCGGCGCAGCGCGAGCACCACCTCGGCGGTGTCGTCGATGTCGGGGTAGGTGTCGTTCTCGAACTCGAAGGCCCAGCCGCCGGGGGCGAGCGCGGGCCGCTGGACGGCCCAGTCGCCGGGCTTGCGGATCTCCTCGCCGAGCATCCAGTCGACGGCGGAGACCAGCGCCGGGTGGTCGGCCGGCACCCCTGCGTCGACCAGGGCGATGGTGGCCAGGCAGGTGTCCCAGACCGGGGACTGGCAGGCCTCCAGCCAGCGCTTGCCGTCCTCGGTGTGCACGGTGAAGCGGTCGAAGGAGGAGAGCCCGGCCTTCATCACCGGGTGCTCCAGCTCGTAGCCCTCCAGGTGCAGGGCGATCAGCGAGTAGACGGCGGGCGGCTGGATGCCGCCCCAGCAGCCGTCGGCCTCCTGGCGTTCGACGATCCAGCGGCAGGCCTGCGAGACGGCCAGTCGGCGCAGCGGGCGGAAGGCCCGGCGGTGGTAGGCGTGCAGCACCTTGTCGAGGCGCTCGAAGAGGCCGTCCCAGGTGGTGGCGGGGGCGAGCGGCCGGTGGGGGTACGGGTCGTCCGGGTCGGTGTGCAGTTCGGTGAGCGCGAAGGGGGCCGGACGGACCGGGCGGTGGGAGGAGACGACGGTCAGCGGGACGATCGTCTGGCGGGCCCAGCAGCCGAAGGCGTAGATGTTCAGCGGCAGCCACTTGGGCAGGAAGATGATCTCGGGCGGCATCTCGGGCAGCCGCTCCCAGGGCCACCAGCCGAACAGGGCGAGCCAGATCCGGGTGAACACCCGGGAGGCCGCGATGCCCCCGGCGGAGCGGACGTAGCGCGCGGCGGCCAGCATGTGCGGGGCGTCCGGGTCGTCGCCGGCCAGTTTGAGGGCGACGTAGGCCTCGACGGTGGTGGACAGTTCGGGCGGCCCGCCGTGGAAGGTGGACCAGGTGCCGTCCTCGCGCTGCTGGGAGCGGATCCACTCGGCGGTGGCGCGGGTCTGCTCCTCGGTGCGGATCCCCAGGAACTGGCGGAGCAGTAAGTCCTCGGCGTCCATGGTGACGTTGGTCTCCAGGTCACCCTTCCACCAGCCCTCGGACGACTGCAGGGAGAGCAGGTGGGTGGTGGCGCGGGCCAGGGCCTCCCGCGCGTCGGCCGGTCGGAGCTCCGCCTCACCGGCCGGCCGTAGCTGGTCGGTGTCCTCGGGCTGCCACCGCCCCGTACCCAGCAGGGTCGGGGGGCGGTCGCCCACCGCGACCGGCTCGGAATCGTACTCAGGGTCGAGCCGGCCGTCCGCGGTTGCTGTCAACGTAACGTCACCTCTCTCGTACCACCACGAATTCGGCGAGTGCGACGAAGTGCTCCCGCACCTCGTCGGTCATGGGCACCTCGTCCAGGGCGGCGAGGGCAGTCGTGTGCTGGCGGCGGGCCTCCTCCTGGGTCCAGGCACGGCCGCCGGCCTCCTCGATCAGCGCGGCCCGGGCGGCGAGCTCGGGCTCGCTCTCCTCTCCACGTCCCTTCGGGTCGGCCAGCTGCTCGGCGAGCCGGCGCGAGGCCGCTCCGCCCTCGGCCAGCGCGGCGGCCACCGGCAGGGACTTCTTGCGCTGGCGCAGGTCCCCCCAGTGCGGCTTGCCGGTGACCTCGGTGGCGCCCCAGATGCCGAGCAGGTCGTCCACCGCCTGGAAGGCCAGGCCCAGGTGGTGGCCGTAGCGCTGGAGCGCGTCGGAGACCTTGTCGTCGGCGCCGGCCAGGACGGCGCCGATCGCCGAGGCGGCGGCCAGCAGTGCCGCCGTCTTGCCGCCCTCCATCTCCAGGCACTCGGCGACCGTGACGCTGTCGCGCTGTTCGAAGGCGACGTCCATCGCCTGGCCGTCGATCAGCCGGCGGGTCGCCGTGGTGAGCAGCCGCACGGCCCGCGCGGCGTCGGTGGCGCTCGTGCCGCCGGTCACCGCGGCGTCGAGCAGCACCTCCGTGCCGAGCGTCGCCAGGGCGTCGCCGACCAGGATCGCCTGGGCCGGCCCGAAGACCGTCCAGGCAGTGGCCCGGTGCCGTCGGGTCTCGTCACCGTCCATCAGATCATCATGCAGGAGGGAGAAGTTGTGCACCAGTTCAACCGCGACCCCGCCGGGCACCCCCACCTCGGCCGGCGCGCCCGCGGCCCGGGCGGACAGCAGCGCCAGCGCCGGGCGCACGGCCTTGCCGCCGTCCCCCGTCACCGGGGTGCCGTCGCGGTCGATCCAGCCGAAGTGGTAGGCGGCGACGGTGTCCATGGGTGCGGCCAAACGGGCGACGGCGGCCCGTAGCGGCGGGGTGCAGAGCGTACGGCTGCGGGCGAGCAGCTCCGGCACCGAGACCGGTTCGGCGTGCGCCGTGCCTCCGACGGCGAAGCCGGTGCGTGACTCCACGTGCGTTCCCTCTCCCTCGTGGTGCCGGACCGCACGGAGCGGCCGGGTGCTGTCGGCGCGGCTGGTGTCGAACCGAGTGCCAGTGCCAGTGGTACCGGGGCGGCCGTACGGGCCGTTGCCGGTGGTTGCGCCGATGCGCTCGACGGTACGCCCGTCGGTTCTGGCGGGCTCTCCGGTGTCGGGGCCCGCCGTCACCTGGGCCACCTCCCGTCGCCGCGGTCCACCGGCACCCGGGTGCCGGCCGCGGCCAGCGCGGCGTCGGCCGCGGCGTGGCCGCTGCGCACGGCCCCCTCCATGGTCGCGGGCCAGCCGGTGGCCGTCCACGAGCCGGCCAGCAGCAGACCGGGGACGTCGGTGCGGGCGCAGGGGCGCAGCGACCCGTTGCCCGGGGCCGGGTCGAAGGTCGCGGTGCGTTCCCGGGTGACGAAGAAGTCCAGCACCTCGGCGCGGGCCGCGGCCGGCAGCAGCCGGCCCAGCTCGGGCAGGTAGCGCCGGCGTAGTTCGGCGACCGGCAGGTCGATCTCGTCCTGCGCGGCGGACTGGGACAGCGCCAGGTACTGGGCGCCCGGGTGGGCGTGGCCCAGCGCGGTGGCGGCCAGACCGGAGTGCGCGGTGCGGTCGAAGACCCACTGGACCGGGGAACCGAGCGCGGCGAAGAACGGCCGGCGCAGCACCTTGCGGTCGTAGATCACGTGCACGTTGAGGATCGGCGCGGTGCCGAGGCCGGCCAGCCGCTCCTGCCCGGGGACCGCGTTCGGCGGCAGCAGCGCGACCGCGCTGTCCTGGGCGCCGGCCAGCACGACGGTGTCGGCGGTGAGCAGTTCCCCGCCCTCCAGCCGGACGGCGTGCTGCGGGACGGCCGGCTTCAGCTCGGCCACCCGGGCCCGCAGCAGCACCCGGACGCCGGCCCGCTCCAGCTCGGCGAGCGCCCGGTCGTGGTGGATCGTGCCGAGCGGGACGGCGGCGACGCCGATGTCCGAGGCGCCCGGGTCGGAGAGCAGGCCGGTCTTGAAGACCATCCCGGCGAGCGCCAGCGACACCCGGTCGGCCCGGGCGTTCAGGGTGGCGACGCCGACCAGGTCCCACAGGGCGGCCTGGGTGGCGGCGTTCTGCCCGTTGCGGCGCAGCCACTCGCCGAAGGAGACCTCGTCCAGCGCCGGGTCGGCGAGGTCCAGGCCCCGCAGGGCGAGCGCGCCGCGGACCACCCGGGCGCGGTCGGCCGGGGACAGGTGCGGGTAGCGGGCCAGGCTTCCGGCCAGGTGCAGCGGGACGGGCAGGCCGGCCCGGCGCAGCCGGCCGAGGGTACGCACGGGGGCGGCCGGCGGCCCGGAGACGGAGAGCACCGGGATGTCGAGGCGGTCCTGGAGGTGGACCAGCCGGGTGGCGCCGAGGCGCTCCAGCAGGCCGCGGTAGGCGGTGCAGCAGCGCAGGTAGACGTGCTGGCCGTTGTCGACGGTCAGCTCGCCGCGCCGGAAGGAGAAGGCCAGTCCGCCGAGCCGGGGCCGTGCCTCGGCGAGGGTGACCCGGTGGCCCGCCTCGGCGAGGCGCAGTGCGGTGGTGATCCCGGCCAGCCCGCCGCCGACCACGACCGCGGCCGGGCGCGCGGCATCGGCTCGCCCGGTCATCGGTCCTCCCCCTCGCAGTCGGTGGACCGCCCGCGGGCGGTCGCTGAAGCCGGTCCTCGTTCGTTCAACACAAAACTATCCGCAGGTGGATCCGCGCTGACACAGCGTGACAGAACTCTCGCGAGAATCAAGAACGCCCCCCGGCGAGCCCGGAAAGCGCCACGTACGCCTTCTCCCAGCCCGGCAGCGAGACCCGGCCGCGCAGCACGGACTCCGGATCGGCGGCGATCCGGCCGAGCAGGCGGTGGTAGATCCCGGCCATCGCGGCGGTGCAGGCGCGGCTGCGGCGGTCGAGCATCGGCAGCAGCCGCAGGCCCTCCTCGAAGGCCGCCTGGGCGCGGGCGGCCTCGAAGGCCACCAGGCCGGTGAAGTCCGCGCCGACCGGCGGCTCGGGCAGGGCGAAGCCCTGCTCGCAGCCGAACCGGACCAGGTCCTCGCTCGGCAGGTAGGTACGGCCGTTGAGGGCGTCCTCGCGCAGGTCGCGCAGGATGTTGGTGAGCTGCAGCGCCAGGCCCAGGGTGTCCGCGTGGCGCGCCCCGAGCTCGGGGTCGTCGCAGCCGTAGACGCCCAGCGAGAGCCGGCCGATCGCGCCCGCCACGCAGCGGCAGTAGACCTTCAGCTCCTCGTAGGTCTGGTACTCGGCGCCCTTGAGGTCCATCTCGACGCCGTCGATCAGCTCGTCGAAGCCGCCGAGCGGGATCGGGAAGCGCCGGGCCGCGTCGGCCAGGGCGACCTTGATCGGGTCGGTGTCGTCCTCGGCGACCACCCCGGAGCGGACCTCGTCCACCAGTTCCCGGGTGCGCAGCAGCGCCTCGGCCTTGCGGTCGTCCGGAAGGTCGCCGTCGCCGATGTCGTCCACCCGGCGGGCCAGGGCGTACAGGGCCGACATGGCCAGCCGCTTGGGTTCGGGCAGCAGCCGGATGCCGTAGCTGAAGTTGCGCGCCTGCAGTCCGGTGACTGCCTCGCAGTACCGGTACGCCGCCATGACCTGGGCCGACGCCAGTGGTGATGCCGCCACGCGGGCGTTCACCTTCCCTTCGCGAAGATGGCCGCCGCCTTCGCTGCGAGGCGGCGCTTGTCCGGCCTCGCCTGCCGGGCGAGTACGTCGTACCCGGCGTCCTCGACGGCCGCCAGGGCCGCGTAGCCGCCTGCGGTGAATCCCGCGAGGAGCAGTCGAAGCCTCCCCCGAACCGTACCTACCAATGGTGCGCCGCGGTCGAGCAGGGTGCGGGCCCGCTCGGCCTCGAAGGCGATCAGCTCGCGGACCGCGCCGGAGGCGCGGGGGGCGGCCAGGTCCTCCTCGGTGACGCCGAAGCGGGCCAGGTCCTCGGCGGGCAGGTAGATCCGGCCGTGGGCCAGGTCCTCGGCCACGTCCTGGATGTGTTCGACCACCTGGAGGCCGCTGCACACGGCGTCCGACAGCTCGGTCCGCTCGGGGGTGGCGACGCCGGCGATGGCCAGCACGAGGCGGCCGACCGGGTCGGCGGACAGGGTGCAGTAGCCGAGCAGGTCCTCGAAGGTGGCGTAGCGGGAGGTGGTCTGGTCCACCCGGTTGGCCTCGATCAGACGGCGGAACGGCTCGGGGGTCAGGCCGTGCCGGTCCACCAGCGGGACGAGCGCGCTCAGCAGGGCGTGACGGGGGCGGTCCGTGGCGGCCGCGGAGCCGCCGGCGGCGCGCAGGGCCGCCTCGAACACCCGGTCGAGCTCCTGCTCCAGCCCGTCGAGCAGGGCGAGCCGGAAGGCGGTCTCCTGCGCGGTGGGCGGGGCGGAGTGGTCCGAAGGGGTGGCCGGGGGCGTCTGCTCGACCCCGAGCAGGCGGGCGGTGGCGGCCGGGTCGGCCAGGTCGCCGTCGCCGGCGTCGTCGACCAGGCGGGCGAAGCCGTACACCGCCATCAGGTCGTCGCGCCAGGCCGCGGGCAGGAAGAACGGGGCGACGGGGAAGTTCTCCGCGCCCGCCTTGTCGAGGGTGTCTCCCGCGGAACCGTTCACCGGCGTATCTCTGAGCTGGGCCGAAGCCGACACTGCTGTCACTCCCCCGTTCTACACCGCGTGGCAGGACCGGCCCGACTCGGACACGCGTCCGAGCGCGGGCGTCACGCAGGGCACACCGTCCCCGACACCACCAGGCTGACACGCCGGGCCGCGCGGGAGAAGACCGCCCCGCCCGGGGCACGGGGCGCTCGCGCCGCGGCGGCGGGCCGCCCGGCGCGCACGAGGGCGCGCGAGGGGCGCGCAGGACGAAGGGCCGGCCCCGGAGGATCCGGGACCGGCCCCTGCGGGAGTGCCGGAGCTACGGCCGCTCGCCGCGCTCGTAGCGCTGGACGACCTCCTCGGTCGGCCCGTCCATGACCAGCTCGCCGGCCTCGATCCATATGGTCCGCTCGCAGACCTCGCGGATCGAGTTGTTGTCGTGGCTGACCAGGAAGACCGTACCGGCGGACGCGCGCAGCTCGTCGATCCGCCGCTTGCTGCGCTGCTGGAAGGCCTGGTCGCCGGTGGCGAGGGCCTCGTCGATCAGCAGCACGTCGTGGGTCTTGGCGGCGGCGATCGAGAAGCGCAGCCGGGCGCCCATGCCGGAGGAGTAGGTGCGCATCGGCAGGGAGATGAAGTCGCCCTTGTCGTTGATGCCCGAGAAGTCGACGATGTCCTGGTAGCGCGCCTTCACCTGGGCCGGGGTCATGCCCATCGCCAGGCAGCCGAGGATGACGTTGCGCTCACCGGTGAGCTCGTTCATCAGCGCGGCGTTGACGCCCAGCAGCGAGGGCTGGCCGTTGGTGTAGATGCCGCCCTTCTCCGTCGGCAGCAGGCCCGCGATGGCGGCCAGCATGGTCGACTTGCCGGAGCCGTTGGAGCCGATCAGACCGATCGCCTCGCCCTTGTACGCGGTGAAGCTGATGCCCCTGACCGCGTGCACCTCGCGCACGCCGGAGGCGCGCTTGCGGCTGATGATGCGGCTCAGCGCCGAGGTGGCGCTGCCCTTGCCGGAGCCGGCGCCGTGCACCTTGTAGACGATGTGCACGTCGTCGACGACGACGGTGGGCTCGCGGGCCACGTCCGCGTCCGCAACGGCGGCGCTCGTGCTCAGGTCGATGTCAGCCACGGCCGTACTCCTCCTCTGCCTTCCAGAAGAAGACGTATCCGACGACGAACATGCCCACGCCCCAGGCGATGCCGTACGCCCACTGGTGCGGCGGGAGGGTCTGGTGCACCGGCTGGTGCGGGTTGTAGATGACCGGCGCGAAGGCGTGCCGCAGCAGGTCCATGTAGACCGACGCCGGGTTCGCCGACATCAGCGTCTGGATGTAGTGCGGCCAGTGGGTGATCTTGTCCTGGATGCTGAACATCACACCGGACAGGAACATCCAGGCGCGCATCACGAACGGGATGAGCTGGGAGATGTCGCTGGTCTTGGAGCCGATCCGGGCCATCACCAGGGAGATGCCGGTGTTGAAGAGCGTCTGCAGGAGCAGCGCCGGGATGATCAGCAGCCAGGTCCGGCCCGGGGTGACGCCGGCGGCGAGCACGGTGACGACCAGGACCACCATGGAGATCAGCAGCTGCTGGAGCTGGATCACGGTGAAGGCGATCGGGAGGCTGGCCCGGGGGAAGTGCAGCGCCCGGATCAGCCCGAGGCTGTCGGAGATCGCCCGGGTGCCGGTCTGCACCGCGTTCTGGGTGAACTGGAAGACGAACACGCCGATGCAGAGCCAGGCGATGTAGGTGTTGTCCGGGAAGCCCTGCTTGCCCGCCAGGATCACGCCGAAGACCAGGTAGAACACCGCGCAGTTGAGCAGCGGGGTCACCACCTGCCACAGCTGGCCGAGCTTGGCGTTGGTGTACTGGGCCACCAGGCGGGCGGTGGCGAAGGCCCAGATGAAGTGGCGCCGGGCCCAGAGCTGCTTGGAGTAGGCGAACAGGCCGGGACGGGCGCCGCTCACCTTCAGACCGTACTTGTCCGCAAGCTGCTTGGGGGTCAGGCCCGCGTCCGCCCCCCTGGGGGCCGAGAGGCTGACGGGTTCACTCACTGTCGACACATTCGTCCTTCACGCGGGATCGGTCGGGGCGGCCGGTCGGCGGGGTCCGCCGGTCTGCGCCGATGGGGATCCACTGGGGTCTCGGGAGAGCCGGCCGGTGTGGGGACACCGGCCGCAGCGATCGATCATTCGATGCATATGTCATCAGATGCGATCAGATGATCGGTGGTCGGCCCAGCCTGGTCAGTCGCCAGACGGTACGCCACCGCATGGGCCGCCGCGGACCACAGGGTTCGCGCCAGCCCGCCCGGAATCCGCCCCACCAGGCCTTCAGCGCCTCCGGGGAGGGGCGGCGGGCCAGGGTCAGCAGGAACCAGGTTCCCAGATAGAGAGGCACCAACAGGGCCGGAAGGTTCCGCCTCGCGAGCCAGACCCGGTTGCGGGCCACGTTGTGGAAGTAGCTCGCGTGACGGGCGGGCGAGGTCGTGGGATGGTGCAGAACCACGTCCGCCCGGTAGTCGATGGCCCAGCCGGCGTCCAGCGCGCGCCACGCGAGGTCGGTCTCCTCGTGGGCGTAGAAGAACTCGGCGGGCAGCTGCCCGGCCTGCTCGAACACCTTGCAGCGCACCGCGCTCGCGCCGCCCAGGAACGTCGTCACCCGGGACGAGCGCAGCGGGTCGCTGGCGCGCAGCCGGGGGACGTGGCGGCGCTGGGTGACCCCGGTGTCCGGGTCGGCGATCCGGAAGGAGACGATGCCCAGCTCCGGATCGGCGGTGAAGGCCTCGCGCAGCAGGCGGGCCGAGTCGGTGCGCGGCAGGTTCCCGTCGTCGTCCAGGAAGAGGACGGCGTCGACCTCCGCGCCGTCCCGGCCGAACAGCTCGATGCCGACGTTGCGCCCGCCCGGGATGCCGAGGTTCTCCGGCAGCTCGACGCTGCGCACGCCCTCCGGCAGCGGGGGCAGCGTCACGCCCTGGCCGACCACGGCCAGCTCGACCGCCGGGCCCTCCTGGGCGCGGACGGCTTCGATCAGGGCGTTGAGCTCGGCGGGCCGGTTGCCCATGGTGATGATCACGGCGCCGAGGCGGAAGTCGTCCGCGGCCGTCCGCGCGTTCACCGGAGCCTGCTGGAGAGGACGATGCTCAGCAGGTGCAGCACGGTCTGGAGCATCGCGATCGCCGCCAGGACGACCACCGCGAGCCGGGTGAAGAGGAGTCCGCCGTGCACGGCGTCGGCGACGCCGGCGGCCAGGATGAACAGCGAGGCCTCGACCGCGCCGACCAGGCGGTGGAACTTCAGGAAGGAGGCCGCCCGGCGGGCCTTGGCGACGGAGGACGAGCGCGGCACCGAGGCGCTGTCCTCGACGGCCGTCAGGCCGCTGCGGGCCCGGGCCACGTCCACCAGGTCGGTCTCGGACTTGATCAGGATCGCGCCGAGCGCGGCCAGCGTGCCGAGGAAGGCCCACTCCCAGTGCGAGCCGGCCCCCTCGCGGTGCAGCAGGTCGGTGGCACGCAGGCCGAGGCCGGTCAGCAGCGCCGCCTCGGACATGTAGTGGCCGACCCGGTCCAGGTAGACGCCGGTGAGCGAGGTCTGCCGGCGCCAGCGGGCCACCTCGCCGTCCACGCAGTCCAGCAGCAGGTAGACCTGGATCAGCAGGGCGCCCAGGACGGCGCCCGCGACGCCCGGCACGACCAGCGCGGCACCGGCCAGGATGCCGGTGAACATCATCAGGTACGTCAGGCCGTTGGGCGTGATCGCCGTCATGGTGGACAGCACGCGGGTGATCCGCAGCGAGATCTTCCGCATGTACAGGCGTCCGGCCCAGTGCTCGGCGCTGCGGCGCTGGAGCATGCCCTCCGGGTGGATCACCGCGCGCAGCTCCTCGATCGAGGGCCGGCGGGTCAGGTCCACCGGGGGACGCCCGGCGCCCGCGGTGGAGGGGTCAGCTGTTGACGGCTTGGACATAGTCGGCGTACGCGTCCCTGATTGCGGAAGGGGAGAGGTCGAGGTGTTCGAGGATGGTGAAGCGCCCCGGTCGGGTGTTCGGAGCGTAGTGCACCGCTTCGGTGAACTCCGCCTCGCTGAAGCCGATCTGAGCGGCGGTCACCGGCAGTCCGTGGCTCGCCAGGCGCTCCACGATCAGACCGGTCAGCTCGCGCTCGCCCCGCAGGAAGCTGGCGAAGGCGGCGCCGAGGCCGACCTGCTCGCCGTGCTGGGCGGACCGCTTGGGGTACAGCACGTCCAGGGCATGCGAGATCTCGTGGCAGGCACCCGACGAGGGCCGGGTGCTGCCCGCGATGTTCATCGCGATGCCGGACAGTACCAGGGCCTCGGCCAGCGCCGTCAGGAGGTCCTGGTCCCGGGTGCTCCCCGGATGCCGCAGCAGGTTCTCGCCCGCCGAGCGGGCCATCGCCACGGCCAGCCCGTCCACCGGCTCGCCGGTCACCGCGTGTGACAGCTCCCAGTCCGCGCACGCGGAGATGTTGGAGACGACGTCGCCCACGCCGGCCGCCACGAAGCGCTGCGGGGCCTGCCGGATCACGTCCAGGTCGACCACGATGCCGATCGGGCTGGGCACCCCGTAGGAGCCGCGGCCGGCGTCGTTGTCCAGGGTGGAGACCGGCGAGCAGATGCCGTCGTGGGCCAGGTTGGTGGCCACCGCGACCAGCGGCAGGCCGACCCGGGCCGCGGCGTACTTGGCGGCGTCGATGATCTTGCCGCCGCCGAGGCCGACGATCGCGTCGTAGTGCCCGCCGCGCATCGCCTCGGCCAGCCGCACCGCGCTGTCCAGGCTGCCGTCGTCCACGTTGTACCAGTCGGCGCCGGGCAGGGCCGGCTCCAGGCGGCGGCGCATGGCCGAGCCGGAGCCGTTGCTGATCGCGACCGCGATCCGGCCCGAGGCCGACAGCCGCTGGTCCGCGAGGATGCCGCCGAGCGCGTCCAGCGCGCCCGGGCGGATCTCGACGAACAGCGGCGACGGGACCAGTCGGGTCAGTACCGGCACGCGATCTCCCGCGCCTTCGCCAGGTCGTCGTGGTTGTCCACCTCGACCCAGGAGACCTCGCCGATCGGCTGCACGTCGATCCGCAGGCCGCGGTTCACCATCTCCTGGTAGCCGTCCTCGTAGTACAGCTGAGGGTCGCGCTCGTAGGTGGCGCGCAGCGCGTCGGTGAGGTCGGCGGCGGCGGACGGGTTGATCACGGTGACGCCGATGTACTCGCCGGTCGCCTCGGCCGGCTCCATCAGCTTGGTGATCCGGCGCATCCCGGAGGCCGGGTCGACGACGACCTTCATCTCCTCGTCGGCGAGCTTCTTGACCGTGTCGAGGGCGAGCAGGATGCCGGGGGCGGTGCCGGCCTCGGTCAGTCGCCGGTTGCCCTCCAGCATGGTGCGCTGGACGGAGGCCGGGTGGACGGTGTCGCCGTTGGCGAGCAGCAGGCCCTCGGCGAACAGCTCGCGGGCGCACCAGAGCGAGTAGGCGTTGTTCCACTCCTCGGCCTTGTCGTTCTCGACCAGGTGGAGCTTGACGCCGTACTTGCTCTCCAGGGCGTCCTTGCGGTCGTACACCGCCTCCTTGCGGTAGCCGACGACGATCGCGGCGTCGCTCAGTCCGACCTCGGCGAAGTTGCCGAGCGTGAGGTCCAGGACGGTCCGCTCCCCGTCGACCGGCACCAGCGCCTTGGGCAGGGTGTCGGTGTACGGGCGCAGTCGGCGGCCGGCGCCGGCTGCCAGAACGAGGCCGATCATGCGGGTCTCCTGATCCGTCGTGCTGTGCCCGGAAGGCCGTGCCGGAGGGCGGCGCCATTGGTCCTCGAGCCGGTGTTCGACCGGGCCGGGCGGCGGCGCGCCGGTGCCGGCACAGATCCGGGCACCGTGTCGTATGTGATGGTAGGCGACCAGGGCGACCGGCCAGAACGCGCCCGCGGGCCCGGACCGCAGGCCGGACGGCCCGCAGGAGGGCGGGCGGGGCGGCGGACGGAGCAGTGGCGGGGCGGCCGGGGGACCGCTGCGCCCCGCCCGGGGCGCGCTGAGGGACGCCGCGGAACGGTCGAACGGACTCCGAACGCACATAGAACGGTTCTGCGAATCCCTGACCCTTACAGAGACTTCCCGGGCCCTTCTCCGGCCGGTTTCCGACGCCTCCAGGTCATGATCCGTCCGGTTGTGCGTGGTACCCCTGCCGAGTGCCACCCATACGGCAGACTGGACCCCGACGTCGGCGCCGGTGCCCAAGCTGTGTCCGCCGCACACCACCCGGTGCGTCGGAGACGCCCGATGCTCCCGTTGCTCCCGCTCCCGAAAGAGGCCCCATGCCCCAGAGTCTGCCGACCGACCCGACGCACTTCGCCGCCGACATCGACACCGGTCTCGACGTCGAGACCGATGTGACGGTCGACGCCCGGGCCGCCGGCTCCGCCCAGGCCGGCGCCGAGATCCTGCTGGAACTGGTCGACGACGAGGGCGTCACCATCGGCACCGGCGAGAAGCTCTGGGCCCACCAGCAGCCGGGCCGGCTGCACCGGGCCTTCTCGGTCTTCCTGTTCGACCGCCAGGGCCGGCTGCTGCTCCAGCGCCGGGCACTGGGCAAGTACCACTCCCCCGGCGTCTGGTCGAACACCTGCTGCGGCCACCCGTACCCGGACGAGCCGCCGTTCGTCGCCGCCGCCCGGCGCACCGCCGAGGAACTGGGCGTCGCACCGGCGCTGCTGTGCGAGGCGGGCACCGTCCGCTACGACCTGCCGGACGAGGCGTCCGGGCTGATCGAGCGGGAGTGGAACCACCTGTTCGTGGGACTGGTCACCGCTCCGGTCGAGCCGGCCCCGGAGGAGGTGGACGACGTCGCCTTCGTGACCGCGCAGGAACTGCGGGAGCTGCGGGCGGAGCGGCCGTTCTCGGTCTGGTTCGAGACGGTCTTCGAGGCCGCGCTGCCGGGCATCCGGGAGATCGCCGGGAGGGACTGGTAGTCGTCCGGTAGCCGTCCGGCGGCTGGGGCCGCCGCGGTGGACGGCCCGGCCGCTCCGGTCGGCGGCCTGGTCCACCGTCCGGCCGGTCAGTGTCCGGGCTCCGGGGGGACGGGCAGCGAGGCCCAGATGACCTTGCCGCCCTCCCCCGTGTGTTCGACGTCGCACACCCCGCCGGCCTGCAGGGTGACGCTCTTCACCAGCAGCAGGCCGCGCCCGCCGGTGCTTCCGGTGTCGTTCTCCAGCGCCTTCGGTCGGTACGGATCGCCGTCCGCGACCGACACGCGCACCCAGGCCCGGTGCACCGACAGCTCGGTGACCACCTCGGGCGACAGCTCGGCGGCGTGCGTCACCGCGTTGCTCACCAGCTCCGAGACGATCAGCAGCAGGTCGTCCACCAGCTCCTGGTAGCGCACCCCGTTCAGGCCCTGCGCCAGCAGGCGGTCGCGCACCGCGTGCCGGGTCACCGGCACCGAGGCCTCGGTGGCGGGCGCAGGGAAGCGCCACACGCCCTCGGCGGGGCCCGCGGAGGCCCGGGTCCCGCCGGAGCCCTCCGCCCGCCCACCGCGTCTCGGTTCGGCCTTCGCCGCTCCGCTGATCTGCTCCACGTCCAGCCGCCCTTCGTCCGCGACCCGGGAATCAGGCGATCCGCTTCATGGCGCCCTCGGTCCACAGAGGCTAGGAGAGCCGCCGCCACGGCCGTGGCACCGTCGACAAGTTGCCCGTGTCGGATCGGTTCCGGCCTCAACCGACCGCGGACGGGACGGGAGTCGACCGGTTGCTTCGCGGACACCACCGGTTCGATCCGGATTCGAGCGTGTTGGCCGGGCGTACCAACCTGTGCGGGCGCCGTGCGGGGCGGGTGTCCTGCAGGGCCGGTGGTGTGGGGCGGGTGATGCGGGGCGGACCGTGGCGGGGCGGGCGGTGGCGGGGCGGGCGTCGCGGCCCCCGTTGCCCCCCACCGGGGCGTCCGGCGGGGTGGCCCCGAGGAAGCGCTGGTGAGGAGCACTCCAGAACCCTGGTAATGTTCTCTTTGTCGCCGAGGGGGCGAGGAAAGAGCCCCCGAAGCACACACCCGGTCCGGGTGGCGGAATGGCAGACGCGCTAGCTTGAGGTGCTAGTGCCCTTTATCGGGCGTGGGGGTTCAAGTCCCCCCTCGGACACAGCCGAAATTCCCCGTGGAAGCCGAGAGGCTCCACGGGGAATTTCGTTTTTCCGGCCCGCCCCATTTCGTCGGGCCGGCCCGATCATCATTCCCGGCCACCGCCGCCCCCTTCCGGGCGTTGTGGCGTCCGTCTCCTCGCCGGTCCGCACCGGCCCGGGAAGGCCGGACACGAGATGGCAACAATCGGACGGTCTGAGCTTCCTCTGAGGTTTTCGCCCGTTTTCGGACATAGGCTGCTCTCCGTTTGCTGAAATACCGGCTCAAAATCGCAAAAACACGACACCACCCGATGAACCACGAGCGAGAGGACCGATACGTTGAGTGAGCCCGAATCGTCGACGGCATCACACCAGAACTACCGCCGATCGCTCGGCACGATCAGCCTGACCGCGGTCGGGCTGGGATCGATCATCGGATCCGGCTGGTTGTTCGGTGCCGAGCGGGCCGCCAAGCTCGCCGGACCCGCCTCGATCCTCGCCTGGGTGATCGGCGCCGCGGTGGCGCTGACCATCGCGCTCACCTACAGCGAGCTGGGCTCGATGTTCCCCAAGGCCGGCGGCATGGTCCGGTACGGCCAGTACTCGCACGGCTCGCTGGCCGGCTACCTGGCCGCCTGGGCCAACTGGATCGCCATCGTCTCGGTCATCCCGGGTGAGGCCACCGCCTCCGTCCAGTACATGAGCTCCTGGGACTTCGGCTGGGCGAAGGGGTTGTACGACGGCAAGGAGTTGACCCTCAGCGGCGTGGCACTCGCCAGCGTGCTGCTGCTCGTCTACTTCGCCCTCAACTGGTTCGCGATCACGCTGTTCGCCAAGACCAACACCGCGATCACCGTCTTCAAGGTCGTCGTGCCGACGCTGACCGCCGGCGCGCTGCTCTTCGCGCACTTCGACACCTCGCACTTCACCGACCACGGCGGCTTCGCGCCGAACGGCTGGAGCGCGGTGTTCACCGCCGTCGCGGTCTCCGGGATCGTCTGGGCCTTCAACGGCTTCCAGTCCCCGCTCAACATGGCCGGCGAGGCCCGCAACCCCGGCAAGTCGCTGCCGAAGGCCGTCATCGGCTCGATCCTGATCGCCCTGGTGATCTACGTCGCGCTGCAGATCGCCTTCCTCGGCGCCATCCCGGGCGGCGACCTGGCGAACGGCTGGAGCAACCTCGCCTACACCTCGCCGCTGGCCGACCTGGCCATCGCCTGGGGCCTCAACTGGCTGGCGATCACGCTGTACGCGGACGCCTTCATCTCGCCCTCCGGCACCGGCATGATCTACGCCGCCACCACCTCGCGCATGATCCACGGCGTGCAGGAGAACGGCCACCTGCCGAAGGTCTTCGGCCGGGTCGACGCCAAGACCGGCATCCCGCGCCCGGCGCTGGTGCTCAACCTGGTGGTCGCCTTCATGTTCCTCGCCGTCTTCCGCGGCTGGGGCTCGCTGGCCGAGATCGTCTCGGTGGCCACCGTGATCTCGTACATCACCGGCCCGGTCGCCGTGATGGCGCTGCGCCGCCTGGCCCCCGACCTGCCCCGGCCGGTGCGGCTGCGCGCCATGCCGGTGATCGCCCCGGTCGCGATGGTGTTCGGCTCGCTGGTGCTCTACTGGGCCCGCTGGCCGCTCACCGGCAAGGTCATCCTGCTGATGGCCGCCGGTCTGCCGATCTGGGCCTGGTACGAGCTGCGCAAGCCGTTCGCCGAGCTGAAGCCGCACCTGAAGGCGGGCGCCTGGATGGTCGCGTACCTGTTCGTGATGGCCGGCGTCTCCTGGGCGGGCAGCGCCGACTTCGGTGGGCACGGCTACCTGCCGGAGGGCTGGGACCTGCTGATCGTCGCCGCGATCGGGCTGGCGTTCTACCGCTGGGGCGTCGCCAGCGCCTGGGCCAACCCCTCGCTGGCCGCGGTCCGCGAGGAGATCGCGCAGGCCGAGGGCGCCGCTCCGGTCGACGCCGCGGAGGCCTCGCGGGTCTGAGGCGGAGACGGGCGGGCGCATGAACGCGCCGGCTCACGGTGAAGGGCCGGTCGGATTCGTCCGACCGGCCCTTCGGCGTCCCTGGGGAGGGTGCGCGGTGCGCTCCGTTCCCGGTGTGGATCCATTCTGCCGCGGGCGGCACCCCCGGGTCACCGTCTTCGGGGATGATCTTCGTCGCGATGTCCGCGCCTAGCGTGGTGGCGGGCGGCCCTCGGTGGGAGGGCCCGGGCCGGAGGAGCGGATCGGCATGGCGGACGTACGGCGGCGGGACGGCCAGGCGGGGGCGGCTCCGGGCGGGGAGCCTGTCGAGGGGGCAGGCGCGCGGGCGGTCGAGGGAGCAGGCGCGGGGACAGGCGCGGGGGCGGTCGAGGGAGTGGCCGGGCGGCTGGCCGCGGAGCTGACCGGGATGATGGCCGAGGACGGCGCGGCCGCCCGGTTCGCGAACAGCCCCGACCTGGCCGAGCAGGCGGCGTGGCGGCGGCTCACCGTCCGGCACGGGGACCGGCTCGCGGAGATCATGGCGGCGCACGGCTGGCCGACCGAGCAGGCCGTCGGCCCCGAGGCCGCCCGGGCGGCCTGGCTGGTGGCGCAGCACGCGGACCGGCAGCTCGACGTCCAGCGGCGGGCGGCGGCGCTGATGGGCGAGGCCGTCGCCCGGGGCGAGGCGAGCGCCCGCGACCTGGCCTTCCTCGAGGACCGGCTGGCGGTCAACGAGGGGCGGGAGCAGCGCTACGGAACGCAGATCGGCGCGGTGGCGGAGGGCCGCCCGGTGCCGTGGCCGTGCGAGGAGCCGGAGCGGCTGGACGAGCGGCGGGCGGAGGTGGGCATCGAGCCGTTCGACGAGTACACCGCACGGTTCGCTCCGAGGTAACCGTCCGGTCCGCTCGGAGGTAACCGTCCGGTCCGCCGATCCGGATTGACTCTTGCGCGCGGCCGCCCGCGCCGCATTGACTGACCTCCCACTAGCGCTGCTAGTCAAGGCGGGTCGAGTGGATGAGCTGATGAGGGGACGATCGGTGCGGCAGGACGCGGAGTATCCGGAGCACGGCGACCAGTACATCGACGGCGAGTGGCGGCCCTCCGGGGACACCGGGTCCATCACCGTGCTGAACCCGGCGACCGAGCAGGTGCTGGCCACGGTGCCGGCCGGCGGCGTGATCGACGTCGACGCGGCGGTGACGGCGGCCCGGCGGGCGGCCCGCGGCTGGGGCGCGATCACCCGCGAGGAGCGGCTGGCGCTGCTGACCCGGCTGCGGGACGGGATCGCCGCCGCGCAGGGCGAGATCACCGAGACGGTCGTCGCCGAGCTCGGCTCGCCGGTCGGCTTCACCGGTGCCGTGCACGCAGGGCTGCCGCTCGCCGTGGCGACCTCCTACCTGTCCCTGCTCGCCGAGCACCCCTTCGAGGAGCGGATCGGCAACTCCGTGGTGCACGCCGAGCCGGCCGGGGTGGTCGCGGCGATCACGCCGTGGAACTACCCGCTGCACCAGATCGTGGCCAAGGCCGTCCCGGCGCTGGCGGCCGGCTGCCCGGTGGTCCTCAAGCCGGCCGAGGACACCCCGCTGGTGGCCCGGCTGTTCGCCCGGCTGGTGCACGAGGCCGCGTTCCCGGCGGGCGCCTTCAACCTGGTGACCGGCACCGGCGCGGTGGCGGGCGCGGCGCTCGTCGGGCACCGGGAGGTGGACCTGGTCTCGTTCACCGGCTCCACCGCCGTCGGCCGGCAGGTCGCCGAGACGGCCGGCCGGGGGCTGAAGCGGGTCTCCCTGGAGCTGGGCGGCAAGTCGGCCAACGTGGTGCTGCCCGGTGCCGACCTGGCCCGCGCGGTCAAGGCGAACGTCGCCAACGTCTTCGCCAACTCGGGCCAGACCTGCAGCGCGCTGACCCGGCTGCTGGTTCACCAGGACCAGTACGAGGAGGCGGTCGCCCGGGCCGCGGAGGTCGCCGCCCAGTACCGGCCGGGCGACCCGACCGACCCGCAGACCCGGATGGGCCCGCTGGTCAACGCCAGGCAGCTGGCCCGGGTTCGCGGCTACATCGACGGCGCGCTGGCCGAGGGCGCCCGGCTGGTCGTCGGCGGTTCGGAGCCGGTCGCCGACCTGCCCGCGGGCTACTACGTCCACCCGACGGTGCTCGCCGACGTGACCCCGGAGATGACGGTGGCCCAGGAGGAGGTCTTCGGCCCCGTCCTGGCGATCATGCGCTACCGCGACGAGGACCACGCCGCCGAACTCGCCAACGGCACCCCGTACGGCCTGTCCGGGGGCGTCTGGGCCCGCGACACCGACACCGCCGCCGTCTTCGCCCGCCGCCTCGACACCGGCCAGGTCGACCTCAACGGCGGCCGCTTCAACCCGCTCGCCCCCTTCGGCGGCTACAAGAGCTCGGGCCTCGGCCGGGAGCTGGGCCGCCACGGGCTGGAGGAGTTCCTCCAGTACAAGTCCCTGCAGTACTAGCGGGACTGACGGCCTTCGGCGAACAGATGACGGCGAACAGATGACAGATTTTGAAATCTGCCATCTGTTCGCTGTTCGTCGTTCGCTGTTCTCTGTTCGTCGTTCGCTGTTCTCTGTTCGTCGTCAGCTGTGCGTCGCCGTCCGTTCGCCGCGCACCGACGGGCCCTTCCCGGCATGGGAGGGTGACCCACGTCTCGGCGGATCGGCCATCCACTGGGCAGTACGGAACGCGGATCGCGCGGACACTGGGGCCACCGAGACCCGTCAATCGAGGGAAGGCCCCGTCATGCGAGCGATCCGCCCCCTTGCCACCGGTCCGACCGGCCCTCAGGCCCCGGGCCGGCTGGCGTCGTCCACCCAGGAGGTCCTGGCAGAGCTGCAACGGAGCGACGCCAAGGCCACCGGCATCGGAGCCGCGGCCGTCGGAGGCATCACCATGGCGACCGCGCTGAGCAGCACGCTGCCTCCGCTCTCCCCGCTGGCCAAGGCGACGCTCCTGGGCGTCATCACCCTCCTGGTCGGCTCGCTCGCCCTGTCGCTGGCGGCCGCCAGGCCCCAGCTCCGCCACGAGGGCCACCGTGCCCTGTCCTATCTGGAATTCGCCAGTTTGACGCCGGAACAGTTGGTCGAGTCATTCTCGGAGCGGAGTTCCGGGGATCTCGCGACGGCGCACGCGCAGCGTTTGGTGGAGCTTTCCCGGCTGGTCCTGCGGAAGTACCGCCTCCTTCGGCGTGCGGTCGATCTGCTGTCCTGCGGGCTGGTGTTGGGCACACTGGCCGCGGTTCTGGTTCTTGCGGCACACTGAGCGGATCACAGTGTCCGGCCGGCGAACCGGCAGTCCGCCGACCGCGGACCCGGCCACCGGAGGCGCCACGTGCAGGAGTCACACCGAGAGTTCCTGAGTGACGAGAAGTGGGCGCTCCTCCAACGGTTGGCGCCGGTGCGCCACCGCGCGTCCCGCGCCACCCTGCTGCGGCAGGACGGACCGGCCACCTGCGTCGTGCTCCTGGAGACCGGCAGTGTGATGGTGACCGCCGACGGCCCGCTCGGCAGTGAGCAGCTGCTCGCGGTCCGCGGCGACGGCGAACTCCTCGGCGAGATGTCGGTGTTGGCGGAGGGCGTGCGCAGCGCGACCGTACGGACCCTCGAACCCTGCCGGGTTCGCGTGGTCCCGGCCGTGGACTTCACGGACTTCGTCGAATCGCACGGCCTGCTGCGACCTTTGCTCAGGCACTCCTACAGCCGGCTCCGCGAGGCCGACCAGACCAGGCTGGAACTCGCGACCGGATCCGTGGCGCTCCGGCTGTCCGGTCTCCTCATGCGGCTCTCCGGCCCGGCGGCCTCCGGCGGCCCGTCCCGGATCCGGCTGCCGCAGGAGGACCTCGCCAGGCTCATCGGCGCCTCGCGCAACGCCGTCGGCAAGGTCTTGGTGGAGTGGAGCCGGCACGGCTGGCTGACCACGGCTCCGGGCGGCGGTGTGACGGTGACCGACTTGCCGTCGCTGCGCGCGCACGCCGCGGAGCGGTAGGACCGCGGACGTCGGCCGCGCAGTGGCGCAGCTCACTTCCGTCCTGCCATCCGTTGGGCAGCACCGACCGCCCGCTCGGAGGCATGATCGCTGCCGAGCGCGCGGACTCCGGCCCCGGCGCCCCGCTCGCACCCGCACCCGCACCCGCACCCGCACCAGGAGGACAGACAGACATGCTCCCCGCCCCCGTCGACTGGGACGACCTCCCGCCCGACCTCGCCATCCTCGTGGTCGACATCGTCGGCTACAGCAAGGTGCCGGAGACCGCGATGCCCGGCCTTCGGGCCGCACTGGACGCCGCCGTCGCCGAGACCTTCACCCGCATCGGCCTGGCCGCTCTCTGGGCCGACGAACGCCGGGGCAGCGATACGGGGGACGGCTGGATCAGGATCGTGCCCGCCGCGAAGGTCGTGCGGCTGGTCGACCCGGGCATCGCGCTCCTGGAGGACGCGTTGCACCGCCACAACCGGGAGCGACGCGCCCACGAGCCGGTCCTGCGGACCCGGCTGAGCGTCCACCTCGGCCCGCTCTCCCCCGACCACCGGGGCGATGCCGTCAACGACGCGTGCCGTCTGGTGGACAGTGACGAGGTCCGCGCCGCGGCCGGGGTGGCCGCGGAACACGACTCGTTCGTCGCGGCGATCGTCTCGGACGAGGTCCACCGGCGGGCCGTCGCCGCCGGGCGCACCCGCACGCTGTCCGAGCGGGACTTCCTGGACGTCTCGGCGGCCGTGCCGAAGAAGCGGTTCCAGCGCGCCGCGTGGGTCCACGTACCGCGGCTCGCGCCCGCGACGGTCAAGGCGGCCCTCGGCCGGGAGGAGCCTGCCGTGGAGCCCGCACCGAGCCCCACGGCCGGTCCGCAGCTCACCTTCAACGGCAATGTCGGCACAGCCGTCGGATCAGTCGAGACCCTGAACGTGGGGGGCGTCAACTTCGCATGACCATGGACGACTTGGAGCGGATTCAGGCCTTCCTGCCCGCGCCGGTCCGCACCGGTCCGGCCGGTACCACCAGGAAACCCGTCACGCCGGAGCGCGCTGCGCCCTCGTTGACGTTCATGGCGGACGTCGGGATCGCCGTCGGCCAGGTCGACAGGATGTACCAGGAGATCCGTCAGGACTTCCTCGAGGCCAGGACGCTGGACCGCACCAAGCTGCTCGAATCCCGGACGTTCGCCCTCCCGTCCACCTGGAACACCGTCCGAACGCAGCTGATCGACGCGCTGGCGGACCCCGGGGTGCGGGTGATCATCGTGGTGGCCCCGCGCGGCTACGGCTCGACCACCTTCGTCCACCACCTGCTGGCGAGCCACGCGCCGGACGAGATGGAACTCGTCGAACTCGAACCGGACGGACCGCGCCCGAGGGTCTCGAGGATCCGCCGGGATCCCGGACGGGCCTACCAGTTGGACCTCAAGGACCCGCAGACCGACCGACCGTCGACGACGTTCCTCGACGACGTCGCCGGAAGCGTCCCGATGCTGCGGCAGGCCCGATCGCTCTGGGTCCTCAACATCGCGGCGGATCTGTGGACCGAACAGCGGACCTGGCCCGTCGCGCCCGGGGTCCGGGTGGTTGAGCTCCGCTCCCCGCCGGAGCCGTACGCCGTCGCGGCGCGCCATCTGACGGCGGCCGGCATGTCCTGGCTCGTGCCGTACCTCCGGTCGGACACCGCCCGGGTCCATCTGTCGTCCCTGCGCAACGCGGTGGAGGCGGTGCGCGCGGCCGGCGCCGTGGCCGAACAGTGGCTGGAGTTCAAGCGCGACCACCCGGAGGAGGCCGGCTGGATCGAGGAGGGACTCGGTCGGCCCGGTGAGGCGGGCGACGACGCCTGCCATCCCGAACTCCGCACGAGCGTCGAGAACGCCCTCGGCGACTGGCGCACCGAGTTGGACGGCGTCTTCGCACACGGCGGCGACAGCGGTGGTGCGCTGTCCCTGCCCGACCGCTGCCTGTTGCTCTCCCTCGCCCTCCACCGGGTCGCGCCGGCCGCCAGGATCTCGCGGGACGCCCGCGCCTTGGAGGAGTTGATCGCCAAGAAGGACCGGACGCACGCTCCGACGAACCTCGGTCAGGTCTTCGCCGGACGCGGACTGCGGCAGCGGCTCACCGCGCTGCACGCGACGGTGAGTTCCCAGGACATCGTCTCGCTCAGTCGTCCTGGCTACGGCCAGGCCGTCCTCACGTACGTCTGGGACAACTACGAGGACATGCGGTCCGTCCTGCTGGAGTGGCTGATCGCGACCGCCCCGGCCGAGCGGGGCGAGGCGGACAAGAGCGTCGCAGCCCTGACCACGCTGGCCGCCCGGCACGGGGCGCCGACGGTTCTGACCGAGATCCGCGACACCGCCCACGAGTCCGGGCGGTCGGACATGTGCGCGGCCGTCATGGCTCGCGTGCTCGAGGACGCGGGGATGGAGCGGGCCGCGTGGGCCCGGCTCTACGACTGGGCCGACGACCGCCGCCACGGGACGCAGTCCGTGGTGGTCGACGTGGCGGAGCGCGTCCTGAGCGCCGAGGACCCGGGGGGCAGGGGGCACCGCAAGGCGATGACGCGGCTGCGCCGGGTCGCCTCGACTTCGAGGGACCAGTCCCTCCTCGGCAGTGTCCTGGCCATCTTCCGTCGTCTCGGCCACCGGGAGGAGGGACGGAACCTGCTGCTCTCCGAGGTGCTGCGCTGGCGCGAGAAGAAGGCCGCCCGATCCGGGAAGATCGCCATGCTGGCGCTGATGGGGCAGTTCGACGGCCCGTGGCCCTGGCTGCTCGGTACGGCCAACGAGAAGGCTCGTACCGAGATCGACGAAGGCCTGCGGGACCTCCTGGCGGACCCGCAGTTCGAGCCCCGGGCGGTCACCGCCATCTGCGCGTGGTTCGAGGCCGCGGCGACCGACACCGAGGCGTACGCCGCCGTCCGGGACCGGGTCGTGCCCGCGCTGGGCGGGCACTCGTCGCGGGACGCCGGAATCGACTTCTTCCGCCAGGTCGACCGACTGGCGCTGCCCGACGGCACCCAGGTCGGCGATGACGTCTGGGCCTCGTTGGTCCGGCTGCGGTGACCTGAGGCCCGCTCACGGCCGGCAGCTCACGGCCGGCAGCTGATGGCTGACGGCCTTCAGCCGACGACTTTCAGCGAACAGATGACAGATGACAGATTTCGAAATCTGTCATCTGTTCGCTGTCGGCTGTCTTCTGCAGGCCGTCCGCCGCCTGTCGTTCGCCGTCAGGCCAGGTCGACGCCCGGGTAGAGCGGGTACGGGGTGAGCAGGTCGGCGGCGCGCTTGGCGGTGGCGTCGCGGAGGGCGGCGTCCAGGGTGTAGGCGGCCTTGGACGGGGAGCCCTTGGCGGTGGTGGTGGGGGTGGTGGCGGTCAGGACGGTGTGGATCAGGTCGGCGATCTCGTCCATCTCCGCGGTGCCGAGGCCGCGGGTGGTGAGGGCCGGGGTGCCGAGGCGGACGCCCGAGGTGTACCAGGCGCCGTTCGGGTCCTGCGGGACGGAGTTGCGGTTGGTGACGATGCCCGAGTCGAGCAGGGCCGCCTCGGCCTGGCGGCCGGTCAGGCCGTAGCCGGAGACGTCGGCGAGGACCAGGTGGTTGTCGGTGCCCCCGGTGACCAGCTTGCCGCCGCGGCGCAGCAGGCCCTCGGCCAGCGCCCGGGCGTTGGCGACGACGGCGCGGGCGTACGCCTGGAACTCGGGGCGGCGGGCCTCCGCGAGGGCGACCGCCTTGGCGGCCATGACGTGCGAGAGCGGGCCGCCGAGCACCAGCGGGCAGCCGCGGTCGACGTGCTCGGCCAGTTCGGACTGGCACAGCACCATGCCGCCGCGCGGTCCGCGCAGGGACTTGTGGGTGGTGGTGGTGACGATGTGGGCGTACGGGACCGGGTCGTGGTCACCGGTCAGCACCTTGCCCGCGACCAGGCCGGCGAAGTGCGCCATGTCGACCATGAGGGTCGCGCCGACCTCGTCCGCGATCTCGCGCATCCTGCGGAAGTCCACCAGCCGCGGGTAGGCGGAATAGCCTGCCACGATGATCAGCGGGCGGAACTCGCGGGCGGTCTCGCGCAGCGCGTCGTAGTCGATCAGGCCGGTGGCCGGGTCGGTGCCGTAGCTGCGCTGCTCGAACATCTTGCCCGAGATGTTGGGCCGGAAGCCGTGGGTGAGGTGGCCGCCGGTGTCCAGGGACATGCCGAGCATCCGCTGGTTGCCGAGCTCCTGGCGCAGTCGCGCCCAGTCCTCGTCGGTGAGGTCGTTGACGTTGCGCACCGCGGCGCGCTCCAGGGCCGGGCTCTCGACCCGCTGGGAGAGGACGGCCCAGAAGGCGGTGAGGTTGGCGTCGATGCCGGAGTGCGGCTGGACGTAGGCGTGGTCGGCGCCGAACAGCTCGCGGGCGTGCTCGGCGGCGATGCTCTCGACGGTGTCGACGTTGCGGCAGCCCGCGTAGAAGCGGCGGCCGACGGTTCCCTCGGCGTACTTGTCGCTGAGCCAGTTGCCCATGGTGAGCAGGACGGCCGGGGAGGCGTAGTTCTCGCTGGCGATCAGCTTGAGCGAGTCGCGCTGGTCCGCGAGTTCCTGTCCGATGGCGGCGGCGATCCTCGGTTCGACGCCGGCGACCACGTCGAGGGCGCTGCGGAAGGCGGTGTCGGCCGCGGCGGAGGCGGTGGTGTGGGGCTGCTGGGCCATGGCGGTCTCCTGGTGGGGATTGCGGGGGCCCAGGCGCTCGGCAACTTCACGTGAGGGTTCACGGGGCCGCTTCCCGATGGTTGATTCCATCCCTACGCGCCAGTTGCGGCCCACCGGGATCGTATCAACCCCCGAGGGACTGTGGCGGAGGTCTCAGAATGCGGAACGGGCAGTCCGTTTTGTCCCGCTTTATCCGTTCTATTGCAACGCCGGTGTTTCGGCGAAATGAAGCCGCCACATTTCCCGAAACAGTTCCGCAGGAATGGCTCGAACGAGCCCCGGAGGTGATTTGCGGAACCTCGGACGCATCCGATCAAATGTCGCCCGAACGGCTTTCGGGAAACCTCCGGAGGCCGCACCGGAAATGCACACCAGCGCACCCTCACCCATGGGGCGGCGGAGAATTCGGGGGTTACGCCTCATGGCAGTGGTCGACACCGGCCCAAGCACCGGCCCAAGCACCGGCGCTGGCCCAAGCACCGGCGCGGACACCACCCCGACCACGGCGGCAGGCCGCGCGCCCGCAGCCCCCGGGCCGCTCCGCCGGATCCTGCGGGACCGGGTCGGCGCCGCCGCCCTGGCGGTGGTGGTGCTGTTCCTGCTGCTCGCCCTCGGCGCCCCGCTGGTCGCGGCGCTGTACGGGAAGAACCCGGTCGACCACTACGGCCAGAACGTTCCCGGCCTGCTCAGCGATGGTGGCCTGCCAATGCTGCCGAACGGCGGCATCTCCGGGGACTTCTGGTTCGGCCTGGAACCCGGTCTCGGCCGGGACGTGTTCACCCAGCTGCTGTACGGCATGCGCACCTCGCTGCTGATCGCCTTCGCGGCCGCCGCGGTGACCACCACGCTGGGGGTGCTCGCCGGTGTCGCGGTGGGCTACCTCGGCGGGGTCACGGACCGGCTGTTCGGATTCCTCGCCAATGTGCTGCTGGCCTTTCCCACGCTGCTCCTGCTGCTCGCGCTCAGCCCGGTGATCCAGTCCCGGCTGGTCGACCCGGGCACCGCGGAACCGGAGTGGATGCAGTTCCTGGTGCTGGTCCTGGTTTTCTCGGCGTTCGGCTGGATTCCGCTCGCGCTTTCCCTGCGGGCCACCGTCCGCTCGCTCCGGGAAAGGGATTTCGTGCAGTCCGCGCGGGCCCAGGGTGCGAGCCGGTTCCATGTCGTCGTCCACGAACTGCTGCCGAATGTCCGCTCGCAGCTGCTGGTGCACGCCACCATGGCGGTCCCGACGTTCGTCGCGTCCGAGGCCGCGCTGTCCTTCCTCGGCGTCGGCGTCACCGAGCCGGTCCCGGACTGGGGGCGGATGATCGCGCGCGGCTCCGAGGTCTTCCGGGCCGACCCCACCTACATGGTGTTCCCCGGGGTGGCGCTGCTGCTGTTCGTCATCGCCTTCAACCTGCTCGGCGACGCCGTCCGGGACGCGCTGGACCCGCGCGTCGGCGGCGCCCGCTGAAGGCTCTCACCGGGCGCCGCCCGCTGAAGCCCCTCGTCCGCTCCCTTCCGTTCCCCCTTTCGATCCCCTCTTCCATTCGCCCCTCTTTCGTTCAACCGAGCCCGTCCCGGCACGATCCGCCGGGACAAGGAGAGATTCGCCATGCGCTGGACCAGATCGTCCCTCGCCGTCGTCGCCACCGTCCTGCTGGCGACCTCCTGCTCGGCCGGCGCGGGCAGCACCGCGGGATCCGGCGGTGCTGCCGGGGCCTCCGCCAAGGAGACGTCCCCGCTGACCGCCGTGCTCGGCAGCGAGCAGGAGAGCGCCGGCCCGGCCCCGGCCGTCCCCGGCGCCCGCGCCGGCGGCACGGTGAACGTGTACAACAGCGTCGAGTTCCGCCACCTCGACCCGCAGAAGGTCTACGCGGGTGCCACCTACAACGCCTCGCTGCTCTGGGGCCGCCAGCTGACCCAGTACCAGGTCGTGGACGGCAAGGCCAAGCTGGTCGGCGACCTGGCCACCGACACCGGCACCCCGACCGACGGCGGGCGCACCTGGACGTACCGGCTCAAGGCGGGCGTCGCCTGGGAGGACGGTCAGCCGATCACCGCCGGGGACGTCAAGTACGGCATCGAGCGCACCTTCGGCAAGGGCTACGAGGTCGGCCCGCCGTACTGGCCGCAGTGGCTCACCGGCGAGGCGAGCTACGAGGCGGCGCGCGCCAAGTACGCGGGCCCGCAGGCCGGCGACCTGGACGCGATCGAGACGCCGGACGAACGCACCATCGTCTTCCACTTCCCGCAGCCGCAGGCCGACGTGCCGTACATGGCCGCGCAGTCCTCCTCCTCGCCGGTGCGCCGGGACAAGGACACCGGGACGGACTACGACCGCCTGCCGTTCGCGACCGGCCCGTACCGGATCGTCGAGCACGTCCAGAACACCCGCATGGTGCTGGAGCGCAACCCCGCCTGGAAGCCCGAGACCGACCCGATCCGCAGCCAGTACCCGGAGAAGTTCGTCTTCACGTACGGCAAGGAGGCGCTCAACCTCAACCAGGAGATCCTCTCCGGCCGGGACGGCGGCGCCAACGCCACCACCGCGTCCGACACCCTCTCCGCCGAGCTGTACCAGACCACCGACAGCGATCCGAAGGCCGGGGAACTGGTCGTCTCCGGCCGGCAGGGCGCCTTCGTCACCCAGCTGATGATCAACAACGAGCGGGTGCCGGACGTCGAGGTCCGCAAGGCGCTGCACCTGGCCTACCCGCGCCAGCAGGCCCGTCAGGTCCAGGGCGGCGCCCGCACCGGCGAGCTGGCCACCACGCTCAGCTCGCCCGCGCTGATCGACTACCAGAAGTACGACCTCTACCCGGCCAGGCCCGAGGGCGACCCGGAGGCCGCGAAGGCCGCGCTCGCCAAGGCCAAGCAGGCGCCCGGCAGCCTGACCTACGCGTACCGGAACACCCCGACCGGGCAGCGCGTCGCGCAGGTGCTGGTCGAGGGCTTCGGCAAGGCCGGGATCACCGTCGTGCCCAAGCCGGTCGACCCCAAGGCCTTCCTGGACGAGGTGCACCGCGCCGACTCCCCGTACGACCTGTTCGAGGAGACCAGCTCGGTCGACTGGCCGACCCCGTCCACCCTCGTCCCGTTCTCCTTCGACGGCCGGGCCGGCAGCGACATCAACTCAGCGCGCTACCGCAACCCGGAGGTCGACAAGGAGATCGACCGGATCAACCAGATCGGCGAGCCGCGCGCCAAGGCCAAGGAGCTGTACGCGCTGGAGCAGACCGTGATGAAGGACGTGCCGGTGCTGCCGTTCGCCTACCCGACCGTCAACCAGCTGCGCGGCAGCAACGTCGGCGGGGCGTTCATCCACCCGATCTACGGGACGGTCTCGCTGGCCTGGCTGTACCTGAAGTCCTGACGGCCGGGCCCGCTCCCGCCCCGGGTTCCTCGGTGGAACGGGCGCGGGCCCCTTCGTCCTCGCTTCTTCGCTTCTTCGCTTCTTCGCTTCTTCGCTTCTTCCACCTGTCCCCTCCTTCCGCCCGTCCCCCTCTAACGCCTCCCCCGTCACGTCGACCCCGGATCGGCCATGCTCTCCTTCGTCCTGCGGCGGACCGCCCAGGCCCTCGCGGTCCTGGTCGCGGTCTCCGCCGCCGCCTTCGCCCTCTTCTACGCCGCGCCCGCCGACCCGGCCCGCGCCGCCTGCGGCCCGCGCTGCGACAGCGGGCAGGTCGCGGCGGTCCGCCAGAGCATGGGCCTGGACCAGCCGCTGCTCACCCAGTACACCGACTACCTGGTCGGGGTCGTCGCCGGGCGGGACATCGGCGACGTGGACGGCTCGACCATCCACTGCGACGCCCCGTGCCTCGGCTACTCCTACCGGCTGCACCAGCCGGTCACCGAGGCGCTCGCCGACCACCTGCCCGTCACCCTCTCGCTGACCGCCGGGGCGCTCGCCGTCCTGCTGGTGTTCGGCCTCGGCACCGGGTTCGTCTCCGCGCTGCGGCACGGGCGGCGGACCGACCGGCTGCTGTCGGGCTTCACCCTGGTCGGCGCGAGCGTGCAGATCTACTTCCTCGGGTACGTCGCGCAGTGGCTGCTGGTGTACTCCACCGGGCTGCTGCCGCTGCCCTCCTACACCGCGCCGGCCGACGACCCGGCCGCCTGGGCGGGCGGGATGCTGCTCCCCTGGCTCGTCCTCGGCTTCGTCAACTCGGCCGTGTTCGCCCGGCTCTCGCGCTCGCAGCTGCTGGAGACGATGAACGAGGAGTACGTCCGCACGGCCCGCGGCAAGGGCCTGGGACGGCTGCGCGCCCACCTCAAGTACACCTCGCGCGGCGCCGCGGGACCGCTGGTGCAGCTGATCGGGCTGGAGGCCGGGGCGCTGCTCGGCGGGGCCGTGATCACCGAGACGGTGTTCGGGCTGAACGGGGTCGGGCGGTTCGCCGCGGAGGCCGTCGGCGGGCAGGACCTGCCCGCCGTGGTCGGCGCGGTGCTGCTGGCCGCCTGCTTCATGGTGCTGTTCGTCGCGCTGGCCGACCTCGCGGTCGCCTGGCTCGACCCGCGTGTCCGGCTGAGCTGATGGGGAGTCCGTCGATGAGATCCACTGTTCCGGGGGACGGCGTGAAGACCGTCTCAGCGAAGGCCGCCGGGGAGACGGGCGTCGAGCCCGTGCTGAGCGTCCGCGACCTGACCGTCGCCTTCGCCGACCCGCGCGGCGGCGCGCCGGTGACCGCCGTCCGGGGCCTGTCGTTCGACCTCGCGCCGGGTGAGGTCCTTGGCCTGGTGGGCGAGTCGGGCTCCGGCAAGTCGACCGTCGGGCTCGCCGTCCTCGGCCTGCACGACCCGCGCACCACCACCGTCACCGGCTCGATCCGGCTGGGCGGGCAGGAGGTGGTCGGCGCCGAGGAGTCCGCGCTGCGCGGGGTGCGGGGCGGGACGGCCGCACTGGTCTTCCAGGACGCGCTCACCTCGCTCAGCCCCTTCCACGGTGTGGGCGCCCAGCTCGCCGAGATGTACCGGCTGCACCACCCGGGCGCCGGCCGGGCCGAGGCTGGCCGGCGGGCGGGCGAGATGCTCGACCGGGTGGGCATCCCGGCGGCCAGGTCCCGCGACTTTCCGCACCAATTCTCCGGTGGCATGCGCCAGCGCGTGATGATCGCGATGGCCCTGATGAACGACCCCCGGCTGATCATCGCGGACGAGCCGACCACCGCCCTGGACGCCCGCGTCCAGCGGCAGGTTCTGGACCTGCTCGGCGAGTTGCAGCGCGAGCACGGGACGGCGGTGCTGCTGGTCAGCCATGACCTGGGCGTGGTCGCCGGGACGACGGACCGCACGCTGGTGCTGCGCGGCGGGGTCGGGATCGAGTCCGCGCCGACCGCCGAGCTGCTGTCCGCACCGCGCGAGCCGTACACCCGGGCGCTGGTGGGCGCGGCGCTCCGGCTGGACTCGGTACCGGGCACCGCCCTGCCGACGGTCGACGAGCCGGCGCCGTCCCGGACGTTCCGGCCGCGGACCGTCCGGCATCCCGAGCGCTGGCTGGTCGAGGTGGAGGACCTGTCCGTGCACTTCCCCGGTCGCCGGCGCTTCCCCGGCCTGCGGGCCGAACCGGTCCGGGCGGTCGAGGGGGTCGGCCTGCGGATCGCCCCCGGCGAGACGCTCGGGCTGGTCGGCGAGTCCGGCTCCGGCAAGTCCACCACCTCACGGGTCCTGGCCGGGCTGCAACGGCCCACCGGCGGACGGGTGTCGTACGACGGGCAGGACGTCACCCGGCCGGACCGGGAGCTGCGCAAGCGGCTCAGCCGGGAGATCCAGCTGGTCTTCCAGGACCCGTACGCCTCGCTCAACCCGCGCCGGACCATCGCCCGGACCCTGGACACCCCGCTGCGCCTGCACACCTCGCTGAGCCCGGCCGAACGGCGGGAGCGCTCCGCCGAGTTGCTGGAGCAGGTCGGGCTGGAGGCCCGGCACCTGGACCGCTACCCGCACGAGTTCTCCGGCGGACAGCGCCAGCGGATCGGCATCGCCCGGGCGCTCGCCCCGCAGCCGCGCCTGATCATCGCCGACGAGCCGGTCTCCGCACTCGACGTGTCGGTACAGGCCCAGGTGCTCAACCTGCTGATGGAGCTGCGCGAACGGCTCGGCGTCGCCTTCCTGTTCGTCTCCCACGACCTCGCGGTGGTACGGCACTTCTGCGACCGGGTGGCGGTGATGCACCGGGGCCGGCTGGTCGAGTCCACCGACCGGGACCGGTTGTTCGAGGCGCCGCACACCGAGTACACGCGGGAGCTGCTGGCGGCGGCGCACTGAGATGATCGAGGCCCGTCGGACGGGACCGGACCCGTCGGACGCAATCGGAGAGGTGCAGCGACGATGTCCACCACCAGCGACCGGACGACCGTGGACGAGGAACTCGTGGAGGCGGCCCTGGAGGTCGCTCGACGGTACGCGCGGGGCGACAACCACACCGTGGCGGCCGCGGGCCGCAATGCCGACGGGCGGATCGTCACCGCGCTGAACGCCTACCACTTCACCGGCGGGCCGTGTGCCGAGCTGGTGCTCATCGGCGCGGCGGCCGGCCAGGGGGCGTACGAGCTCACCACCGTGGTGGCCGTGGGCGACCGGGAACGCGGGGTGATCCCGCCGTGCGGGCGGTGCCGGCAGGTGCTGCTGGACTACTTCCCCGAGGTGGGGGTCATCGTCGGGCGGGGGCCGGAGCTGCGCACCGTGCCGGTGTCGGCCCTTCTGCCGGGGGCGTACGTCTGGGCCGACCACCAGGAGGAGTGAACGGAAGGTCGTGCACCCTTCGTTCGGCTGCGCCGCTCCGGTTCGAGGCGCTAGCGTGCAGGCGGTGTGACGTAGGAGACCCGGGCAAGGAATCACCAACCGAGGGGGCACATTTGTCGGACGACCTGCTCATCGCAAAGATCAACCACGGCTTCGATCACCTCGACGCCGACGGCGACGGCCTGCTCACCGAGCGGGACCACGTCCTGATGGGCCTCTCGGTGGCCCGCTCGCTCGGCCACCAGGAGGGTTCCGAGGCGGAGGCCGTGATAGTGCGCGCCTACCTGACGACCTGGCACGACCTGCACCTCGCCCGGCTGCCCGCCGGCACCGAGGCGATCACCCGCCAGCAGTTCGTCGCCTCGACCGGCTCGCTCGCCGACGACCCGGAGGCCGCGCAGGACATCCTCGGCGCACTCGCCCGCGCCTTCCTCGCCGTCGCCGACGCCGACCGCAGCGGGACGGTGGACGCCGGCGAGTTCTTCGTCTTCCAGCGCGGCCACTTCGCCGGCCTCTCCCGCGACGACGCCGACGAGGCCTTCCGCCACCTCGACACCGACGGCGACGGCGTGCTCTCCGCGGCCGAGTTCACCAACGCGATCATCGAGTTCTGGACCAGCCGCGACCCGGACGCTCCCGGCAACTGGTGGACGGGCAGGGCGCCGCACTCCTTCTGAGCCGAACGTCGGGCGGCAGGCCAGGGGGATCGTCCCGGTCGGAAGGCCGGGACGGCCGGTTCAGCCGGGACGGCCGGTTCGGCCGGTTCAGCCGGTTCAGCCGGCCTGACGTTCCCGGCGGGGCTGACGTTCCCGGCGGGCCGGACTCCCGGCGCTCGACGAGCGGCCCGGACGCCGCCGGCTGACGCTCACCACCAGGCAGACGCCCGCCACCACGATCGCGCCGCCCGCGAGGGTCGGGCCGGTCAGCGGCTCGGCCAGGATCAGCCAGCCCAGCAGCACCGCGACCACCGGGTTCACGTACGCGTAGGTAGCCACCAGGGTCAGCGGCGCGGCGCGCAGCAGCCAGGCGTACGCGGTGAAGGCGAGCAGCGAGCCGAACAGCACCAGGTAGGCGAGGGCCAGCCAGGACCGGCCGGAGATCGCCCCGAGGTCCAGCCCGTGCTGCTCACCGCGGCCCAGTCCGACCACCAGGTTGCCGAGGCCGCCGGCCAGCATCTGGAAGGCGCTCGCGGCGAGCACGTTGCCGGGCATGGGGATCTTCTTGCTCACGAAGGAGCCGGTCGCCCAGAGCAGGGTGGCGCCGATGATCAGGATCACGCCGCCCGGCTCGATCGACCCGCCGATCGCGGGGGCCGACAGGACGCCGAGGCCGACCAGGCCGAGCAGCACCCCGGCCAGCTCGGCGGGCCTCGGGCGCTCTCCGCCGAACGCCGTCAGCACCACCATCCACAGGGGGACCGCGGCCACCAGCAGGGCGGCCAGGCCGGAGGGGACGGAGGTCTCGCCCAGGACCACCATGCCGTTGCCGCCGGTCAGCAGCAGCAGGCCGACCAGGGCGGAGGAGGCCAGCTGCCGCCGGGTCACCTTCAGACCGGCCGGGCCCTGGCGCACCAGGAGGTAGCCGGCCAGCAGCAGGCCGGCGGTGAGGAAGCGGGCGCTGGCGGAGAGGAAGGAGGGCATCGTCTCCACGGCGATCCGGATCGCCAGGTAGGTCGAGCCCCAGACGACGTAGACCACGAGGAGGGCGAGCCAGACCGCGCCGCCGAGACGGGCGGCGGGGCCCGCGTCGGTGGGCGGGGTGGGGGTCGGGGCTGCCTTGGTCATGGCCTTGCTCTTCGCTTCGGTGGCGGTGGCGGCGGGGATGCCGGGGATGCCGGGGGTGTCGGGGGTGTCGGGAGCTGAGCCGGGGGTAGCGGCCGGTTGGGAGGGTGAAGCGGGCGATGTCATGCGTGTCCCCCTTGGACGGTGCTGGCCGAACATCCGACATGACAGCGCATGGACGGCCCGGCGCGCCAGTCGGTATCAGAAGTCGGACCGCAGGACGTACCGTGGGCGCTCCCCGACGAGGAGGTCGAACCCGTGTCCGCATCCGAGGAGGCCCTGCCGTTCTTCGTGTACGGCACTCTGCGCAGCGGCGGCCGCAATCATGCCGTCCACCTGGCCGGACGGTACGCCGAGATCCGGCCGGCAGTACTGGAGGGCGCCGCGCTGCACGAGGGCCCCGGCTTCCCGTATGCGGTTGCGGATCCGGCGCCCGGGCGCCGGATCCTGGGCGAGCTCGTCACCGTACGCCCGGGCGCGTACGCCGGAGCCCTGGAGGCGCTGGACCGGCTGGAGGACTGCCGGGCAGACGGGACCGGGCTGTATGTGCGGCGACGGCTGACGGTGCGGACGGCGACGGGCGAGCCGCGCGAGGCCTGGGTCTACCTCGCCGGACCGAGGGCCGAGGCGCGGCTGCGGGAGCAGCCGGCGCTGATCGAGTCGGGGGACTGGGAGGCGGGTGACAGATGACAGCGAACAGAGTTTGAAATCTGTTCGCTGTCATCTGTCACCTGTCATCTGAAATCTGGAATCTGTCGCCTGTCACTTGTCGGTCGTCGGCCGTCGGTTGCCGCCTGTCGGTTGTCATCCGCCACCGAACCTCCCACAGACCGCCAGGTAGGCTGCCCCGGCCAGTGAGTTTTCCTGCTCATCGGCCCATCGATCGACGAGGAGCCACCCGGTGCCCGAGCTGCCACCCCCGATCACCGTCGTCGGGATCGGGGCCGACGGCTGGCCCGGCCTCGCGGTCGGCTCCCGGGCCGCGCTCCGGGAGGCCGAGGTCGTCGTCGGCGGGCCCCGCCAACTGGACCTGCTCCCCCGGGACGAGGTCACCGCCGAACGCGTCCCCTGGCCGTCCCCGCTGCGCCCCGCCGTCCCCGGGCTGGTCGCCGCCCACGCCGGCCGCCGCATCGCCGTGCTGGCCAGCGGCGACCCAATGTTCTACGGCATCGGCCGCACCCTCGCCGAGACCGTCGGCGCCGAACGCCTGCGCGTCCTGCCGCACCCCTCCTCCGTCACCTACGCCTGCGCCCGGCTCGGCTGGCCGCTGGAGGCCACCGAGGTCGTCAGCCTGGTCGGCCGACCGCTGGACTCGCTCGCCCTCGCCCTCCACCCCGGCCGCCGCCTGCTGGTGCTCAGCGCCGACGCCGCCACTCCGGCCGCCGTCGCCGCACTGCTCACCACCCGCGGCTACGGCACCGCCCACCTGCGGGTGCTCGAACAGCTCGGCGCCCCCTCCGAACGCCACCTGGACGGCCCCGCCGACGGCTGGCCGCACCCGCCCGGCGACCCGCTGAACGTCATCGCCGTCGACCTCGGCGACGGCCCCCGCACCTCCGTCGTCCCCGGCCTGCCCGACACCGCGTACGAGAGCGACGGCCAGCTCACCAAGCGGCACGTCCGCGCCGCGACCCTCGCCACGCTGGCCCCGTCCCCCGGCGAACTGCTCTGGGACGTCGGCGGCGGCTCGGGCTCGATCGCGATCGAGTGGCTGCGCGCCCACCGCGACTGCCAGGCCGTCAGCATCGAGCGCGCCCCGGTGCGGGCCGAGCGGATCGCCCGCAACGCCGCCGCGCTCGGGGTGCCCCGGCTCCGTGTGGTGACCGGCCCCGCTCCCGCCGCGCTCGCCGAACTCCCCACCCCCGACGCCGTGTTCATCGGCGGCGGCCTCACCGCGCCCGGTCTGCTGGACGCCTGCTGGTCCGCGTTGCGCCCCGGCGGCCGGATCGTCGCCAACACCGTGACGCTGGAGTCCGAGGCGCTGCTGACCGAGTGGTACCGGCGCCACGGCGGGGAGCTCGTCAAACTCTCCGTCGCCCACGCCGTCCCCGTGGGCGGTTTCACCGGGTGGCGCCAGGCCATGCCGGTCACCCAGTGGTTGGCCGTCAAGCCCGACACCGCCAAGTCCGACACCGCCGACCCAGACATCGCCGAACCCGACGCCGCCGTGTTCAACACCCCTCAGGAGAACGCCTCGTGACCGTTCACTTCATCGGAGCAGGCCCGGGCGCGGCCGACCTGATCACCCTGCGCGGCCAGCGCCTCCTGGCCCGCGCCGAGGTCTGCCTGTACGCGGGCAGCCTGGTCCCGCGCGAGCTGCTGGACGAGTGCCCGCCCGGCGCCCGCCTGATCGACACCGCGCAGCTCAACCTGGACCAGATCACCGCCGAACTGGTCGCCGCCCACGAGGCCGGCCAGGACGTGGCCCGGCTGCACTCCGGCGACCCGTCCGTCTTCTCCGCCGTCGCCGAGCAGATGCGCCGCCTGGACGCGGCCGGCGTGCCGTACGAGGTGGTCCCCGGCGTGCCCGCCTTCGCCGCCGCCGCGGCGGCGCTGAAGCGGGAGTTGACCGTCCCGACCGTCGGCCAGACCGTCATCCTCACCCGGATCGCCAAGCGCGCCACCCCGATGCCCGAGGGCGAGGACCTCGCCACCCTCGGTCGCAGCGGCGCCCTGCTGGTGCTGCACCTGGCCGCCTCGTACGTGGACGACGTGGTCGAGCAGCTGCTCCCGCACTACGGCGCCGACTGCCCGGCCGCCGTGGTCGCGATGGCCAGCCGCCCCGACGAGCTGGTGCTGCGCGGTACCGTCGGGGACATCGCCGAGCAGGTCAAGGCGGCGGGCGTGGTCCGCACCGCCGTCATCATCGTCGGCCGCACGCTGGCCGCCGAGCAGTTCCGCGACAGCCACCTCTACTCGGCGGACCGCGAGCGCCCGCACGAGCCCTGCGGCGCCTGATGCGGCACGTCCTGATCCTCGGCGGGACCACCGAAGGGCGGACGCTGGCCGCCGAACTCGCCCCGACCGCGCTCCGGGTCACCAGCTCGCTGGCCGGCCGGGTCGCCCGGCCCCGGCTGCCCGCCGGGGAGGTGCGGATCGGCGGCTTCGGCGGGCCGGAGGGACTGGCGGACTGGCTGCGCACGGAACGCGTGGACGCGGTGGTGGACGCCACCCACCCGTTCGCCGCCGGAATCTCGCGGAACGCCGCCCTCGCGGCCGCCGCCACCGGCGTCCCCCTGCTGGTGCTGCGCCGCCCCGGCTTCACCCGGGTCGACGGCGACCGCTGGCTCCCCGCCCCCTCCCTCGCCGCGGCGGCCGAACTGCTGCCCCGGCGCGGGGAACGGGTCTTCCTCACCATCGGCCGGCAGGGCGTCGCCGCCTTCGCCCACCTGGACGGGGTCCACTTCCTCGCCCGGTCGGTGGACCCGCCCGAGCCTCCGTTGCCGCCCTCGTGCGAAGTCCTGCTGGACCGCGGGCCGTTCACGATCGAGGGCGAGGAGGCGCTGCTGCGGGGGCGCGGCATCGACGTCCTGGTCACCAAGGACAGCGGCGGCGCCGCGACCGCCCCCAAGCTGACCGCCGCCCGCGGACTCGGCCTGCCCGTCATCATCGTGGAGCGCCCACCGGTGCCGGACGGCGTCCCGGTCACACCCGACGTCCCGGGCGCGCTGCACTGGCTGGAGCAACTGCGTTAGAGGGCAAGGCCGTTGACGCTCCCACCAGGCCGCCCGGGCCGGGCTGGGCCGCGGCTGAAGCGGGGCGGGCCGCGCTGGAGCCGTCCGGGCTCTCCCTGCTCGGTCCTGCCCGCCACCTCGCCGAGGTGGAGCGCAGCTGGTTCCGCAACGTCCTCGACGACGAAGGCGCACCCGGTTTCCGGTAGCACCCGGACGGCTCCTTCGCCGAGTTCGACACCGACACCGCCGACCCCGACGAGGCCTTCGCGATCTGGCGTCGCGAGTGCGACCACGCCAGGGAACTCGTCGCCGCCGCGGAGTCGTTGGACGCTCCGCGAACGCCTCGACGGCACCACCGGCGAGTAGCGGCGAAGAGCGCCGAACGGCGCCGAAAAAAGAGCATCGAGCAGCACCGAGCAGCCACCCGAGAGCAAGGAACGAGCAGGCAGTGCGCACCCGCCAGAAGGAACGCGAGACTCCCGGGCCGTCCGAGCCCTGGAACGAGATCGTCCCCGGACTCTGGATGGGCGGGCACTACTACACCCCGCCCGGCGGCGAGCTGGAACTCGCGACCGTGCGGGCGGAGTTCGACCTGGTGGTCAGCCTGTTCACGCTCCCCGGGCACGGCCCGGCGCCAGGGGTGGAGCACGTCGTCCGGGAGGTGCCCGACGGCCCGCTCTCCCCCGGCCAGCTGCTCGCCGTCCAGGAGGCGGCGGAGCTCACCGCGTCCGCCGTCCGCCGGGGCCGGCGCACGCTGGTGCGCTGCCACTCCGGGTACAACCGCTCGGGCCTGGTGGTGGCGCAGGCACTGGTCGGCCTCGGGTACGAGTGCGGCGAGGCGGTCCGGCTGGTCCGGGAGCGACGCTCGCCCTGGGCGCTGAACAACCCGGTGTTCGTGGACTACCTGAACACCGGGTTGGAGGTCGCGGTGCTGCTGACCGGCCTCGACGGCTGAGGCTGGTCAGTGGCACGTCGGCCGGTCAGATGTCGCGGAAGGTCTCGATCCGGGCGCCGATGGAGTTGAGGCGCTCGGCGAGGTCCTCGTAGCCGCGGTTGATGACGTAGACGTTGCGCAGCACGGAGGTGCCCTGGGCGGCGAGCATGGCGAGCAGGATGACCACGGCGGGGCGCAGGGCCGGCGGGCACACCATCTCGGCGGCGCGCCAGCGGGTGGGGCCCTGGACCAGCACGCGGTGCGGGTCGAGGAGCTTGACGTCGGCGCCGAGGCGGGTCAGCTCGGTCAGGTAGATCGCGCGGTTGTCGTACACCCAGTCGTGGATCATCGTGGTGCCGTGCGCGGCCGCGGCGATGGCGGCGAAGAACGGCACGTTGTCGATGTTGATGCCGGGGAACGGCATCGGGTGGATGGTGTCGATCGGCGCGGTCAGCTTGGAGGGGCGCACGGTGAGGTCGACGAGCCGGGTGCGGCCGTTGTGGGCGCGATACTCGGGGGTGCGGTCGTAGTCGAGGCCCATGCCCTCCAGGACCGCGAGCTCGATCTCCAGGAACTCGATCGGCACCCGGCGGATGGTCAGCTCGGAGGAGGTGACGACGGCGGCGGCCAGCAGGCTCATCGCCTCCACCGGGTCCTCAGCCGGGGTGTAGTCGACGTCGCAGGTGATCTCCGGGACGCCGTGCACGGTGAGGGTGGTGGTGCCGATGCCCTCGATCCTCACGCCCAGCTTCTCCAGGAAGAAGCAGAGGTCCTGGACCATGTAGTTGGGCGAGGCGTTGCGGATGACGCTGACGCCGTCGTGCCGGGCGGCGGCCAGCAGGGCGTTCTCGGTGACGGTGTCCCCGCGCTCGGTCAGCACGATGGGACGGTCCTGCGGGGTGCCCGGCTCGACCGAGGCGTGGTAGGCGCCACCGGTGGTGGCGACCTCCAGGCCGAAGCGGCGCAGCGCGGTCAGGTGCGGCTGGACGGTGCGGGTGCCGAGGTCGCAGCCGCCCGCGTACGGGATGGCGAAGCGCTGGGCGCGGTGCATCAGCGGGCCGAGGAACATCAGCACGCTGCGGGTGCGGCGGGCGGCCTCGACGTCCATCGCCGCGAGGTCCAGCTCGGCGGGCGGGGTCAGTTCGAGGTCGCGGCCCTCGTTGATCCAGCGGCTTCTGACGCCGATGCTGGTGAGCACCTCGAGGATGCGGTAGACCTCCTCGATCCGGGCGACGCTGCGGATCGTGGTGCGGCCGGTGGTCAGCAGCGAGGCGCAGAGGATCGCCACGCAGGCGTTCTTGCTGCTGCGGACGTCGATCGCGCCGGAGAGCCGGGTGCCGCCGGCGACGCGCAGGTGCATCGGGCCGGAGTAGCCGAGGGAGACGATCTCGCTGTCGAGGGCTTCCCCGATGCGGGCGATCATCTCAAGGCTGACGTTCTGCTTGCCCTGTTCGATGCGGTTGACCGCGCTCTGGCTGGTTCCGAGAGCCTCTCCGAGCTGCGCCTGGGACCAGCCCCGGTGCTGGCGCGCGGTACGGATGAGGGTGCCGATACGGGTGAGGTAGTCGCCTGTCACTCGCCAGACGATATCTCATGGCTGAGATGACGACAGAATCGGAGGTCGATGCAGTACCCGATTTGTCCGTTTCTCATCCCGTATGGGCGTCAGTTCTTCACATCATCAGGTGATGTTGTCGCATCGTCGTGACACTCGTGACAATGTCACGGCTCCGGCGGCGGTCGCCGTCCCGCGGCGTCACGACCCCGGCGGCGGTCGCCGTCCTGCGGCGTCACGGCCCCAGCGGCTCCGCGCGGCCGACGACGGTGCCCGCGCGGTCGATGCAGATGACGTCCACCGCGACCGGCGAGCCCAGCAGCACGCCGAGCGCCGTCGCCCGGGCCGCCTCGGCGACGAGGTCCCCGAGCGGCACCCCGGCGGCGCGGCACAACTGCACCGCCTCCAGGCCGGTGTTGGCGCCCGCGACCGCCTCGGCCAGCACCTCGTCCGCCCCGCCGCGGCGGGCCAGTTCGGCCAGGTACCCCTTGTCCACCTGGGAGCGCGCCGAGTGCAGGTCGAGGTGGCCGGCCGCGAGCTTGGACAGCTTGGCGAAGCCGCCCACGATGGTCAGCCGGGGCACCGGGTGGCGCTTGAGGTACTTGAGCACGGCACCGGCGAAGTCGCCCATGTCCAGCAGCGCGTCCTCGGGCAGCCCGTGCTCGGCGACCGCGACCTTCTCCGAGGTCGAGCCGGTGCAGCCGGCCACGTGGGTACGCCCCGCCGCCCGGGCCACGTCCACCCCGCGGCGGATCGAGTCGATCCAGGCCGAGCAGGAGTACGGGACGACCACCCCGGTCGTACCGAGGATGGAGAGGCCGCCGAGGATGCCGAGCCGGGGGTTCCAGGTGGACCTGGCGATCTCCTCGCCGTGGTCGACGGAGATCTCGACCACCACGTCTCCGCTGCCGCCGTGCGCGGCGGCCACCTCGGCGACGGCGTCCCGGATCATCTGCCGGGGCACCGGGTTGATCGCGGGCTCGCCGACGGGCAGTGGCAGGCCGGCCTTGGTGACCGCCCCCACCCCCGGACCGGCCCGGAACACCACGCCGGCACCGGGCTCGCCGGACCGCACGGTCGAGCGGATCAGCGCGCCGTGGGTGACGTCGGGGTCGTCGCCCGCGTCCTTGACCACCCCGGCCATGGCGGCGATGCGCTCGCCTCCGGCGGCCGGCCACTGCGCGGCGGTCGGCCCGTCGGTGCCGGCGGGCCCGTCGGCACAGGTCGAGCCGTCCGGCCCCTCGGCCCCCGTCAGCTCCTCGGCCTGCGTCAGCTCCTCAGCCGTCGTCAGCTCCTCGGCCGCGAGGGCGAAGGCGGGCTGCTGGCCCTTGGGGAGGGTGACGACCACCGAGTCCGGGAACTCCCCGGTGAGCAGCGCGGTGTACGCGGCCTTGGTGGCGGCGGTGGCGCAGGCGCCCGTCGTCCAGCCGGGCCGCAGGCCACTGCTCTTCAGCTGGCCGGCCCGGCCGCCCGCTCCGGCCGCTCCGTTCGCGGCTCCCACTCCCGGCTCGGCTCCTGCTGCGGCCACCTGCGCCCCGTTTCCGACAGCGCCCGCGCCGTCCCGCTCCGCTCGGCGGCCACCTCGGACGCCGTCGCCGATTTTCCCCCACCGGGCCGGGCGGGGCCCGACCGGGGGTGGTGGCGGGCCGCGTCGTGCGCGGCGTGGAGGCGTCTCGTGCGGGAGCTGCGCAGGGGCGGCCGCCCCGCGTTCCCGAAGAGTTCTCCGCACGGGCCTCGCCCGCCGCGCCTACCAGTGAGTAATCTGGCGGTCCGCCAGAAGCGGGTTCATGACAGACGTGGGCCCGGCCGGGGTCGACTGCCCCGCCGGGCCATCAGCATGTGGGGGTTTTTGTGGCAGGGATGAGTCGGCGTACGTTCCTCACCGGTACGTCGGTGGCTGCCGCCTGGTCGGCCTTGTCGCTGGGCGGCGCGCAGTTCGCCTCGGCCGCGGCGCGCGACCGGGCGCTGGCGACGACGGCCGCGCGGGCGGTCAGGGTCGCCGGGACCACGTTGGAGCAGGTGGCCACGCCGGTCGGCACCGGCGGCTACAAGCGGCTGACGGCCGGTCCCGGCTGGCCGCTGGTGGTGCGCGGCGAGCTGGCGCCGGCGACCACCGGGCGGGACGACCGCCGGACCGGCCTGGCCAGCTTCGTCCAGTTCAGCGACCTGCACCTGGTGGACACCGAGTCCCCGGTGCGCTTCGAGTACCTGGCCAAGTTCAACGGCAGCGCGTACCGGCCGCAGGAGGCCCTGAACGCCCGCGGCGTGTCGGCCCTCGTCGAGCGCGTCAACTCGCTCGCCGGCGGCCCCTACACCGGGATGCCGTTCAGCATGGTGATGGCCACCGGCGACAACACCGACAACCACGAGCTCGCCGAACTCGACTGGTACCTCAAGGTCATGGGCGGCGGCCGGCTCGCCCAGAGCACCGGCGACCTCGGCCGCTACGAAGGTGTCCAGAACTCCGGCAACGCCGCCTACTGGAACCCCGAACTCGCCTACAGCGACGGCTACAAGGCGAAGGGCTTCCCGCAGATACCCGGCTTCCTGTCGGCCGCCGGACGTCCCTTCGACGCACCGGGCCTGCGCACGCCCTGGTACACCACGGTCGGCAACCACGACGACAGCATCGAGGGCTCGCTGCCGGACCTCGGACTGCTGAACGACCTCTACACCGGCCAGTACAAGCTGGAGGGCTGCGACGACGCCACGGCCGCCCAGCTGATGGACTCGCTGCGCCGCGACCCGGCGGGCGCCGTGCTGCTGCTGGCGAAGCTGATCGCCGGCGGCGACCTGGTGCGCAAGGTCACCCCGGACGAGCGCCGCCGGCCGTTCACGCTCAAGGAGTTCGCCAAGGCCCACCTGAACCCGGCGGTCACCGGCGCCGGCCCGTACGGGCACGGCTTCACCTCGGACATGGCGAACAGCGGCAAGCTCTACTACACCTTCCGCATCTCGGAGAAGGTGGTCGGCATCAGCCTGGACACCACCAACCAGGCCGGGTTCGCCGACGGTTCGCTGGGCACCGCGCAACTGCGCTGGCTGGAGCAGCAGTTGCAGGCGCACAGCGGTCACTGGTACGACGCCGACGGGCGCAAGGTGACGGGCGGGAGCACGGACGAGCTGGTCCTCGTCTTCAGCCACCACACCAGCGGCACGATGGGCAACCTGCTGCCGGACCCGCGCAACATCTTCGAGGGGCGGCACGACGGCAACGAGCTGGTGGCGCTGCTCCAGCGCTACCCGAACGTGGTCGCGTGGGTGAACGGGCACACCCACATGAACAAGATCACGCCGCACGGGCACGCGGTGCCGGAGCGGGCGTTCTGGGAGATCAACACCGCCTCGCACATCGACTACCCGCAGCACGGGCGGATCATCGAGATCGCGGACAACGGGGACGGCACGCTCTCGCTGTTCACCACGCTGATCGAGTCCTCCGCACCGTACGGGACGGACTTCGGCAGCACCTCGGACGCCAACCTCGCGGCGCTCTACCGCGAGCTGTCGTACAACGACCCGAACGGCCGCGCCACGGCACTGCTGGGCACGGGTACGGACCACAACACCGAGTTGCTGATCACCAAGCCGACCCGGTAGCGGGGGGCCGCGGAGCGGAGAGCGGCGGCCGGAGGACGGCGAACGAATGACAGATGACAGCGAACAGATGATGAAATCTGTTCGCTGTCATCTGTCGTCCGTCATCTGTCAGCTGACATCCGTCGGCTGACATCTGTCATCCGTCGCCCGTCACCCGGCGCCCGCTACTCCTCCGGGTACCGCCGCGGCGTCCAGACGACCTCCACGCCGCCGCCCCGCTCGACCGCCCGGGTCTGCGAGGAGCCGATCAGCAGGATGGTCCGCATGTCGACGAGCGCCGGGTCGAGTTCGCCCAGCCGGACGATCCGCACCTGCTCGGTCGGGCCGCCGACGTCGCGGGCCATCACCACCGGGGTCTCCGGCGCCCGGTACTCCAGCAGGAGGTCCCGGGCGAGGCCGACCTGGGTGGTCCGGGACTTCGAGCCCGGGTTGTACAGCGCGAGCACCAGGTCCGCCTCGGCCGCGGCCCGCAACCGCTTCGCCACCACGTCCCAGGGCTTGAGCCGGTCCGAGAGCGACACCGTCGCGTAGTCGTGCCCCAGGGGGGCGCCGGCCCGGGAGGCGGCGGCGTGGGCTGCGGTCATCCCGGGGAGCACCCGTACCGGGACGTCCCGGTACGCCTCCTCACAGGCGACCTCCAGGACGGCGGTGGCCATCGCGAACACCCCCGGGTCGCCCGAGGAGACCACCGCGACGCGGTGCCCGCGCCGGGCGAGGTCCAGGGCGAACTCGGCGCGCTCCGACTCCACCTTGTTGTCCGAGCCGTGCCGCCGCTGCCCCGGACGCTCCGGCACCCGGTCCAGGTAGGTGGTGTAGCCGACCAGGTCGGTGGCCTCGGACAGCGCTCCGCGCGCCTCGGCGGTCAGCCAGAGCGGTCCGGCCGGCCCGGTGCCGACCACGGTCACGCTGCCGACGCCGTCCGACAGCCGGACCTCCGGCTCCAGCGGCGCGACCTTGCTCGGCAGCACCGCGACCGAGAAGTACGGCACCGTCTCGTCGTCGACCTCGGCGAGCGGGGCGATCCGCTCGCCCGCCATGAAGGCCCGCTCAACGTACTGCGCGTCGGCCAGCCGTCCCGCCCGCTCCAGGGCGCGGCGGACGGTCGGGAAGGTGCGCCCCAGCTTCATGACCACGGCCGAGTCGGCAGCCGCGATCCGCGCCGTCAGCTCCTCCTCGGGCAGCGTGCCGGGGATGACGGTGAGCGTCTCCTCGGCCTCGGTCAGCGGCTGTCCGAGCCGGGCGGCGGCCGCGCTGATCGAGGTCACGCCCGGCACCACCTCGGTCGGGTAGCGGTGCGCCAGCCGCTTGTGCATGTGCTGGTAGGAACCGTAGAAGAGCGGGTCGCCCTCGGCGAGGACCACCACGTCGCGCCCGGCGTCCAGGTGGGCGGCCAGCCGGGCAGCGGCCTCCTCGTAGAACTCGTCCAGCGCGCCCCGGTAGCCGCCCGGGTGGTCGGTGGTCTCGACGGTGAGCGGGTAGACGAGCTTCTCCTCGATCTGCCCACCCGCCAGGTACCGTTCGGCGATCGACCGCGCGATCGACCGGCCGTGCCGGGCACTGTGGTAGGCCACCACGTCGGCCTTGCCGATGAGTTCGGCGGCGCGGACGGTCACCAGCGACGGGTCGCCCGGGCCGAGCCCGACGCCGTACAGCCGACCCGTGGCGTTCTGAGGATCCGTCACTCTACTTCGCTCGCAATCGCGTTGATGGCGGCAGCGGCTATCGCACTGCCGCCGCGCCGGCCGCGGACCACCAGGTGCTCCAGGCCGGAGGGGTGCTCGGCCAGGGCCTGCTTGGACTCGGCGGCGCCGATGAAGCCGACCGGGACGCCGATCACCGCGGAGGGTCGGGGGGCGCCCGCCTCGATCATCTCCAGCAGCCGGAACAGCGAGGTCGGCGCGTTGCCGACGGCGACCACCGCACCCTCCAGCCGGGGCAGCCACAGCTCCATGGCCGCGGCACTGCGGGTGTTGCCCATCGCCCGGGCGAGTTCGGGCACCGACGGGTCGGTGAGGGTGCAGATCACCTCGTTGTCGGCGGGCAGCCGCTTGCGGGTGACACCGCTCGCGACCATGTTGACGTCGCAGAGGATGGGCGCACCGGCGCGCAGCGCGGCGCGCGCGGAGGCGACCACGCCGGGCGAGTACACCAGGTCCTCGACCAGGTCGACCATCCCGCAGGCGTGGATCATCCGCACCGCGACCTGGGAGACGTCCGCCGGGAGGGCGGCCAGGTCGGCCTCCGCGCGGATGGTGGCAAAGGACTGGCGGTAGATGGACGCGCCGTCCTTCTCGTACTCGATCACTTCGTGGTCCTCCTGGCCTCGGCGACCGCCTCGGCCATCTCCTCGTTCGTCACGTCGATGCTCGTCACATCGATGCTCGTCGCGCCGACGCTCGTCGCCCGGGGATCCGCCGCGTCGGCGGCGGCGCCGTTCACCGTCACCCGGTAGCCGCGCCCCGTCGCCAGCACGTCCACCCACCGCCCGGCGGGATGGCCGCAGCGCCGCTCACAGCCCGACCAGTGGACGGGCAGTCGGACAGGCAGTCGGACGGGCGGCCGGGTGGGCACCGCACCAGCCGGCCCGGCACCGACACCGGCACCGGCACCGGCACCGGCGTCCAACGCCCGGGCCGCGTCGGTACGGACGTCGGCCAGCGACTTGGCGCAGCCCGGCAGTCCGGTGCAGGCGGTGGCCCGCTCCCAGGCCGAGCCCGGCTCGGTGCGGAAGCCGGCCGCGGCGAGCGCGGGCAGCCGGTCGGCCGGTGCGCCGGGCAGGACCGCCCCGCGCCAGGGGGTCAGCCGCAGTTCACCGGCCGAGGCGGCGACCAGCGTCCGCCACTGTCCGGCGCTCGCCCGGCCGAAGCGCAGTCCCACCGAGAGTCCGCCGGGCAGCGCGCCGACGGCGGGCGCGGCACCGGCGAAGGCGGGCAGCGGTACCGAGCCGGCCGGCAGCAGTTCGGGGACCTCGCGCAGGTGCCAGGCCTTGCGTCCGTTCGTCCGCAGCGCTGCCAGGAAGGAGCGGGCCGCGTCCAGGACGGCGGTGACCTCCCGCCCGGCCTCGACCGGGTGCCCGTGGTCGTCGCGCCCGAGGCGCAGCAGCCGGGTGCCGTCCGGGCCTGCGATCAATGTCACATCGGCGTCGAGCGCGGCGACGTCGCCGTGCCCGTCGTCCAGCGCGAACAGGAACTTGCCGGAGAGCCCGGCCGCCCAGTCGCTCGCGCACAGGCGCGCGTCCAACTCCCGTACCCAGGCCTGCACATCGGCGTTGCCGCGGCTGCCGGAGGTGCCGTCGGCGGCGTCCAGCCCGGCCGTCGGGGAGGCGACGATGTTGCGGACCCGCTCGTGGGTGTCCGAGGGCAGCAGTCCGACGGCGCGCAACCGGTCGGCGAGCTCGGACGCGCAGTGCGGGGCCAGGCCGCGCAACTGGACGTTGCCGCGCGAGGTGGTCTCCAGTTCGCCGTCGCCGAGGGCCTCGGCCGCCTCGGCCAGTGCGAGCGCCTGACGATCCGTCAGAAGCCCGCCGGGCAGGCGGATCCGGGCGAGGGCGCCGTCGTCGGCCGCATGCAGACGAAGCGCTCCGGGGCAGGCGTCCGCACGCCCCCGGTCGGGCACCTCCCGGTCGGGTCCTGCGGCGCCCGGCGCGGTGGCGTCGGGTGTCGGTGGCATGGCGGCGAGCATACAGATGATCCGATCGCTTGCCTCCGCCTGCTGCATCACACCCGGCCCGCACCCGGTCCCGTGCCCGCCCGCATCCCGGCCCCGAGCCCGCCCGCACCCCGGCCCCGCCACCGGTCCCGCGGCCCGCCCCGCCACCTGCCTCGCGAACCGGACGTCCGAAAGCTCACTCTCCCCCAGGTCAGCCGTACCCCGTACGATGCTGGCGGACGGTCCCCCGCGGGCCGTCCGAACGCCAGCGACGGCGCAGGGGAGGAAACCGGTGCGAACCCGGTGCGGTCCCGCCACTGTGACCGCGGTTCACCGGTAGCCCGGTGGCCGCGGGAGCCAGGAACTCCTGCCGTCCTCCACCGGCCCGGGGCGCGGACCCCGAGGAAGGCAGAAATGTTCCAGCGCTGTCGCATGCCCGCGCCCGCGTCCTCGGCCGCCACCACGGTCGTTCCGGCCGTCTCCGCGGCCGACCAGGCCGCCGCCACGACCACCCCGGTCGACCGCGCGGCCGACCCGGCCCAGATCCCGGCCACCCCGGCCACCGACGAGGCCGGGAGGGCCTTCGCATGATCCTGCTGCTGTCGACGTCCGACACCGACCTGCTCAGTGCCCGGGCCTCCGAGGGCCCGGTCCGCTACCGGCTCGGCAACCCGGCCCGCCTGACCCCCGAGGACCTGCCCGCGCTGCTGGAGGGCACCGACCTCGTCGTCGTCCGCCTGCTCGGCGGACGCCGCGCCTGGCAGGAGGGCCTGGACTCACTGCTGGCCGGCCCCCGCCCGGTGGTCGTGCTGACGGGCGAACAGGCCCCCGACGCCCAGCTGATGGAGCTGTCCACCGTCCCGGCCGGCATCGCCGCCGAGGCGCACGCCTACCTGGCCCACGGCGGCGCGGCCAACCTGGCCGAGCTGGGCGCCTTCCTCTCCGACACCGTGCTGCTGACCGGCCACGGCTTCGCCCCGCCCGCCTCCGCCCCGGCCTGGGGCCCGCTGGAGCGCGAAGCCCGTACGTCCGAGGGCCCGACGGTGGCGGTGCTCTACTACCGGGCCCACCACATGAGCGGCAACACCGCCTTCGTGGAGACCCTCTGCCGGGCCGTCGAGGACCAGGGCGCCCAGGCCCGGGCCTACTACTGCGCCTCGCTGCGCGGTGCCGAGCCCGAGCTGCTGGCCGCACTCGGCGAGGCGGACGCGATCGTCACCACCGTGCTCGCAGCCGGCGGCACCCGCCCGGCCGACGCCCAGGCCGGCGGGGACGAGGAGGCCTGGGACGCGGGCGCGCTGGCCGCGCTCGACCGCCCGATCCTCCAGGCGCTCTGCCTCACCTGGTCGCGGGCCCAGTGGGAGGGCAGCGACGACGGACTGTCCCCGCTCGACACCGCCACCCAGATCGCGGTGCCGGAGTTCGACGGCCGCCTGATCACCGTCCCGTTCTCCTTCAAGGAGCTGGACGAGGACGGCCTCACCGTCTATGCGGCCGACCCGGAGCGCGCCGCCCGCGTGGCCGGCACCGCCGTCAAGCACGCCCGGCTGCGGCACGTCCCGGCCGCCGAGCGCCGCCTCGCGCTGGTGCTGTCCGCGTACCCGACCAAGCACGCCCGGGTCGGCAACGCCGTCGGCCTGGACACCCCGGCCAGCGCGGTACGGCTGCTGGAGCGGCTGCGCGCGGAGGGCATGGACCTCGGGGACGACCTCCCCTCGTTCGAGGACGGCGACGGCGGCCACGAGGGCGACGCGCTGATCCACGCCCTGATCGCGGCCGGCGGCTACGACCAGGACTGGCTCACCGAGGACCAGTTGGCCCGCAACCCGGTGCGCATCCCCGCCGCCGACTACCGCCGCTGGTACGCCACCCTCCCGCAGGGCCTGCGCGACCGGGTCGAGGAGCACTGGGGCCCGGCCCCCGGCGAGCTGTACGTCGACCGCTCGCAGAACCCGGACGGCGACATCGTGCTGGCCGCGATCCGCTCCGGGAACCTGCTCGTGCTGATCCAGCCGCCGCGCGGCTTCGGCGAGAACCCGGTCGCCATCTACCACGACCCCGACCTGCCGCCGAGCCACCACTACCTGGCCGCCTACCGCTGGATCGAGGCCGCCCGGGAGGACGGCGGCTTCGGCGCCCACGCGGTGATCCACCTCGGCAAGCACGGCAACCTGGAGTGGCTGCCCGGCAAGACCGCCGCGCTGTCCGCCGAGTGCGGCCCGGACGCCGTCCTCGGCGACCTGCCGCTGGTCTACCCCTTCCTGGTCAACGACCCGGGCGAGGGCACCCAGGCCAAGCGCCGCGCCCACGCCACGCTCGTCGACCACCTCGTCCCGCCGATGGCGCGCGCCGACTCCTACGGCGACATCGCCCGCCTGGAGCAGCTGCTGGACGAGCACTCCAACATCGCCGCGATGGACCCGGCCAAGCTGCCGGCGATCCGCGCCCAGATCTGGACCCTGATCCAGGCCGCCAGGCTCGACCACGACCTCGGCCTGGACGAGCGCCCCGAGGACGACGGCTTCGACGACTTCCTGCTGCACGTCGACGGCTGGCTCTGCGAGGTCAAGGACGCCCAGATCCGCGACGGTCTGCACGTCCTCGGCCAGGCCCCGACCGGCGCCGACCGGGTCAACATCGTGCTCGCCATCCTGCGCGCCCGGCAGATCTGGGGCGGCGTCAGCGCCCTGCCCGGCCTGCGCGAGGCGCTCGGGCTGGACGAGGCGGCGCTGACCCTGGGCGCCACCGACGCGGCCGAGGCCGAGGCCCGCGCCCTGGTCGAGGCGATGGAGGCCGAGGACTGGGCGCCCGAGGCGGTGGAGAAGGTCGCCGCCGGGCGGCCCGAGGCCGTGCACCGGGTCCTCGCGTTCGCCGCCACCCAGGTGGTGCCCCGCCTGGCCGCCACCACCGACGAGCTGGACGCCGTGCTGCACGCGCTACAGGGCGGCTTCGTCCCGGCCGGGCCCTCCGGCTCGCCGCTGCGCGGCCTGGTCAACGTGCTGCCGACCGGCCGCAACTTCTACTCCGTCGACCCGAAGGCCGTCCCCAGCAAGCTCGCGTGGGAGACCGGCCAGGCCCTCGCCGCCTCGCTGGTCGAGCGCTACCGCGCGGACAACGACGGCGCCTACCCGCCCTCGGTCGGGCTCTCGCTCTGGGGCACCAGCGCGATGCGCACCGCCGGGGACGACATCGCCGAGGCCTTCGCCCTGCTCGGCGTCCGCCCGGTCTGGGACGACGCCTCGCGCCGGGTCACCGGCCTGGAGCCGATTCCGCCGGCCGAGCTGGGCCGCCCGCGCATCGACGTCACGCTGCGCATCTCCGGCTTCTTCCGGGACGCCTTCCCGCACGTGGTCGCCCTGCTGGACGACGCGGTGCGCCTGGCCGCCGCCCAGGAGGAGCCCGACGAGCAGAACTTCGTCCGCGCCCACGTCCAGGCCGACCTCGCAGTGCACGGCGACGAGCGCAAGGCCACCGTCCGCGTCTTCGGCTCCCGCCCGGGCACGTACGGCGCGGGCCTGCTCCAGCTGATCGACAGCCGGGACTGGCGCACCGACGCCGACCTGGCCGAGGTGTACACGGTCTGGGGCGGCTACGCGTACGGCCGCGGGCTGGACGGGCGCCCGGCGCGCGAGGAGATGGAGACCGCGTACAAGCGGATCACCGTCGCCGCGAAGAACACCGACACCCGCGAGCACGACATCGCCGACTCGGACGACTACTTCCAGTACCACGGCGGCATGGTGGCCACCGTGCGCGCCCTCACCGGCAAGGCGCCGACCGCCTACATCGGCGACTCGACCCGCCCGGAGACGGTCCGCACCCGCACCCTGACCGAGGAGGCCGCCCGGGTCTTCCGCGCACGGGTGGTCAACCCGCGCTGGATCGAGGCGATGCGCCGCCACGGCTACAAGGGCGCCTTCGAGATGGCCGCGACGGTGGACTACCTGTTCGGCTACGACGCCACCACGGGCGTGGTCGCGGACTGGATGTACGAGAAGCTGACCCAGGAGTACGTCCTCGACCCGGTCAACCGGGAGTTCCTGGCGGGCGCCAACCCGTGGGCGCTGCACGGGATCAGCGAGCGGCTGCTGGAGGCGGCGAGCCGCGGGCTGTGGGAGCAGCCGGACCCGGAGCTGATCCAGCAGCTGCAGGCCGCGTTCCTGGAGACCGAGGGGGACCTGGAGGGCGGCGAGGGCTGAGCCCGCACGCGCGGGCGGGGCGAGGTGGGGTGGGGCGGGGCCAGGGCTCTCAGTCCTCCGGCCCCGCGCCGGGTTCGCCGGCCCGCCCCGGGTTCGCCGGCCGGTGTGGCCGTCCGTCGGCCGGTGTGGCGGTGCGCCGGCCGGTGTGGCGGTGCGTCGGCGGACCGGCTCGTCAGTTCGATCGCGTCCATTGGTACGGCCGAGGCCACTGGTTCCGGACATCATGTTTCCGTCACCCGTTCGGCTGATCAACGTACTGGTGGTGTACGCCCTTCCAGCGGACAATACGGGTCATGCCGCGTCGCTCCGCTCCCGCCAGCCCGCCCCTGAGCACGCCTGCCGCCGAGGAACGGGAGCCCCACGCGCCGCACCGGTACCGCGCGCGGATCGGTGCGCTGGCGGCCGGAGCGGTACCGGTGCTCGCCTTCCCCGCGCCCGGGCAGGCCTGGCTGGCCTGGGTCGCGCTCGTCCCCGGACTGCTGCTGATGCAGCGGGCGCCGTCGGGCCGGGAGGCGGCGGTACGCGGCTGGTGGTTCGGCTCGGGGTTCATCCTGACCGCGATGTACTGGCTGGTCCCGTCCATCGGGCCGGGGCTGCCCGTGCTCGCGGTGCTGTTCGGGGCGCTGCAGAGCGCCGTCGGGTACACCGTGCACCGGCTGCTGCACCCGCGGCTGACCGCCCGTCGGGCGGCGCTGGCGCTGCTGGTCGTGCCGGCGGTCTGGGTGACCACCGAGTACGCACGGTCCTGGCCCGCGCTCGGCGGGCCGTGGGCGCTGCTCGGCGCCACCCAGTGGCAGCACCCGGCGATCCTCGGGCTGGCCTCGGCCGGCGGGATCTGGCTGGTCAGCGCGGCGGTGGCGGCGGTGAACACCGGGGTGCTGATCGCGCTGACCGCGGTGCACTGGCGGCCGCGGGCCCTCGCCGCCGGGTCCGTGGTGCTGGTGCTGGCGTGCGGCCCGCTGCTGTTCGCGCTGCGTGCGGCGCCGGCCGGCGACGGGGCGGTGACCGTGGCGCTGGTCCAGCCCGGCATCGTGGAGGACCCGCAGGCCCGGTTCGAGGCGAGCGCGCGGATCACCGCCGGACTGGTCGGCCGGCCGGTGGACCTGGTCGTGTGGGGCGAGAGCAGCACCGCCGCGGATCTGGACCGCGACCCGGCCGCGCTGGACGCGCTGCGCCGGCTCGCCGCGGCCACCGGCGCCGAGGTCGTCGCCGGGGAGGACGCCCGCAAGGCCGACGGGCCGATCTCCAAGGACGCGGTGCTGGTCTCCCCCACCGGCGTGGTGGACCGCTACCGCAAGATCCGGCTGGTGCCGTTCGGCGAGTACATCCCGCTGCGGCCGATGCTCGGCTGGATCGCCGGGGTCAGCCGGGCCGCGGGCGAGAACCGGGCACCCGGCACGTCCTTCCACCTGCTGGCCGCCACCGACCGGGCGGGTGCGCCGCTGCCCGTCGGGGCGCTGATCTGCTTCGAGTCGGCCTTCCCCGACATGGGCCGCACCGCCGCCCGGGACGGCGCCCGGGTGCTGGTCTACCAGTCCTCGACCTCGACCTTCCAGCACACCTGGGCGCCCGAGCAGCACGTCTCGCTGGCGGCGATCCGGGCCGCCGAGACCGGCCGGCCGGCCGTGCAGGCCTCGCTGACCGGGGTCTCGGCCGCCTTCGACGCCCAGGGCCGGGAGCTCGCCCGGCTCGGTACCGACGGCACCGGGGCGCTGACCGTCCGGCTTCCGCTCACCGCGCCCGGGACGCTGACCTGGTACGACCGGGTCGGCGACGTGGTGCCGCTGGGCGCGCTGGCCGTCACGGCGGGGGCGGCCGGGGTGGCGGTGGCCGGGTGGCGTCGCTCGCGCGCCCTGCGGCGTGCCGGTCAGCCCTCGGCGCCGGCGGTGTAGACGCCGAACGCCGCACCCTGGGGGTCGCGCAGCACGGCGATCCGTCGGCCGCCCGGCGTGCCGGTGGCGGGCATCAGCACGTCACCGCCGAGCGCCGCCGCCCGGCTGACGGTGTTGTCGGCGTCGGCGGCCGCGAAGTACGGCAGCCAGTGCGGGGCCACCTGCGGCGGGAAGCGGTCGTCCATCGTCAGCACGCCGCCGAAGTCCCGGCCGTCCAGCCGCCACTGGGGGTAGCTCTCGGACGGGGCGACGTCCCAGCCGAAGACCGCGGGGTAGAAGGCGAGCGAGCCGGCCGGGTCGCGGGTGAGCAGTTCCGCCCAGCCGAGCGAACCGGGCTCGTTGAACACGCCGGCGCCCTTGAAGGAGCGGCCCTGCCAGAGGATGAACACGGCGCCGGACGGGTCGGCGGCCACCGAGAAGCGGCCGAAGTCGAACGCGTCGGTGGGGTCCTTCAGGATCCGGCCGCCGGACTCCTTGATCCTCGCGGCGGTCGCGTCGGCGTCGGCGACCGCGATGCAGACCGTCCAGGCGATCGGCTGCTGCGGGGCGTAGCGCGGGGTGATGGCGGCGGCCGGGGCGCCCCCGACCAGCATCTGGGTGTAGTCGCCGTCCCCTGGGCGGGCGCTGTGGTCCTCCTGCCAGCCGAAGAGCTCGGTGTAGAAGGCCCGGGCGGCGGGCGGGTCTGAGGTGCCCAGCTCCGTCCAGCAGGGGGCGTTGGTGGTCACGGAGGTCTGCTTCATGGCGTCTGTCCTCGCAGCTTGGTCGTTGCTCGGGAACCCCCGAGTCTTCGGCGCCTCGGCCCCCGCACCTCCTGCCCCAGCATGCGGGGCGGGGGCGGAGCTTGGCGGGCGGTGGTGGGCCGAACGGGGTGGGCGGGGCGCGGATGGGGCGGGCGGAGCGGGCCGGTCGCGGCCGTCGGAGCGGGTGGGGCGTGGACAGGGGGTGGACGAACAGATGACAGCTGACAGATTTCGAAATCTGTCAGCTGTCATCTGTCATCTGTCATCCGTTTTCGGTTATCCGTTGTCGGTTATCCGTCGGCTGTCACCTGTCAGCCGCGCACGGCCCGCGCCACCGGGATCCACAGCTCCGCCTCGGCGTCGGCCGTCCCCGGGACGGAGCGGGTCCGGAGGATCTCCGGGCCCGGCCGCGCCTCGTACGGGTTGGACGGGAACCACTGGGCGGCCACGTCCCCCCACATCTCCTGCAAGGCCTGCGGGAACGGCCCGGTGTTGGTGAACACCGCCCAGGTGCCCGCCGGTACGTCCAGCACGTCCAGGTCCGCCGGGACGGCGACCCCCTCGCGCGCCACCACCGCGTGCCAGTAGTCGAGTTCGGACCCCTCCTCGCGGTTCGGCGAGAAGCCGTCGCTCACCGAGACGATCCCGGCCGGGTCGTCCCCGGACAGGGCGGCGATCCGTTCGACCGTCTCCTTGCCGAGCCCCTTGACGAACTCGGCGATCCCCGGGTTGATCCCCATGTAGATCAGGGTGACCCGGGCCTTCCGGCCGACGATCCGGAAGTCCGGCCTCTCGACGATCCGGTATTCCATGCTGCTGCTTCCTTCCACGACGAGTCGGAAGGACATCCGGGGCTGGGAGACGAGCACCGCACCGCCGCGCCGGGCCTCGCCCGGCCCGACTCCGTGCATGGCCCGGAACGCCCGGGCGAACGCCTCCCCCGAGGAGTACCCGTACCGGACCGCGACATCGAGCAACGTCCGTTCGCCGTCCAGCACTTCGGCCCCGGCGACGGTGAGCCGTCGACGCCTGACGTACTCCGACAGCGGCATTCCGGCGAGCATCGAGAACAGCCGCCGGAAGTGGTACTCCGACGTCATCGCGATCCGCGCCAGCTCGGCCACGTCGACCTCGCGGTCCAGGTCCCGTTCGATCCGGTCCATCGCCTGGTTCAGGTGCTCCAGCACGCCGACCCCCGTCCTTCCCTTACTGCGTCCACCGTAGGAAGGACCCACCCTGCCGCACCCGACAATCGGTGCCCGCTCGGGTCGGGTACCGATCGCCGGGCGACGGCCGTCGGCGGCTCGGGGCCGGCGGCCGTGACACGACGGGTCAGATCAGGCCCTGGGCCAGCATCGCGTCCGCGACCAGCTCGAAGCCGGCGATGTTCGCGCCGACCACGTAGTTGCCCGGATGGCCGTAGCGCTCGGCGGTGGTGAAGCAGGAGTCGTGGATGTGCTTCATGATCCCGGCCAGCCGCTCCTCGGTTTGCTCGAAGGTCCAGGAGTCCCGCGAGGCGTTCTGCTGCATCTCCAGCGCGCTGGTCGCGACGCCGCCCGCGTTCGCCGCCTTGCCCGGGCCGAAGGCCACCCCGGCCTCCTGGAACACCCGCACCGCTGCCGGGGTGGTGGGCATGTTCGCGCCCTCGGCGACAGCGAGCACCCCGTTGCGCACCAGGGCCAGCGCGTCGGTCTCGGACAACTCGTTCTGGGTGGCGCAGGGCAGCGCGACGTCGCAGGGCACGCTCCACACGCTCGGACCGTCGACGAACCGGACGTGGCCGCCGCGCAGTCGGGCGTAGTCGGACACCCGGCCCCGCCGGACCTCCTTGACCTCCTTGAGCAGGTCGAGGTCGATGCCCTTCTCGTCCACCACGTAGCCGGCGGAGTCGGAGCAGGTGAGCACGGTCGCGCCGAGCTGCTGCGCCTTCTCGATCGCGTAGACCGCGACGTTGCCGGATCCGGAGACGACCACCCGGCGCCCGTCCAGGCTCTCGCCGCGGCTGTGCAGCATCTCGGAGGTGAACATGACGCAGCCGTAGCCGGTGGCCTCGGTGCGGACCTGCGCGCCGCCCCAGCCGAGGCCCTTCCCGGTGAGCACGCCGCTCTCGTACCGGTTGGTGATCCGCTTGTACTGACCGAAGAGGTAGCCGATCTCCCTGCCGCCGACGCCGATGTCCCCGGCCGGCACGTCGGTGTACTCGCCGAGGTGCCGGTACAGCTCGGTCATGAAGGACTGGCAGAACCGCATGATCTCGGCGTTCGAGCGGCCCTTGGGGTCGAAGTCGGATCCGCCCTTGCCGCCGCCGATGGGCAGGCCGGTGAGCGCGTTCTTGAAGATCTGCTCGAAGCCGAGGAACTTGACGATGCCGAGGTTCACCGAGGGGTGGAAGCGCAGTCCGCCCTTGTACGGGCCGAGGGCGCTGCTGAACTCGACCCGGAAGCCGCGGTTGACGTGGATGTCGCCGGAGTCGTCCGTCCACGGCACCCGGAACATGAGCTGCCGCTCGGGCTCGCAGATCCGCTCGATGATCCGGGCGTCGAGGAGTTCGGGGCGGTGGGCGAGCACCGGCGCCAGGGTCTCCAGCACCTCGTGGACGGCCTGGTGGAACTCGTCCTCGCCCCGGTTGCGGCGGACCACGTCCGCGTAGAGCGCCTCGATCGCGCGCTGCTCCGCGTCGAAGGAGGAGGGGGAGGAGTTGGGGGTGGCGGGGGTCGTCGGCATCTGGTCAGGACCCTTCCGTGTCGTCGATGGGCATGGCGCGGTTGTCCCGGCGGGCCTGAGGGACGTGCCCAGGAAACGCGGCCAGTCTCGCAGTGTCCACACCGCGGGTCCCGCACCATCCACATGCTGGAAGCCGTGGTGGGGCGGCACCTGTCGGCGAGCAACGTCCGCTACCTGCGGGCGAAGGCGGAGCGGACGGGCCATTCGATCGAGCTCTCCCGACTGGTCAGCTGAGGAGCCGCGCGCGGGGACGGAACGACGGCCGACGGATGACAGCTGACAGATTTCAAAAACTGTCAGCTGTCATCCGTCACCTGTCGGCGGTCAGTTGTTCGCCGTTCGCCGCGGACCCGAGCCGGCCCCGACCGGGGCCCGAGCGTCAGGCCTGCCTCAGCGCTCCTCGACCGGGCGCCCCAACGGCTCCTCCACGATCCGCCGGGCGATCTCGTCCGGCCGCACCGGGCGGCCGAAGTGCCAGCCCTGCGCCCAGTCGCAGCCCAGGGTCCGCAGCCGCTCGGCGTCCCGGTGGGTCTCCACGCCCTCGGCGGTGACGTTCAGCCCGAGCGCGTGCGCCATCGAGACCAGTCCGCTGACGATCCGCCACCCGGTGGACTCGTCCTTCCCCGGTTCGTGCAGGTCGCCGACGAAGGAGCCGGCGATCTTCAGCCCGGAGACCGGCAGGTCGCGCAGGTAGGCGAGGTTGGACCAGCCGGTGCCGAAGTCGTCCACGGCCAGCGACACCCCGAGGTCGACCAGCCCGTGCAGGGTGCGCAGCGCCTCGTCCTCGGGGCCGACCACGGTCGACTCGGTGATCTCCAGCTGCAGCCGGGCCGGGTCCAGTCCGGTGCTGTCGAGGATCCGGCCGAGATCGGTGACCAGGGCGGCGCTGCGGGCCTGCCGGACCGCCAGGTTGACGTTGAGCTGCGGGGCGGCGTCGCCGTACCGCTTGATCCAGTCCGCGGCCTGGCCGCAGGCCTGCTCCAGCACCCAGCGGCCGAGCGGCATGATCAGCCCGGTCTCCTCGGCGGTGGTGACGAACTCGTCCGGGCCGAGCACGCCGAGCTGTGGGTGGCGCCAGCGCACCAGTGCCTCCACGGCGGCCAGCCGGCCGTCCGCGAGGCGGTAGAGCGGCTGGTAGTCGATGAAGAACTCGCCGCGGTCGAGGGCCGCGGGCATCCGCACCGAGACCGCGTAGCGGCTGACCGCCCGGGCGTTCTCCTTGGGGTCGAACAGCGTCCAGCGGCCGCGGCCGGCCTCCTTGGCGCGGTAGAGCGTGAGGTCGGCGGCCCGGACGGCGGCGCCGGGGGTGGTGGTGGACACCCGCCGCTCCAGCACGCCGACACTGGCGCCGACGGCGAGCTTGTGGTCGCCGATCAGCACCGGCCCGGCCAGCGCCCTGAGCACGGTCTTCGCGGCGGCCACCGCCTCCTGCTCGCCCCGGCACCTCTCCAGCAGGACGACGAACTCGTCGCCGCCGAGCCGGGCCACCAGGTGGCCGAGCGGGCTGAGGGCGGCCTTCAGCCGGGCGGCGACGGCGGCCAGCAGTTGGTCGCCCATGTCGTGGCCGAGGCTGTCGTTGACCACCTTGAAGCCGTCGAGATCGACGTAGCAGAGGCCGAAGCGGGCGCCGGGCTCGGGCTCCTCGAACAGCTTCTCCAGTCGCTCGAAGAAGGCCGCGCGGTTGGGCAGGCCGGTCAGCGGGTCGTGGGTGGCCTGGTGGCGCAGCCGTTCCTGTAGCCGGTAGCGGTCGGTGACGTCCTCCAGCATCGCGACCTGGTACTGCGGCGTGCCGTCGTCGTCGCGGATCAGCGAGACGGTCAGGTGGGTCCAGATGATCTCGCCGTCCTGGCGGTAGTACGGCTTGTCGAACTGGAAGTAGTCCCGCTTGCCGCTGATCAGCTCCTCGTACGCCTCCCACACCCCCGGGGTGTCCTCGGGGTGGACGAGGTCGCCGACCCGGCGGCCGATCATGTCCTCCGGGCCGGCGCCGAACAGCTCCTGGAGGGCCTTGTTGACCGCCAGGATGTTGCCGTCCGTGTCGCCGATGCCGATGCCGATCGCGGCGCTCTCGAACAGCGCCCGGAACCGGGCCTCGGAGGCGCGCAGCGCCCGCTCGGCCTCCTTGCGGGCGGAGTCGGCGGCGGTGCGGATCGCCTCCTGCTCGGTCAGCGTGCGCTCGCGCAGGGCCCCCGCCCAGCCGGCCGCGAAGGCGCCGGTCAGGGCCGGGCCGCGGTCGTCGGGGACGGGCTGGGCCTGGAGCAGTTCGACCGCCCTGGCCAGCAGCACCGGGTCGGTGAAGTGCGCGTCGACCAGTTCGGCGCCGGCCAGCGCGGCCAGTCGCGGCTCGAACGGGTCGTCCTCCTGGGCGCGGTGCAGCAGCGCGGCGGTGCGCGCGACCAGCCGGCCGAGCAGGCCGGGGTGGACGGCGATGCCGTGGTCGGCGGAGAGCAGTCGGGCCCAGTCCTCGTGGAACCGCTCCGCGTTGCCGCGCACCGGGGTGGTACTCATCTGCTGAACCTGGTTCCTCTGTGGTGCACGCCGGTCCGGGCGGTGCGTGTCCCGATGCCGCCCGGACCCGGCGCAGCGCTCCCGGCGGCCGCCGCGCAGGGCGTGCGGCCGCCGGTGCGTCGTCCGTCGCGTCCGCTCAAGGGCGGAATCCCACGCCCGCCACCCCGGCTATCCGCTCGGGGTGCTCGCCGACCGTGCCGGGCTGGTCCGGGCGCCACAGCGGCAGGTGGACCACGCCCGGCTCGACCAGCTCGAAGCCGGAGAACATCGCGGTGATCTGCTCGTGGGTGCGCATGGTCAGCGGGGTCGGCGTCCGCTGGTACAGCTTCTGGTGGTCCTCGGCCTGGTCGGGGCGGCCTTCGAGGGAGGCGTGCGAGAGCACCAGCGCGCTGCCGGGCGGGAGGGCGTCGCGGATCACGCCGATCAGCTTCCACGGGTCCTCTTCGTCGGTGACGAAGTGGGCGACGGCGACCAGCAGCACGGCCACCGGCTCGCCGGCCGCGAGCAGTCCGGTGACCTCGGGGCGGGCCAGCAGGTCGGCGACGTCGCGCAGGTCGGCCTGGACGGCGTCGCTGCCGTGGTCGTCCTCGAGCAGCAGGCGGCTGTGTGCGACGGCGACCGGGTCGCGGTCGACGTAGACGACCTCGGCCTCGGGGCGGATCGCCCGGGCGATGTCGTGCACCGCGCCGAAGGTCGGGATGCCGGAGCCGATGTCCAGGAAGCGGCTGATGCCCTGTTCGGCGAGGAAGGTCACGGCGCGGCGCAGGAAGGCGCGGTTGGAGCGCATGATCTGCGGCAGCTCCGGCCACAGGGCGATCGCCTTGCGGGCCATCTCCCGGTCGACCTCGAAGTTGTGCGAGCCCCCCAGGTAGTAGTCGTAGACCCGCGCGGCGTTCGGTTTGTCCAGGTCTGTGCCCTCCGGGACCCAGCTCGGTCGCCGCATGCCTGTGACTCCTTCACTCCGGTTCTGGGGATGCAGCGCCCTGGGGATGCTGCCGTGACTGATGAGACTACAAGCACGGAAGATCCTCCCCCGCACCTCGAACGGGTGCAAGCGGAGTGCACCCTTCCCTACGGGCGGGCGCTTGTGGAGCGTTCACCTCCGGTCCGACCCGTACCGCGGACCGGTTCGGCAACGCTCCGACCGCATTCGCCCTCCGGGCCGGCCGGGCCGGACCTAGGGTGGGGCCGTGGACCCCAACCACTACCGATTCCGGGGCGTCTGGCGGCTCGCGGCCCCGGCACCCCTTGTGTACGCGGCGCTGGAGGACGTGCGCGGCTACCCGCTGTGGTGGCCGGAGATCCGCGAGGTCCGGCCGACCGGGGAGGACTCCGGGGAGGTGGTGGTGCGGGCGCTGCTGCCGTACCGGCTGGTGATCGGCCTGGCGGCGAGCCGGCGCGACCCGGTCCCCGGGGTACTGGAGGTGGCCATGAGCGGCGACCTGACCGGGTGGTCCCGGTTCACGGTGACGGCCGACGGCTCGGGCAGCCGGGTGCTGTTCGAGGAGGACACCCGGCCCGGCAAGGCCCTGCTGCGACGGCTCGCCCTGCCGCTGCACCCGCTGTTCCGGGCCAACCACGCGGTGATGATGAGCCGGGGGCGCCGGGGGCTGGCGGCGCACCTGGCGGGGCGGGTGGCCGATGACGGGCGTCGGACGGCGGTCGCTGCGGGACGCGGTTGCCGGAGGACGGAGGCGGAGGGCGGGTGACGGCGAACAGATGACAGACGACGGCTTTCAGCGGACAGATGACAGATTTCGAAATCTGTCATCTGTCCGCTGCGCCTCCGACCCCGGCCCCGACTTCGACCCCGACTTCGGATTCGACACCCCCTTCGACCGCGCCGGGACCGGCAGCAGCAAGTGGGCCCGCGCCGACGCCCCCGGGGTGATCCCGATGGGCCTCGCGGACATGGACCTGCCCGGCCCACCCCCCGTCGCCGCGGCGCTGGAGCGGCGCGCCCGCCACCGCGCGTACGGCTACACGGTGTGCGACCCGGCCGGCCGCACGCTGGTGGCCGACTGGTACCGCGCCCGGCACGGCACCGAGGTCGACCCGGACTGGGTGCTGCTGCTGCCCTGCGGCCCGCGCACCGCCCTGCGCGTCCTGCTGGAGACCGTACGGCCGCAGGCCCCGGTGCTCTTCCCCACCCCCGAGTGGGGCGGCTTCGCCCAGCTCTGCCGCGCCGCCGGCCTCCCGTACCGCGAGTTGCCGCTCCTCCGGGGCCCGGGCGGCTACCGGCTGCCACCCGGCCCGCTCCCCCGCCCCGCCGCAGCGGTACTGCTGAGCAACCCGCACAACCCCTCCGGCACGGTCTGGTCGGCCGAGGCGGTGCGCGGTCTCGCCGCCTCGGCAGCCGAAGGCGGCGCACTGCTGGTCTCGGACGAGGTGCACGGCGACCTCACCCACCCCGACGCCGCCCAACCCGGCGCAACCCGCCCCGACGCCACCCGTCCTGGCCCCGCCCACCCCGTCGCCGTCACCGTCGCCGACCCGGCGCACCGGCACCTCGTCGTCACCCTCAACTCCGTGGGCAAGACCTTCAACTGCTCCGGGATCCCCAGCAGTTTCGCCCTCGTTCCCGACGCCGCCCTGCGCGCCCGGTTCGCCGAGGCACTGGCAGGCTACGGCCTCTGGGAGGGCGGCCTGCTGGAGCAGACCGTGCAGCAGGCGGCACTGCGCGAGGGCGGTCCCTGGTTGGACGCGCTGCTCGCCCACCTGGCCGCCGCCCGCACCCTGCTGACCGACCGCCTCGGGCCCGCCGTCCGCTCCACCCCGCGGGCCTCCTACCTGCTCTGGCTGGACTCGGCCGCGCTCGGTCTGCCGCCCGCGAACGCCCGCCGGGCGCTGTTGGAGCGCTGCGGCCTGGAGGCCTCCGACGGCGCCGAGTTCGGCCCCGGCGGCCGGGGTTCGCTGCGTCTGAACTACGCCCTGCCAGGCCCGGTGCTGGCGACCGTCCTGGAGCGGTTGGAGCGCCTGTGACCCCGGCACATGCCTCGCTCGCCCGCCCTCGGAACGCGACCCCCCGACCCGCCGGAAAACCCCGGCATCACCCGTTCGCCACACTTCTGACCTGCGGAAACGTATGTTCATGCGAATTTTGCGGGGCGCCCCCGCATGCTCCGTAGCAGACTGGGCAGGGTAGACCGGGCCGCAATCGTGATCCCGAGGATGGTGAGTCCGGTGATACCGGTATCCCGCACCACTCCGCCCGACCGGCAGAGCACGCCACCGCCCCCGCCCGGGGTGACCCCGTTGACCGAATCGGGGGCGCGCAGCCACGTGTCGGGCGTCTGCTTCAAGATCGGACCGCCCCGGCTGGTGGGGGTGGAGGTCGAGTGGTTCGTCCATGACGAACGATGTCCCTCCCGGCCCGTACGGCCCGAACTGCTCCACGCCGCGCTGGAGTCGCTGCCCCTCGGCGGCTCGGACGGCACCTCGCTCCCCTCCGGTTCGCGCGTCACGCTCGAACCCGGCGGACAGGTCGAGCTCAGCTCCCCGCCCGCCACCGGCCTCCTGGCCTGCGTCGAGGACACCCGACGCGATCTGACCGCCCTGCGGGCCGCCTTCGCGGCGCAGGGCCTGCGACTCACAGGCACCGGGACGGACCCCCTGGCCCGCTCCCGACGGATAGTGCTGGACCACCCCCGCTACCTCGCGATGGAGCGTTTCTTCGACTCCGCCGGGCCCTGGGGCCGGATCATGATGACGGGTACCGCGTCGGTGCAGGTGTGCCTGGACGCCGGCGAGGCGGACGGCCCGCAGGCGGTCGAGCGCCGCTGGAGCCTGGCCCACCGGCTGGGCCCGGTACTGGTCGCCGCCTTCGCCAACTCCCCTGTCCTGGACGGCAGTCCGACGGGCCACCGGTCCACCCGCCAGACCGTCTGGTCGCGGATGGACCCGACCCGCACGCTCGCCCCTGAGCCGGACCACGGGGACCCTCGCGAGGCCTGGGCGCAGTACGTGCTGGATGCCCGGGTGCTGTGCGTGCGAAGGCCCGAGGGTCTGCCGTGGACGGCCCCCGCCGGACTGACCTTCCGCGACTGGATCCGCGGTGCGGGCGAACGCCCGCCCACGCTCGACGACTTGGAATACCACCGCACCACCCTCTTCCCGCCGGTACGCCCGCGCGGCCACCTCGAGCTGCGGATGGTCGACGCCCAGCCCGGGGACGGCTGGGTGGTGGTCACCGCGCTGGTCACCGCGCTGCTGGACGACCCGGTGGCCGCCGACGCCGCGCTGGCCGCGGTGGAGCCGCTGGAGCCGGCGACGGGGGCGGACGGTCCGCGCGCACCGCGCAACGAGGTCTGGCGCCGCGCCGCCACCCTGGCCATGGCCGACCCCGAACTCCGCCGGGCCGCCCTCGCCTGCTTCGCCGCCGCCGACGCCGCGCTGGGCCGCCTGCCCGGTGCCGGACGGCTGCGCACCGCCGTCGCCGAGTTCGCCGAGCGCTACCCCGCGCGCGGCCGCTGCCCGGCTGACGACCAGCTGGACGCCCTGCGCTCCGGCGCCCTACGCACTCCCCCGGAGGAGGCCGCACCATGACCGACGTCCGACCCCACGGGGGCACCGGGGCAGGCCGCACGGACCGCACCGACGCCACCGCCCCTGCCGGCGCCCCCGCCACCGACGCCACCACCCCTGCCGGCGCCACCGGCAGCATCGGCGCCATCGACAGCATCGGCACCGAGGCGCTGCGCGAGAGCATCGCCACCGAGCTGCTGGCCGCCCGCGCCCGCACCGCCGCGCTGACCGACTGCGTCGAGGACGGCGATCTCACCGCCCAGCACTCCCCGCTGATGTCGCCGCTGGTCTGGGACCTCGCGCACATCGGCAACCAGGAGGAGCTCTGGCTGCTGCGCAACGTCGGCGGCCGCGACCCGATGCACCCCGAGATCGATCCGCTGTACGACGCCTTCCAGCACCCCCGCGCCGAGCGCCCCGGCCTGCCGCTGCTGCCGCCCGCCGAGGCCCGCGCCTACGCCCACGACGTACGCGGCCGGGTGCTGGACCTGCTGGCCGGCAGCCCGCTGGAGGGCGCGCCGCTGCTGGAGGCCGGGTTCGCGTTCGGGATGATCGCCCAGCACGAGCAGCAGCACGACGAGACGATGCTGATCACCCACCAGCTCCGCCGGGGCGAGCCGGCCCTGGCCGCTCCCCCGCCGCCGCCCGCACCCGCCGACGCGGCCACCCTGCCCGCCGAAGTCCTCATCCCCGCGGGGCCGTTCACCATGGGCACGGACACCGAACCGTGGGCACTGGACAACGAGCGCCCGGCGCACACCGTCGACCTGCCGGCCTTCCTGCTGGACACCACCCCGGTCACCAACGCCGCCTACCAGCGCTTCATCGCGGACGGCGGCTACGACGACCCGCGCTGGTGGACGCCGGAGGGCTGGGAGCACCGTCGGCGCGCCGACCTGACCGCCCCGCTCTTCTGGCGCCACCAGGACGGCCAGTGGCTCCGCCGGCGCTTCGGCACGGTGGCGCCGGTCGAACCCAACGAGCCGGTGCTGCACGTCAGTTGGTACGAGGCCGACGCGTACGCCCGGTGGGCAGGACGGCGGCTGCCGACCGAGGCGGAGTGGGAGAAGGCGGCCCGCCACGACCCGGCCACCGGCCGCTCCCGCCGCTACCCCTGGGGCGACGGCCCGCCCGGCCCCGAGCACGCCAACCTCGGCCAGCGCCACCTGCGCCCGGCCGGGGCGGGCAGCTACCCGCAGGGCCGGTCCCCTTACGGCGTCCGGCAGTTGATCGGTGACGTGTGGGAGTGGACGGCCAGCGACTTCCGCCCCTACCCCGGCTTCCGGGCCTGGCCGTACAGGGAGTACTCGGAGGTCTTCTTCGGCCCCGAGTACAAGGTGCTGCGCGGCGGCTGCTTCGCGGTGGCGCCGGTCGCCTGCCGGGGCACGTTCCGCAACTGGGACTACCCGATCCGTCGGCAGATCTTCGCCGGGTTCCGCACCGCGCGCGACCTGGAGGCTGCCTGATGTGTCGTCACATCGCGTACGTGGGCGAGCCGGTGGCGCCCCGGGAGTTGTTGGTGCACCCGCCGTTCGGGCTGTACCGCCAGTCCTGGGCGCCCCGGGTCCAGCAGTACGGCACGGTCAACGCGGACGGCTTCGGCCTCGGCTGGTACGCGGACGGGGACGAGGTGCCCGCGCGCTACCGCCGGACCGGGCCGATCTGGGCGGACGAGACCTTCGCCGACCTCGCCCGGGTGGTCCGCACCCGGGCACTGCTGGCCGCCGTCCGCTCCGCCACCGAGGGCTGCGCGCCGGGCGAGGGCGCGGCCGCGCCGTTCGCCGCCGAGCGCTGGCTGTTCAGCCACAACGGCGCGGTGGCCGGCTGGCCCGGCAAGCTGGACGCGCTGGCCGCCCTGCTGCCCCCGGCCGAGCTGCTGGACCTCGAGGCGCGCACCGACTCGGCGCTGCTGTGGGCACTGACCCTGCACCGGCTGCGGGCCGGCGCCGGGCCTGGCGAGGCGCTGGCGGGCACCGTCGCCGACGTCGCCGCGCACACCACCGGGCGACTCAACCTGCTGCTCACCGACGGCACCGTGATCGCCGCGACCACCTGGGGCGACTCCCTGTACCACCGCGCGCTGCCGGGCCTCGGCACGGTGGTGGCCTCCGAACCGTACGACGACGCGCCGGGCTGGACGCCCGTCCCGGACGGCTCGCTGCTGCTGGCCGACCCGCGCGGCGTCACCGTGAGCCGCCTCCCCGGCCGCAACTGACCCCCACTCCACACTCTCCCTTCACTTTCTGAACAGAGGAACCACCCTGTCATGGACACCTTCGATCTCACCCGACTGCTGCCCGCCGACCACTTCAGCACCGCGCTGCGCCACGACGTGCAGCACGGGCTGACCTCCCAGCCCAAGTGGCTGCCGCCGAAGTGGTTCTACGACGCCCGGGGCAGCGAGCTGTTCGAGGAGATCACCCGACTGCCCGAGTACTACCCGACCCGCGCGGAGCGGGCCATCCTGGCCGCCCGGGGCGGCGAGATCGCCGCCGCCACCGGGGCCCGCACCCTGGTCGAACTGGGCTCCGGCTCCTCCGAGAAGACCCGGCTGCTGCTGGACGCCCTGCGCGCGCTCGACACCCTGGAGACGTACGTCCCGGTGGACGTCAGCGAGAGCGCGCTGACCTCGGCCGGCGCCGCGCTCGCCGCCGAGTACCCCGGGCTCGCGGTGCACGGCGTGCTCGCCGACTTCACCGCCCGGCTCGGCCTGCCCCCGGAGGGCGGCCCGCGCCTGGTCGCCTTCCTCGGCGGCACCCTCGGCAACCTGCTGCCCCTGGAGCGCGCGGCCTTCCTGCACGGCCTGCGCGCGGCCCTGGAGCCGGGCGACTTCCTGCTGCTCGGCACCGACCTGGTCAAGGACCCGGCGGTGCTGGTCGCCGCCTACGACGACTCCGCCGGGGTGACGGCCGAGTTCAACCGGAACGTGCTCAACGTGCTCAACCGCGAGCTGGGCGCCGACTTCGACCCGGACGCCTTCGAGCACGTCGCGCTCTGGGACGCGGAGCAGGAGTGGATCGAGATGCGGCTGCGCTCGCTGCGCGCGCAGACCGTGAAGATCCCGACCCTGGACCTGCCGGTGCACTTCGCCCGGGGCGAGGAGCTGCGCACGGAGGTGTCGGCCAAGTTCCGCCGGGAGCGGGTGGCCGGGGAGCTGGCGGCGGCGGGGCTGCGGCTGACCCACTGGTGGACCGACCCGCAGGGCCGGTTCGGGCTCTCGCTCTCCTCGCCGGTCTGATCGGCGCGCCCCGGGCTCCCGTGGCGCCCCAATTTGCTTGTTCACCTTACGAATTCTCAGAGCAAAACTTGAGGGTCCTGGTGTACAAGACTTAAACGAATAGGGGTTACGATCTCGGCTACCGAGCTCAGCGTTGAGTACCAGGAGTCAGATCGTGAGCGTCACCCAGAAGCCCTCCGGGGCGGTCGAGGCCCCCGTGCCCGGCCGCCTCGGCTTCGTCGTCTTCATCACCGCGGCAGCGGCCCTCGGCGGCTTCCTGTTCGGCTACGACAGCTCCGTGATCAACGGCGCCGTCTCCGGCATCCAGGAGAAGTTCGGCGTCGGCAGCGGCGTGACCGGACTGATCGTCTCCTCGGCGCTGCTGGGCTCGGCGATCGGCGCGGCGCTCGCCGGACGGTTCGCCGACCGGTACGGCCGCATCAAGGTCATGAAGGCGGGCGCGCTGCTGTTCGCGGTCAGCGCGGTCGGTTCGATGCTGCCGTTCTCCGCGTGGGACCTCGCCCTGTGGCGCGTCCTCGGCGGCGCGGCCATCGGCATCGCCTCGGTGATCGCCCCGACGTACATCGCCGAGGTCGCTCCGACCAGGTACCGCGGCCGGCTGGCCTCCTTCCAGCAGGCCGCGATCGTGCTCGGAATCGCGATATCCCAGCTGGTCAACTGGGTGCTCGCGCAGGCCGCCGGCGGCGACACGCGCGGCCACCTGCTCGGCCTGGAGGCCTGGCAGTGGATGCTCGGCATCTGCGTCGTCCCGGCCGCGGTCTACTTCGTGCTCGCCTCGGTCATCCCCGAGTCCCCGCGCTACCTGATCCAGGCCGAGCGCCTGGACGAGGCCCGCAAGGTGCTCGCCGACGTCGAGGGCGAGGGCGTCGACCCCGACGCCCGGATCACCGAGATCCGGACGCTGATCGCCTCCGACCACCGCCCGCGCTTCCGCGACCTGCTCGGTGGCCGGTTCGGCCTGCTCCCGATCGTCTGGGTCGGCATCGGCCTGTCGGTCTTCCAGCAGCTGGTCGGCATCAACGTGATCTTCTACTACTCGTCGATCCTGTGGCAGTCGGTCGGCATCGACCAGAGCAACTCGCTGCTGATCAGCTTCGTCGGCTCGGTGATCAACATCCTCGGCACCGTGGTCGCGATCGTGCTGGTCGACCGGATCGGCCGCAAGCCGCTCGCCCTGATCGGCTCGGCCGGCATGGCGGTCGCGCTCGGCACGGCCGGCTGGGCCTTCTCCTCGGCCACCGGCAGCGGGGACAACCTCACCCTGCCGGACCTCCAGGGCACCGTGGCGCTGGTCGCCGCCAACGCCTTCGTGCTGTTCTTCGCGATGTCCTGGGGCGTGGTCGTCTGGGTGATGCTCGGCGAGATGTTCCCGAACCGGATCCGCGCCGCCGCGCTCTCCGTCGCCGCCTCCGCGCAGTGGATCGCGAACTGGGCGATCACCGTCTCGTTCCCGTCCATGTCGCGCTGGAACCTGTCGTCGACCTACCTGATCTACGCCGCCTTCGCGGCGCTGTCCATCCTCTTCGTGGCGAAGTTCATGAAGGAGACCAAGGGCGTCCGACTGGAGGACATGGGCTGATCCGCCCGTCGGACTCTCGGCCCCCGCACCCCGGCGCGATCAGCGCGAGGGTGCGGGGGCCGAATCGTTTCCGCCGGTCCGGGATCGCCCTGCGGAGGGTCGCGAGGCGGGGGCAGGGCCCCGGGGCGCGAAGCGCGGGGCGGGGACCCCGGGGCGCGGGGCGGGGGGGGTGCCGGCGGAGGCCGCGGGGCGCGGGCCCTGGGGTCGGGCGAGGCGGGGGTCCGGCGGCTCAGGTCCGCTCGGCGAGCCGGGCGTAGCGCAGGGTGAGGCCGTCGAGCAGCGCCTCCAGCCCGGTCTCGAAGGCGCCCTCGTCCACCGTCCCGCGGTGCCCGGCCAGCCGGTGCGCCTCGCCGAGGTGCGGGTAGTCGGCCGCGTCGTAGACGTCGGCGTCCGCCGGGAAGCCGGCCGCGAAGGAGGCGAGGGCCGAGCCGGTGACGAAGTAGCGCATCAGGGCGCCGATCCTGGTGGCCTGGCCGCGCGGCCATCCGGACTCGACCAGGTGGCCGAAGACCGCGTCGGCCAGCCGCAGCGCGTTCGGCCGCCGCCGGGGGCCCTGGGCGAGCACCGGGACGATGTTGGGGTGGGCGGCCAGCGCGGCGCGGTAGGAGCGGGCCCAGTCGCGCAGCGCCTCGGCCCAGGGGGTGGCGGGGGTGGCGGCGGTTCCGGCCGCCCCTGCGGTTCCGTCGACTCCGGCCGCCCCTGCGGCTTCGTCGGCTGCGGCGGTCCCGGTGGTTTCCGCGGTCCCGAACATCGACAGGTCGACCTCGCCGATGACGCTGTCCACCACCGCGTCCAGCAGGTCGTCCTTGGTGGCGAAGTGGTTGTAGAGCGACGGCCCGCTGACCGACAGCTCGGTGGCGAGTCGGCGGGTGGAGAGGGCGTCCAGCCCCTCGTCGTCGATCAGCCGCAGCGCGGCGGCGACGATGCGCTCTCGGCTGAGCAACGGGGTGCGTGGACGGGCCATCGCGACGGGTTCCTCCGGTTCGTCCGGTCGGGTGCGTGGGGACCGATTCTGGCAGGTGCCTCTTCCCAGCGCGGGCCGGGCGGGGCTACAGTCGCCCCCATAAAACTTGCAGCGCTAGTTTAATGGGCCCGGGCCCCGCGCCGGGCCCTGGACACCGCATTCGGGAGCCTCCGTGAACCTGGAGTTGTCCGAGGAGCAGGCCGCCGTCCGGGACCTCGCCGCCTCCTTCACCGACCGCGAGATAGTTCCGTACGCCGCCGAGTGGGACCGCGCCGAGTCCGTCGACCGCGCGATCGTCGGCAAGCTGGCGAAGGTGGGCTTCCTGGGGCTGACCATCCCGGAGGAGTACGGCGGCAGCGGCGGCGACCACCTCGCGTACTGCCTCGTGCTGGAGGAACTCGGGCGCGGCGACTCCGCCGTGCGCGGGATCGTCTCGGTCTCGCTCGGCCTCGTCGGCAAGTCCGTCAACGCTTTCGGAACCGAGGAGCAGAAGCGGCACTGGCTGCCACGGCTCACCTCGGGCGAGGCGCTCGCCTGCTTCGCGCTCACCGAGCCGGGCACCGGATCGGACGCCGCCAACCTCACCACCCGGGCCGTCCGGGACGGCGAGGACTGGCTGATCAGCGGCGCCAAGACGTTCATCACCAACGGCACCTGGGCCGACGTCGCCCTGGTCTTCGCCCGCACCGGCGGCGACGCGCCCGAACAGCGGGGCCACCGGGGCATCACCGCCTTCCTGGTCCCCACCGACCTGCCCGGCTTCACCCGCACCGAGATCCACGGCAAGCTCGGCCTGCGCGGCCAGGCCACCGCCGGGCTCACCTTCGAGGACGTCCGGGTGCCGGACAGCGCCCGGCTCGGCGAGGTCGGCAAGGGGTTCTCGGTGGCCATGGCGGCGCTGGCCAAGGGCCGGATGTCGGTGGCGGCCGGCTGCGTCGGCATCGCCCGGGCCTGCCTGGAGGCCGCCGTCCGCTACGCGGGCGAGCGCGAGCAGTTCGGCAGGCCGATCGCCTCCCACCAGCTCGTCCAGGAGCTGCTGGCCGGCATCGCCGTGGACGTCGAGGCCGCCCGGCTGCTCACCTGGAAGGTCGCCGACCACATCGAGCGCGGCCTGCCGTTCGCCACCGAGTCCTCCGTCGCCAAGCTGTACGCCAGCGAGGCCGCCGTCCGGGCCGCCAACAACGCGCTCCAGGTCTTCGGCGGGTACGGGTTCATCGACGAGTACCCGGTCGGCAAGTACCTGCGCGACGCGCGGGTGATGACCCTCTACGAGGGCACCAGCCAGATCCACCAGTTGCTCATCGGACGCGCCCTCACCGGCGTCAACGCCTTCTGACCCGTTCCGCCCCGCCACCCGCCCCCGCCACCCGACAAGGAGCCCGACGACGTGCGTCCCGTCTACTTCGCCGCCGCCCGCCGCACACCCATCGGCCGGCTGCGCGGTGCGCTCGCCACGGTCCGCCCGGACGACCTCTCGGCCACCGTGCTGCGCGCCCTGCTCGCCGACGCGCCCGCGCTCGACCCGGCCCGGATCGACGACGTCTACTGGGGCGCCGCCAACCAGGCCGGCGAGGACAACCGCAACGCCGCCCGGATGGCCGTCCTGCTGGCCGGCCTGCCGGAGACCGTCCCCGGTGCCACCGTCAACCGGCTCTGCGCCTCCGGGCTGGAGGCCGTCACCCTCGCCGCCCGGGCCATCGGCTCCGGCGAGGCGGACGTGGTGCTGGCCGGCGGCTGCGAGTCGATGACCCGCGCCCCCTTCGTCCTCCCCCGCCCGGACGAGGCGCTGCCGCACCGGATGGAGACCTTCGACACCAGGCTCGGCTGGCGGCTCACCAACCCGCGGATGGCCGAACTGCACGGCGTGCTCAGCATGGGCGAGACCGCCGAGGAGGTGGCCACCCGGTACGGCATCGGCCGGGAACGCCAGGACGCCTTCGCGCTGCGCAGCCACCAGCGGGCCGGAGCCGCTCGCAAGGACGGGCACTTCGACGCCGAACTCGTCCCGGTCGAGCGGCCGGACGGGGTGACGGTGAGCCGGGACGAGAGCATCCGCGAGGACACCAGCCTGGCGAAGCTCTCCGGGCTCAAGCCGGTGTTCCGGCCGGGGGGCACCGTCACCGCCGGGAACGCCTCGCCGATGAACGACGGTGCGGCCGGGCTGCTCCTGGTCGGTGAGGAGGCGCTGCGCGACCTCGGGCTCCAGCCGCTCGGCCGGTACGTGGCCGGGGCCTCGGCCGGGGTGCACCCGGACGTCATGGGCATCGGGCCGGTGCCGGCCACGGCGAAGGTGCTCGCGCGGGCCGGCTGGTCGCTCGCCGACCTGGACACCGCCGAGCTGAACGAGGCCTTCGCCGCCCAGGCGCTCGCCTCGGCCGACGGCATCGGGTTCAGCCCGGAGCGGGCCGAGGAGGTGGTCAACCCCAGCGGCGGCGCGATCGCGCTCGGCCACCCCCTGGGCGGCTCCGGCGCCCGCATCCTCACCACCCTGCTGCACCGGATGCGCCGTACCGGCGCCAGGCGCGGCCTGGCCACCATGTGCGTGGGTGTCGGGCAGGGTACGGCCGTGCTGGTCGAGAACGTCTGACGACCGGCGGTGGCGGGGAGGCGGCTGACGGGTGGCGGCGAACAGATGACGGATGGCGGATGACAGATGACGAAATCTGTTATCTGTTAGCTGTCATCTGTTCGCCGTCCGATGTCAGCCGTCACCTGCCACCCGTCGCTCGTCGCCTGTTGATCCAACTTCCAAGGAGTTCACATGACGCGGTTCGCGGGGAAGGTCGCCGTGGTGACCGGAGCGGCGCAGGGCATCGGGGCGGCCACCGCCCGCCGGTTGGCGGAGGAGGGCGCGGCGGTCGCCGTGGTCGACCTCACCGCCGAGCGGGCGGCCGGGACGGTCGCCGAGATCACCACCAAGGGCGGCACCGCCCGGGCGTACGGCTGCGACGTGGCCGACTACGACGCCGTGGAGGCGGTGTTCGCGCAGGTCGCGGCGGACCTCGGCGGGGTGCACATCCTCGTCAACAACGCCGGGATCACCCGGGACAACCTGTTCTTCAAGATGCCGAAGTCCGACTGGGACACGGTGCTGACGGTCAACCTGACCAGCGCGTACAACTGCAGCCACGTCGCGCAGAAGTACATGGTGGCGCAGAAGTACGGCAAGATCGTCTCGCTCAGTTCGCGCTCCGCCCTCGGCAACCGGGGCCAGGCCAACTACGCGGCCGCCAAGGCCGGCATCCAGGGCCTCACCGCGACCCTGGCGATCGAGCTCGGGCCGTTCAACATCAACGTCAACGCCGTCGCGCCCGGGTACATCGCCACCGCGATGACCGCCGCCACCGCCGAGCGGGTCGGCAGCAGCGCCGAGGACCACCAGGCCGAGGTCGCCGCCCGGACGCCGCTGCGCCGGGTCGGGCAGCCGGAGGAGGTCGCCTCGGTCGTCGCCTTCCTGGCCAGCGAGGAGGCCTCCTACGTCAGCGGACAGACGCTGTACGTCAACGGCGGTGCGCGCTAGGCGTGTTGTCTCGGGACGCCGGTTCCGTGGCACCCTCGACGGCGAGCCGCCGCGGGAGCGCGGACGTCCTTCGGGGGCCGGCGGCTTGGTCCGCCGCCCCCGCCCGTGGCGGCTCCTGGACGCGGCGGCCGCTCACCGGGCGCCCCACGATCTCAGGGCTCCCGGTGAGCGGCCGCGCGTGGCGTCAGCGCGCGAACTTCTCGACGGCCTCCGCGGTGGCGGGGGTGAAGAAGTTGACGAGGTTGCCGTCGGGGTCGCGGAACAACAGCGACCGGTTGCCCCAGGGCATCGTGGTGGGTTCGTTGACGAAGTCGGTGACGAAGCCGGTCAGGTTCCGGTGAACGCGGTCCACGTCGTCGACGAGGAACTCGGTGATCACGCTGTGGTTGTCCGCCGGGCGGGCGGAGCCCGGGGCGAACAGCGGGACGGTGCGGGTACTGGCGATCGCGAGGGTCGCGCCCGCGGTCCTGAGTTCGGCGAAGTCCTCGGTGACCCGTACCGCCCGAATCCCCGTCGCTCGCTCGTAGAACTCGACGAGGCGTGCGACGTCGCCGGTGATGATGCGGATCGAGACGAAGTCCATGGGAATCTCCTTGGCCGTGCTGGAGGCGTGCACGTCGCAGGCTAGGAGGATTAGTGGACAGAATCGGTCCTCTATTCGCGTTAGTCTGCGGACATGTCCCGACCCACCGGCCGCGTGCTGACGCTCCTGGAACTGCTGCAGTCGGGCGGCACCCGGACCGTGGCCGAACTCGCCGCCCGTCTCGGCGTCGAAGGGCGCACCGTGCGGCGGTACGTGGACCAGCTGATCGACCTGGACGTGCCCGTGGAGTCGGTGCGCGGCCGCTACGGCGGGTACCGGCTGGCCCCCGGGTACCGCCTGCCTCCGCTCATGCTCAGCGACGACGAGGCGCTGGCCGTGCTGCTCGGCCTGGTCGCCGGCCGCCGGGCAGGGCTGACGACGGCGGAGCGCACGGCGAACGAGACGGCCTCGGCGAAGATCCGGCGGGTGCTGCCCAAGCACATCGCCCGCCGGCTCGACGCCCTCCTGGAGGCCCTCGCCTTCACGGATCAGCCCGGTGAGTTGGACCAGCCGGACGCCGGGCTCCTGCTCACCGTCGCCGATGCGGTGCGCCACCGCCGGCCGGTCTCGATCCGCTACACCGACGGCGACGGACGGCGCAGCGAACGCACACTGCACGCGTACGGGATCGTCGCCCATGCGGGCCGGTGGTACGTGACGGGCGAGGACGCCCGGATCGGCGAGGACCGGACCTTCCGGCTCGATCGCATCGCGGCCGCGAGGGCGCTGCCCGGCTCGTTTTGAAGCGCCCGCGGGTCCCGCTCCGGCCGAGCGCGTGTTGTCGGGGTTCGCCACGGCCGAGTACCGGCACGAGGTGGCCTTGCGGATCCACGGGACGGTCGAGCAGATCCGCGCGCACCTGCCCGCGAGCGTCGCGATTCTGGAGGAGTACGAGCCCGCGGCCGGCCAGGACCCGGCGGCCGGGCACTGGCTGCGCGTCGAGCTGCGGGCGCAGGAGCTCGACTGGTTGCCCTGGGTCCTCGCCTCGCTCGACCGGCCGTTCGTCATCGAGCGCCCCGACGCGCTGCGCGGTCTCGTCATCGCGTTCGCCGATCGCCTCACGTCCTGCGCCCGCCAAGTCTGACGGCGAGGCACCGATGCCAGGAGACGGCACGGTCGGGCGGATTTCTGACGCGTCATCACCTGGCGCCCCCAGGTGGGAGGTTACTTTCCCCTGGGATGACCTTTACCTTTTCGCGTGGCCGAGCATGACCATGGCCTCGATCGTGCGACCCCACCAAATGACTATGGCATGATCATGCAGTTCTCGATGGGATGGCCGGACCGACCCGACCGAACCAGGTCGGGCCCTGCGCCCCAAGGAGCCCCATGGGCAGCCCCGCCACCCTCCGCCGCGCCCTGGCCCTGCTCGCCGTGGGGGCCACCGCCCTCACGGCCGGCACCGTCGCCGTTCCGGCCGCCGGCACCGCGATCGCCGCCCCCGCCCGCGACCTCACGGGCGTCCACGTGCGCCCCGCCTCCTTCGGGCAGCACAGCGCCCAGGGCCGCCCCGCCCCGCTGAGCACCACCCAGTGCGTCAGCCAGGTCGGCATCCACTGCTACTCACCGCTGCAGTACCGGGCCGCCTACAACCTGAACCCGCTGTACCAGGAGGGCATCACCGGCAAGGGCCGCACGATCGTCATCGTCGACTCCTTCGGCTCGCCGACCATCCAGCACGACCTGGAGGTCTTCGACAAGCAGTGGGGCATCCCGGACACCAACGTCGAGGTGGTCAAGTGGGGCAACGTCCCCACCTGGGACCCGAAGAACCCCGACCACACCGGCTGGGCGGGCGAGACCACCCTGGACGTCGAGTACGCCCACGCGATCGCCCCCGACGCGCACATCATCCTGGTCGAGACCGGCGTCGCCGAGACCGAGGGCACCACCGGCCTGCCCGAGATGATGGACGCCGAGAAGGCCCTCATCAAGGCCGGCCGCGCCGACGTCATCTCGCAGAGCTTCGGCGCCACAGAGAACACCTTCCCGGGGTACGACAAGGGCGACTTCAAGTCGCTCACCGACCTGCGCTACGCCTTCCAGGCCGCCGCCGACCACAACGTGACCGTGCTGGCCGCCTCCGGCGACAACGGTGCCACCGACGCCAAGGAGAACGGCACCGACCTGTACCCGTACAAGGTCAACTCCTGGCCGTCCTCGGACCCGCTGGTCACCTCCATCGGCGGCACCCAGCTCACCCTGGACGACTCCGGCAACCGCACCGCGCCCGACAAGGTGTGGCACGACAAGTCCGGCGCCGGTGGCGGTGGCGTCTCGGGCATCTTCGAGCGCCCGTGGTACCAGGCGGGTGTCGCCGGCGTCACCGGCAACCACCGCGGCACCCCGGACATCAGCATGAGCGCGGCCGTGGACGGCGCCGCCTGGACCTACGAGTCCTACGACCCGACCTCCGTCGGCTGGCACCTCACCGGCGGCACCAGCGAGGCCACTCCGCTGTTCTCGGGCGTCGTCGCACTCGCCGACCAGCTCGCCGGGCACCGCCTCGGGCAGCTCAACTGGCGCCTGTACGGCATGAACCTGCTGCCGAGCAAGTGGAGCGGCATCGTGGACGTGAAGCAGGGCGACAACGGCTGGGACGGCGTCACCGGCTACAACGCCACCGAGGGCTACGACCTCGCCAGCGGCCTGGGCACCATCGACGGAACGCAGTTCGTGCACGCGATCGCCGGTCGGTGAGCGGGCGATTCACCCGTGGCAGGTGACGCGGGCTATGGGTGACAGGTAACAGATAACAGACGACAGCGAACAGCTGACAGATTTTGAAATCTGTCAGCTGTTCGCTGTTTTCCGTCCGCTGTTGCCCGTCGGCGATCGGTCAGCCGGTGGCGGCGAGCTGGGCGAGGTAGCGCTCGGCGGCGCGGAGCTTGCGGCCGTCGGCACCCGGGAGGTAGGCGCGCAGTTCGATGATCTCCGGGGCGATCCGGATGGCCTCCGCACGGTCGGTGATGGCCCGCCAGCAGGCCTCGGCGTTGGTGGCCGCCCGCTGGGTCTCCGGGTGGTCGGGGCCCTGCGAGCGGAGCAGCGTCAGGGCCACCTCGCGGTAGATGTCCGCGGCCTCGGCCGTCCGGCCCGCGAGCCGGCAGACGTGCGCCCGGACCTGCCGGACCTGCAGCACCGGCTCGGAGACGGCGCCGTGCTCGGCGATCGCCTCCAGTTCGAGGGCGAAGGCCAGATCGGTGGCGGCGGCGTGGTCCCCGGCGTCGGCGCTACGGACGATCCGTCCGATCACCTCGCGGTAGTCCGCGCGGGGCGGACCGGCCGCGCCGTCCTCATCGGCCGGGGCTCCGGCAGTGGCGTCGACCGGAGTGTCGCCGGGAGTGGGAGTGTCGCCCGGAGCAGGAGCCGGAGCCTCGTCGGCCGACGGCGCGTCGGCGGTGGCCTCGCCGACCGGCACCTCGTCCCGCGGCACCTCGTCGTGCGGCACGTCGCCGACCGGCACCTCGTCCTGCGGCGCGGCGTCGGTCGACAGCTCGTCAGCAGTCGCGTCCTCGACCGGAACGATGTCGACGGGCTCCCCCTCGACGGGCACCTCGTCCGTCGGCGCGGGCTCCACCGGGACGGCGTCCTCGGGCTCCTCCGCGGCTCCAGGCTCCGCCTCGACCTCGGACTCGGACTCGGACGCCGCCTCGACCTCGACCTCGTCCTCGACCTCGGACTCGACCTCGATCCCGGGCTCCTCGACGGCCTCGCGCGCCCCCTCGACGGCCTCCCCGACCGCGACCTCGGAGGCCACCACGGCCTCCTCCTGCGGGAGTTCGGGCTCGGCGACGGCCTCGACCGTCGGTTCCGGCCGGGACTTGAGGAGCGTGACACCCGCCGGGGGCGTGCTGTCCTCGGGCTCGGCGTCGGCCGGGGCGGGCTTGAGCAGGCTCACGCCCGGGGCCGCCGCTGTCTCGCCCGCCTTCAGCAGGCTGACCGGACGGGCCGGCCGCGGCGCAGTGGGCGGAACACCCGGCTTGACCAGGCTGACCGGACCGCCCGCGGCCGCCGGGGCCCCGGTCGGCGGCGCGGGCACCGCGGCCGGAGCCGGCACCGGCCACTCGGGGACCGCGTCCCGCGGCTCCCCCGGACGCGGTAGCGGCGGCGCCGGGGGCGACGACATGTCGGAGGGCACCACACCGGCCGCCTGAACCGCCGACACCGCCGACATCGACACCGCCGACGCGGCCGACGCCGGCATCGGCGGAACCTCGGCCGGCAGGCCCTCGCCGCGGCGGGCCGTATTGCGGAAGAACGGCCGGTCCGGGGCGTGCGTGGCCAGGATGACCACGTCCGGACGCAGCACCGAGTACACCTGCTGCCGCAGCTGCTCCGGCGCGAGCACCTCGCCCGCACCCGGCCGACCGCCGTGCAGCGCCTCGATCAGTGCGCGGGTGAAGGTGCCGATCTGCTCCGGGTCCGGACTGACCACCGCCCACAGCGGGATGCCCTCGCTGAGCGGCGAGACGGTGCCCTGGAGGTACGGCCAGGCGTTCTGGTCGGCACTCAGGTCGGCGATGACGAGGGTCTGCCACTCGGCCGGACGGTGGCTCAGCTCGGCGGCGATGGCCGGCCAGGGGAGGCCGTCCTGCTTGGCGTCGCGCAGGGTCAGTTGGAGCTGTCCGCCGCGCTTGTCGGCGACGACGTGGCCGCCCAGGTGGATCAGCAGCGGTCCGGGGTGGCGGGAGGCGGCGCGCAGGTGGGCGAGGACGGTGTGCGGGTCGCCGGCACCGGGGAGGTGGACGGCGTCCACCGCGTCCGCTGCGAGGAGCACCTGCGGCGAGACGGCGGCGAGCATCGCCGAGAGCACCGGCGCCTGGGCCGGCCCGCCACGGCCCCAGGTGCGGCGGCCGGAGGTGCCGTACCCGCCCTCGATCACCAGGATCCGCCCGCGCGGCGCGGCACCGAGCCCGCCGGTGGCACCGGCGCTGCCGGCACCACCCGCACCGACGGCGGCGACCGGCGCCGCGCTCTGGACCGGGAACGGCGGCGGGGTCGCCGAGGACAGGGCCCCGGCGGCGGGCAGCCCGGTGAGGGTCCATCCGGTGGGCGGAACGGGCGGTGCCGTCGGGGGCGCGGGCGGCGGCGCGGGCGCCTGCCCGACCGGTTGCGCGGCACCCCGCACGGAGGCGGTGACCGGAGCGGGCGCCGGGACGGGAGCGGGGGCGACCGGAGGCGCCGGCGGCGGCTCGTACAGCGCGGCGGGACCGGGTGGGTGGTCCTCGGCAGGGAGGCGCGGGGGCGGCGGTACGGCGTCCCAGGGACCCGGTTCCGGTGCCGGGTCGGGACCTCCGGAAACCGCTGTCGTCTCCGCCATCTCCTGGTCACCGCCCCGCCCCGCCGCTCCCGCGGCGTCTGATGCCCTCGCCTGCGTGGTGCCTGCCACCACACTCCGTGCGCGCCACCCTACGAGATCCCGGCTCACCCGTTCCAGGCCGGGTGGCCGATCGGCGCGCCCACCGCCCGCCCCGTCCCGCTATGGTGCCGTCATGATCGATCCCGATCGCCCCCTGCTGTTCCTCGACGTGGACGGCCCGCTGATCCCCTTCGGTGCCCCGCCCCCGGGCGGCTACCCCACCTACCGCAGCCCGTACGTCCCGTCCGGCACGGCCGCGGCCGGGAACCCGCTGATCGCCCGCGTGGACCCGGAGTTGGGGCCGCGGCTGCTGCGCCTGCCGGCCGAGCCGGTCTGGGCCACGACCTGGCTGGAGGACGCCAACGAGTGCCTCGCGCCCTGGCTCGGTCTGCCCCGACTGCCCGTCGTGGACTGGCCGGTGGACGACACGGACACCCCGGACTGGCCCGACGGACCGGACGGCCTGCACTGGAAGACCCGTGCGCTGGTCGAATGGGCGGGCGGACGGCCGTTCGCCTGGGTGGACGACGAGATCACCGAGGCCGACGACCGCTGGGTCGCCGCGCACTCCCCCGCCCGCGCCCTGCTCCACCGGGTGGACCCCCGACGAGGGCTCACCGAAGCGGACTTCACAGCCCTGGACACCTGGCTGCGGACGGTCTGACCGGCCGGCGCACCGTCCCAGCCCACGGTGCGCCGGCCACATCCGTGCGAGACGTCCACACGGCCGCCACATCGGCCACCGGCCAGTCAACTCGACTGCCCGGTCACCCCCGTGGGGGTGACCGGGCAGTCGGCGGTCCGCTTCAGGACCCCGCGAGCAGGTCCCGCAGCAGGGCGACGGTGTCGGCGTCCAGGTCCCGGCCGGTGCGGCGACTGAGCGCGTCCAACCGGTTGACGGCGCGCAGGAGTTGGTCCCGGGCGCCGGCCGAGGCGTAGGCGTAGAAGAGGTCCCGGTGCAGCAGTTCGACGTCCGGGGCGACGGCGAGGCCGCGGAAGACGGCGGCCTCGGCGCTGCGGTGGTCGCCGTACTGCAGGCGGCGGGCGGCCAGTTCGTGGGCCGTGTCGACGATCGCCGCGATCATGTCCTGCCGCTCGGCCTCCGCCCAGCCGTACGAGGCCGGCGGGGCCTCGGCGAACGGTGCGCCGCGGACCAGGGCCAGGGCGTGGGCGAGGGCCGCGTCGGCGGTGGCACTGGTGCTGCGCATGCCGCGCCGGTAGAGGCTGCGGAACTCGTCCCAGTCGCAGGTGACCGCCGGGGCGAAGGCGTAGCCCTCGGTGCCCTCGGTGGGCAGGAAGGCGCGGCCCTCCGGCGAGGTGCCGAACCAGTCGGCCAGGTCGGAGAGTTTGGCCGGCAGCGGGCTCCTGGCGTCGGCCGCGGTGGGGTGCGGGTCGAGGTGCGCCGCCCCGGGGTGCAGGTCGTGGTCGAGTACGTGGAGTTCGGAACCCGGCCGCAGCGCCAGGTAGACGGCGAGCTCGGTGAGCCGGGGCAGCGCGCCGGGTGCGGCGGCGCCGAGGGCTCCCGCGACGTCCACCGGGCCGAGCAACCGGATCCGGGGGGCGTTGCGCGGGGCGTGCGCCTCCGGGGAGCGGAGGATGGCGAGCAGGTCGTCGCTGTCGCTGCGACCGGGCGTCGTCCGGGCGACCTGGGCGACGGCGGCGGGGCCTGGCTCGACGGCGGGCGCCGGTTCCTCCGTACCGACCGTGTCCGCGGTTTCGACGGCCTCCGCGAACCCGGTGGCCCCGGCGGGCCCGGTACCGGCGGCGGACTCGGCGGCGGACTCCGAAGCCGCCTCCGAAGTGGACTCCGGAGCGTGCTCGGCCAGTGGCGCCGACTCCTCGACGGTCGTCGAGCCGGTCCGCTCCGCCGCCACCGGATCTCCCGCCACCGGCCGCGGCGCGACCGGCTGCGGCACGACGGGCTGGACGGCGAGCACGACCGTCGCCGTGGACTCCGAAGCGGAGTCCCCAGGCTCGTCCGCCCCGTCGCCCTCCGTCGGGTCAGGCCGCCGCAGGTCACGGGTGGTCTCGTCGGTGGCTGCCTGCCGTCCCTGCCCGTTGACGACGAAACGCGCCGGGCCGGCCGGCACCGGAGCCGACCCGGGAACCGGGGCCGGAGCCGCGGGCGGCAGGGCGGCAGTCGCCGGAGCCGGCGCCACCGGATCGGTGCCCGCGAACGGGCTGGCCCCGGTGCCGATGACCCGGGCGAGCAGCCGGGGACCGGCAGCCGCGTCCGCGCCCTCGTCCGTCCCGCCCGCCACGACCCCGCCACGAGCGGCACCTCCGCCCGGGGCGCCCCCGCCCGGGGCGCCACCAGCCGACGCCCCGCCGACCGCCGAGACCGCCGGGACCGCCGGGACCGCCGAGGCGACCGAGACCCCGACGGCGGCCAGCACCGGTACGGCGGCGGGCAGTTCGGTGGTGTCGGTGTCGTCCTCCGGTCCGTCCAGGGTCCAGGCCGGGGCCGGGTGCTGGGTGGTGTCGTCGGCGACCCGGAGCAGCTCGGCGACCTGGTCGTACTGCCGTACGTCGAGACGCTGCAGCTCGACCGTGAGGTGCAGGCCGGGGATCGCGGCCTGGCCGGAGGTCGGCAGGGTCCAGCGGGCGACCGGGCCGGTGCCGCGCTCGGGGGCGCGGGTGATGACGGCGACGCAGGTGCGCGGGCGGGCGTCGAGCAGGCGCCCGAGCTCGGCGGGGACGTCCCCGCCGGGCTGGTGGGCGCAGAGCACGATCTCGGGCGTCCAGGACTCGTCGGCCTGGCCGCGGCTGCGGGCCTCGCGCGGGCTGGTGGCCTCGGCGGCGACCAGGGTGGCGCGGGCCTTGGCGGTGCGCGGGCCGAGGGCGGCGAGCGCGGCCTCCAGGGTGGGGTGGCGGTGCACGCGTTCGGCGGCCGGGCCGCTGATCGGCACCTCCTCGGCGAGGTCCACCAGGTGCAGGTGGAGCCGGTCGGCGAGCGGGCTGTGGGCCAGTTCGATGGCGAGGGTGCGCAGCACGTCCCGGGCGTCGTCCTGGTGGCCGGACAGGTGGAGCAGCCGGACGGCCTCCAGGTCGGCGAGGACGACCGAGCCGTCCGGCGAGGTGCCGAGGGTGACGAGCGCGGGGTACGGCGCGGGGGTCTTCCGGGCCTGGCCGGGGCTGAGCAGGTCGCCCGAGTCGGCGCTGCACCACCACACGTTGGCGGCGTGGGCGGCGCGGAACGGCGCGATCGGGGTGGCCGGGCCGGACAGGTGCAGTTCGACGGTCTGGCCCTGGGTGATCCGGGCGGCGACGATGGCGGGCAGCCGCTTGCCGCCGCGCACGGTGTTGCGGGCCAGGGTGCGCAGGGCGCGGTCCAGCAGTTCCAGTCCGGCCTGGTCCTGGCGGGCCATCAGTTCGTTCTCGAAGGCGGCGGCCTCGGCCTCGGGCATCGCGATGCGGTGCCGGGGGCGGCGGGCGCGCTGCTGGGTGCCTCGCTTGTGGGCGACGGTGCCGACCATGATGGCGGCGAGCAGGACGCCGACGGTGGAGGCCGAGAGGGCGACGCCGTAGTCGTCGTCGGCGGCCGGGTCGGCGTGCGCGGCGGGCGCGTGCGCCGGCGTGTGCGTGGGCGCGGGCACCGGGGCCGACTGCGGCGCGCCCTGCGCGGGAGCGCCCGGCGCCGGGGTCTGCGCCGCGGCCTGGTCCCCGGCAGCCGGAGCGGGAGCGGGCGCCGGAGCGGGCGCCTGGTCCACGGGAGCGGGAGCAGGAGCAGGCGCCGGAGTGGCGGCCCCCGTCCCCGGCACGGTGAGCACCATCCCCGGCACCACCACGTCCGGATCCGTCAGCTGCTCGCCGTCCGGGGCCTGCGCCCCCTTGTTCGCCTCGAACAGCTTCGGCCACTGCTCCCCGTCCCCCAGCTCCCGCTGGGCGATGGTCGACAGGCTCTCCCCGGCCTGGACGGTGACGGTGTGCTGCCCACCGGAACCGCCCGCACCACCGGGGCCGCCGGCCTCCGTCCCGGCCTGCGGGGCCCCCTGAGGCGCGCTCTGCGGCGTGCCCTGCGCGGCGTCCCCCGAGGGAGCCGGGGCGGGAGCCGGCGCCGGTGTCCTCGGCTCGTCGGGCTTGGCGTCCGCCGGCATCAGCAGCTCCCAGCCTGGCTGGATCGGCCGCTCGGCGTCGAAGCGGATGCCCGAATCGCCCATCACGCGGCCGTCGTTGAGCTTGGCGATCTCCACCCACCGTTCCCCCGAGCCCAGTTGGCGCTCGGCGATGGACCAGAGACTGTCGGCCGGGCGGGCGTCCCGCACCGTGTACGTGGCCTGCTGCTCGGCGGCCGGCGTCAGGGCCGGCGCGGCCTGCGCGGCGGGCAGTGCGGCACGCTGCGCGCCACCCGGCGCCAACTGGGCCTGGGCGACTGACCCGTGGGCCGGCTCGGGAACGGCCGCGAAGGCCGAACCGGCCACCGGAACCAGCGCGAGCACCGAGCCGACCAGCCCGGCCGCGAGCCGCTGGCTCCAGCCGAAGGCGGGGATGCGGCGGGCGATCCGGCCGCGCAGCTGGGCCGGGATCTCCAGCAGGACGGAGAGCGCGAAGCAGGCCCAGGCGATCCAGCCGACGACCACCAGCGCCCACAGGAACAGGCTTCCGTCGTCCGGACTGGTGAGCGCCTCGCCCACCCCGCCCGAGGCGACCTCGCCCATCCCGGCGACCGCCTCCGTGCCGTACAGCAGCAGCGCGGGGACGCCGAACAGCAGGGCGAGCAGGGTGACCAGCGCGCCGAGCGCGGTGATCACCGCACGGCCGCGCCCGCGGGGTGGTCGGGGCGCCGGGGCGGCGGGCCCTCGGGCGCCGCCGGCGCGATGGGACGTCCCGGCCCGGCCGGTACGGGCCTGGGCGGTACGGGCCTGGTCCTTGGCACGTGGCGCGGCCATCAGTCGGTCTCCGCTTTCTCGACTCCGTGGACGAGGGTCGCACTGCCCTTGCCCGTTACCTTCCGTTCCCCGAGGGCGCCCAGCAGGACGGGGCGGTAGTCGGCCCGCACGGTGACGGTGACGACCTTGCCGTCGCCGGAGAACTCGACCTCGCCCGCCCGCAGGCCGTACAGGGCGAGGTAGGCGTCGGCGGCGTCCCGGACGTACTTCTCCTGGACCTTGAAGCCCTTGCCCTGCAGGACGGCCGCCCGGTCGAGCTGCTGGCCGCCGACCCGCGCGGCCTCCAGGGCGTAGGCGTCGGTCCGCTCGGCGACCCGCAGCCGGCCGCCGGCGTCGATCACCAGGGCGATGACGAGCACGACGTACGCCGCGCAGATCGCCACGAAGAGGGCCACCGCGCCCCGGTCGGACCGGCGCGCCGACAGCCGTCGCCGCAGACGGCTCACCACTCCCGTCTCCTCCCCCCACTTCGCACGATGCTCTCCCCACCGGCCCCCACCGGGCGCCGCTCGGTACCGTTGTGTCATCCCCCGGGCGCTCTCCGCTTGCGTCTCCCCCGCACGGGCCGTCTCCAATCCCCCGTCTTCCGGGCGACGGCGCCGCGCGCCGTCATGTGCCCCGGTAACGGTCCACCACCGAGGTGAACTCGCCGACGAGGTGCTTCGTCACGGGCACCCCGGACGGTCCGCCGAGCAGGTCGGCCAGTTCCACGTCGCAGACCACCGTGACGGTGACGGTCGTGACCGGTCCGCCCGGCAGGTTCAGTTCCCCCCTGCCGACCCGCACGTCACCGTTGCGGCAGGACACGCCCTGCTGGCGCAGCGTCGCGAGGGCGGAGTCCCTGGCCGGCTGGTCCATGCCGTCCACGCTGCGCTGCAGGGAGGCGGTCCTGGCCGCGGCCCGGGCGGCGGCCTCCACGGTGCCGGCCGTGGACTGCACCCGCCCGGCGGCGATGGCCACCAGGACGAGTCCGACCACGCCCGGCACGACGATCGCCGCCTCGATCGCGATCCCGCCCCGGTCCCGCCTGCGCGGACGTGGACGTGACCGGAACCGAAGACGGGACCGCGGCCGGCGACCGCCGCCCGGCGCCCCCTGTGCCGCCTGTGCCGCCGGTACGCCCGTCACGCCCGTCACGCCCGTCACGGCGTCACCAACGGTGCCACGAAACGCTCTCGCGGCGCCTCGGCGAACTGGGTGACGGCGGGCGCCCTGAGCCCCGGTATCAGCAGCGGCGGGTTCAACCGCACGGTGACCCTGATGGTCTGCGCCGTGCTGCCGTCGGTGCGCACCGTGTACCCGTGCACGCCCTGCCGGTCGAGGAAGTCGCGGGCCTGCCGCTGGGCCGCCTCGTTCTTCTCGCCGTCCGTCGCACTGCCCTGCACCCGGCCGGCGTCCACGCCCTCGCGGGCGGCGGTGAGCGCGACCTGCCGGTCGTACCAGATCAGCGCGGCCTGGACGACGAGCAGCAGGAGCAGCAGGACGACCGGGAAGACGATGGCCAGGCTCAGGCTCATCGCCCCCCGGTCGCCCCTGCGGCGGAGAGCAGGACGCGTCACTGGGTGGCGCCGCCCGCGCCCGCGCCGCCGCCCGGCATGTTCGGGTCCTGCTCGACCTTCTTGACGACCTTGTCCTTCAGCAGGTAGAGCGCGGTCGCCACGGCGCCCGCGACGAACACCAACGCGATGATGGCCAGGGCGAGTTCGATGCTGATCGCTCCGCGGTCGCCGCGCGCGCGGGCGGCCCGCAGCCGGCCGAGCCGGAAGGTGAACAGCAGCAGCGCGAACTGGACCGGTAGCAGGACGGGGCGCAGCACCCGATCTGCCAGCTGGACGAGTCGTACGGTCATCGGGATCTCCGGGAGTGTGGCGGTGTGGTGTGGTGTGTGGCGGGTGGTGCCGGCTGCTCCGACCGGGCCGATAGGGCCCCGGAAGGGCGTGAACGAGGCTGTGGGCACGGTCAGTTGAGCATCTGGTGCAGGGCGGGGAAGACGATCAGGACGGTCATCAGGAGGGTCAGCGCGGCCCCGGGCGCGACCATCCGTTCGCTGTCGGCGTTCGCGCGGGCGAGGTCCTCGGCGAGCAGTTCCCCGCGCAGGCCCTTGGCGCGGGCCCGCAGGGTGTCGTACACGGCGGCGCCGTCGTTGCCGGACAGCCGCATGATGTCGGCCACGTCCTGGAGCGGGCTCAGCCCCAACTCCTCGGCGAGCGCGTCGAGTCCGGCCCACGGCGGGAGCCGGTCGGTGGCCGCGCGTTCCAGGGCGTCGCGGATCCGCCGGAACACCGCACCCTGCCCGACCGAGGCGGCCCGGCGCAGCGCCTCGGCGGGGCCGCAGTCGGCGGCCCGCTCCATCGCGACGAGTTCCAGGTAGGCGGCGATGCCGTGCAGGTACTCGGTGCGCGCCTCCTTGGCCTCGCCGCGCACGATGGCGTCCGGGACGAACCAGAGCAGTCCGGCCAGCAGCGGGCCGATGACGAGCGGCAGCGCGAACGGCAGGCCGACGTCCATCAGCACGGCCATCGCGCCCAGGTAGGCGGGGAGCATCAGGCCGAGCGCGGCGAACAGCAGCTTGTGCACCATGAACCGGGCCGGGGTGCGGCCGATCAGGGCGAGTTCGCGGCGCGGGACGGAGACCCCGCGCAGGTGGACGGACCGTTCGCCGATCCGGTCGTACCAGCGGGGCCGCTCGTCCGGGTGCTGCTCGCGGTCGGCGGGGGTGGCGTGCAGCCGGTCCAGTGCCTGGCGCAGGTCCGGGGGCGCCGGGCGCAGTTCGGCGACCAGGAGGGCGAGGCCGCCGGCCGCGGCGGCGCCGGCCAGCACGGACCAGGGGGAGATCACCGGACCTCCCCGAGCAGTTCGGCCGGCTGCGGCTCGGTCGCCGGTACGGCGGACCGCCGTCCGCTCCTGCTGCGCCGGTCCGGTGTCAGCAGCCGGGGCACCGGCGGGTGGGAGGCCAGCGCCCGCATCCAGGCGATGATCGCCACGAACAGGGCGGCGACGACGGCGAGCACCACCTGGCCGAGGAAGGTCCCGTACGGCCGGGTGTACTCGGTGTTGAAGGAGCCGACCGTGACGACCAGCACGATGATGCCGACCAGCCAGCGGATGGTGGTCCGGTGCTTGGCCCGGTCGGCCTCGATGGCGCGGCGCTGGCGGACCTCCTCGCGCACCGAGTCGGCCATGTCGGAGAGGGTACGGGCGAGTCCGGGGCCGCTGTCCCCGGCCCGCAGCACGAGCGCGGCGAGGACCTTGTCGGCGGTGGCGTCGGCAAGGCTGTCGGCGAAGGCGCGCAGCGCCTCCTCGGGCCGCCAGCGGGCCTGCAGCCGGGCGGCCAGTTCGCCGATCTCGTCCTCCAGGGCGGCCGGGGCGGTGCGGCGGCTGGTGACGATGGCCTGGTTGAGTCCGACGCCGAGCAGCAGCACGTCGGCGATCCGCTGGGTCCACTCGGAGAGCGCCTCCAGCCGCTCGATCCGGTGGGTGTCCGGGCGGGTGGTGTCGAACAGCCAGGGCAGGCCGAAGACGGCCAGCGGCACCAGCAGCGCGGTCAGCGGGATGCCGGTGAACAGCCAGGCCAGCGGCGCCCCGGCGAGCGCGAGCGGCAGTTGGACGCGGCGCAGCCGCACCATCCGGTTCGCGGCCGTCCCGGGGGCGCCGTACCAGAACACGTGGAGGCGGCCGGCCAGCGGGTTGACCGCCGGTTCGGCCCCGTCCTCGTCGCCGGGCTCGCTGCCGCGGGCCCAGACCACCAGGGCGACCAGGCCGCCCGCGAGCGCCAGCCCGCACAGGGCGAAGAGCAGCATCACCGCGCGCCACCGCCGATCCGCAGCTGCAGCGGGGTGGCCCAACTCCCGTACCGGGAGCCGAGCAGCGAGGCGTCGAAGCCGGCCCGGCGCAGGTCGTCCAGGCACTGCGGCGGGGTGTGCGGGACGGCCCGCGGCTCACCGAGGTCCGGCCGGGGGCCGAAAACGGTGTTCAGCGCGGGCCGGCCGCTCTCCCCGAGGCCGGTGACCTCCAGGACGTGGGACACGAAGCGGTGCCGGCGGCCGCCGACGGCGGTCTCGTCGACCATGGTGACGTGCACGATGAGGTCCAGGGCGTTGGCGGTGAGCCGGTAGGCGAGTGAGTCGGTCATGTGCGAGCCGTATTCCAGGCAGAGTTCGGCGATGCGGTCGACGACCATGTGCGGGCCGCGGGCGTGCAGGGTGCACATCGAGCCGCCCTCGCCGTTGGTCATCACCCGCAGCATCGGGACGACCTCGCCGGAGCGGACCTCCCCGACGATGATCCGGGAGAGCGTCATGCGCAGTGCGGCCGGGATGAGGTCGCCGATGCTCAACTCCCCGGCCAGGCGCCCTTCGACGCGTTCGCCGTTGCCCTCCCTGGCCTCCATCGGGACGACCTGGCGCAGGTGGCCGAGGGTGTGCAGCCAGAGTTCGAACTCCGACTCCAGGGTGCCGATCCGCTCGTCCGGCGGGATCTCGGCGGCCATCGCGCGCAGCAGACTGGTCTTGCCGACGCCCTGGGTGCCGGTGATCATGACGTTCTTCCTGGCCCGGATCGCGGCGGCCAGGAAGGCCGCCAAGGTGGCGTCCAGGGTGCCGAGTTCGACCATCTCGGGCAGGGTTGCGGAGGCCACCCGGTGGCGTCGGATCGCCACGTACGGGCGGGGCGTCACCTCGGTGAGCGCCTGGAGGCGCATGCCGCCCTCCAGGCGCAGGGCGAGGGTCGGGCTGGCGGTGGACAGGCTGCGCTCGCCGCCGCCGTGCTGGCGGGCTAGGTCCTGGAGCAGCTCGACGAGTTCGGCGTCGCTGTCGGCCACCGGCGGTACCTGGCGCAGGGGTTGGTGCACCTTGGAGACCCAGACATCGTCACAGCCGTTGATCAGGATGTTCTCGATCTCCGGGTCGTCCAGGTAGGGCTGGAGCCGGCCGGCGCGGAACAGCAGGTCGAAGACGGCCTCGGCGAGGGCGCGGTCCTGCTCCCGGGTGGGCGGGATGCCGTGGGTCTGGGCGTACGCGTCGGACCACCGGGCGACGGCCTCCTCGATCAGCGCCCGGCCGCGCTGGCGGCGGGTGGCGCGGTCCGGGTCGGAGCCGGAGGCGGCGGTCAACCGGGTGATCTGCTGGTGCAGTTCGGCCGCGACCTGGCGCTTGAGCTCACGGGCGACCTGCGGGTCGACGGCGGGCCGGGTGGCGGCGCCGCGCAGGTCCAGCGAGGGCAGCTGGGAGGGCACGGCGGTGGGCCCGGCCGTGCCGGGCGGGACGGGCTGCGGCGCGACGGGCTGGGCGGAGGCCGGCTGGGGCGCGACCGGGCCGGGCTGGTACCCGTGCGGCGGGGCGACCGGGCCGGGCGCCGGCGCCGGTGTGGGCACCGGCGTGCTCCAGGGCAGCGCGGCCGGATCGGAGGCGGGACGCTGGTGCAGGGGGCTACCGCGCACGGAGCACCTCCCCGGGGTTCGGCGGGTACGGACCGTCGGGATCGTCCCCACGGTCCGTCACACTCGGCTGCTGGAGCGGGTACCGGTCGTCCGGCTCGCCGTACGGGGCGGACCGGACGTGGGCCGGGAACGGCGCCGGCGCGGCCGGCTGCGGGGCGAGCCCGGCCAGCGGCGCCACCGGTCCTGTGGTGATCACCGGCGGGACGGGCTGCGGCGGGCTGTACGAGGGCTGCTCGCCCTCGGCCGTCCCGTAGCCGGACCGGCCGTGCGTGAACTGGCCCTGCGTGAACTGTCCTTGTGCGTACTGGCCCTGCATGGACTGCCCCTGCGCGGCGTGGCCGTGGGCCGCCGCGCCGTACCCGCCCGAGGCGTACGGGGCCTGGCCGTGGCCACCCTGCCCGTACCCACCACCCGAGACGTACCCGGCTTGGTCGTACCCCGGCTGCGCGTACCCCGGCCGGCCGCCCTGCCCGTACGCCGACTGCCCGTACGCCGACTGCTCGTACGGGCCCGGCGCGGGCGAGGGCGTGGGCCCGGCCGAGGGCACGGGCATCGACGGCTGCGACGGCGGCGACTGCTGCGGCGCCATCGGCACGGACGGGGTCGGTATCGGCGGGGCCGGCACCGGAGCCGTCGGGACGGGGGTGGTCGGGGCGGGGCTGGTCGGGGCGGGGCTGGTCGGGGCGGGGCTGGTCGGGGCGGGGGGCGTCGGCACCGCCGCCGCGACCGGGGCCGCCGGACCACCCGCCGCACCGCCCGCCGTCAGCTGGGCCGGCGCCGCGTCCTGCGCGACGCCCGGCGCGAGCCGCTGGCGCCGACGGCGGATCAGCAGCTGCACCTCGTCCGCCGCCGACCGCGCCGTCCGCATCAGCTCCGAGCGGATGAACCGCCGGTCGGTGGTGTCCCCGCCGTCGGAGAGCACCTTCGCCGTCCGGAGGGCGTGCGGCAGCACCCCGAGCACCGGCAGCCCGAGCTCTCGGGACACCTCCGCCCGCGTGTACGGCCCCTCGGCGACCAGCAGCAGCCCGAGCGCGTCCGCCCCGGTGCCGGCCGAGGCCAGGTCCTCGGCCAGGGCGGCGAGCCGGGGCCGGACCGAGCTCAGCCCGCGCAGCGTGGTGCGCACGGTCGCCACCACCACGTCGGCGCGGCGGGCCAGCACCGCGCTGTGGCCGGTGGCGCCGGAGCGGCCGAGGTCCACGATGACGTCGTAGCCCTGCTGTTCCACGCCGCGCAGCAGTTCGGCGAGCGGCTCCCAGGTGTAGGCGAGGCCGGGCGCCTGGGTGGGGTCGGTCAGCCCGGGCAGCAGCAGCCGCTCGGCGCCGCCCTCGGGCGAGAGGTCGATCAGCTGCTCCCAGATGGTCTGCGCGAGCAGCCCGCGGCGGTCGGCGACGGCCAGGTTGCGCAGCCCGTACACCGCCTCGACCCGGCCCTCCAGGGCGCCGGCGAGCACCGCGCCGCCGTCCGGGTCGGCCTCGACCAGCAGGATCCGCCGGCCGGGCTGCAGCGGCCAGGACAGCAGCAGCGCCAGGGCGGTGGTGGTCGCTCCCGGTGCGCCCGGGCCGCCGACCACCGCGATCACGGCCATCAGGCACCGCCCGTCGCGGCCGGCGCTCCGGGCGAGGCACCGCCGGAGGTGGCGGCGCCCGGGGTGGCGGCACCGGGCGCGGGGGTGCCGGGTGCGGGGGCGCCCGGGGTGCCGGCGGCGGCCGAGGGCGCGCCGCTCGCCGCCGGGGCCGGCGCGGCACCGGCCGCAGGGGCACCGGCCGCGGGGGCTCCGGCCGCAGGGGCACCGGCCGCCGCGCCGCGGGGCGCGAGCAGTACCTGGATCCGCCCGCTCGCCACCCACTGCGCCAGCCGGGGCCCGTCCGCGGTGCCGACCGCCACGTCGATCACCTGGCTGCCGTCGGTGTCCACCCGGCCGACGGTGATCACCGTGGCGGGCAGCGAGTCGGCCCGGCCGTTGTCGGGGGTGAAGACGATGACCAGCTGGACGCCGGGCTGCAGCCGGCTGGCGGGCAGCTGGCTGCGCTTGGCCGACACGCCGACGACGATCTGCCCGGGCTGCAGCGACAGGCCCTGGGCGAGGTCGGAGCCGGTGAGCATCGCGCCGCGCTTGAGGTCGGTGGCGGCCCGCATGCCGACCGCCTTCGCCCGGTCCTGGGCCGAGACCGGGTGCAGCGCCGGGTCCCCCGCGATCCGGGCGACCACCAGGTCGTCCTCGGTGATCACCTGTCCCCACGGCACGTCCCGGGCCAGTGCCAGCACCGCGACCCGCTGGCCGGTGCTGTTGTAGAGGACGGCCCCGCCCAGTCCGCCGGCCGCGATCAGCGCGACCGCCATCGCCAGCACCGCCGGGCGCCGCCGCCGCGCCCGCATGGTCCGCCCGGGCGCGTGCGGCACGGCCCGCCCCCGGCCCTTGCCCCGGCCGCCCTGCTCCGGCTGCTCCGGGAGCGGCACGGACGCCGCCGCGCCCGCGGAGGTGCCGGATCCCGGCGTCGCGAACGTACGGTTCTCCACCGGGTTCCGCCCTTCCCTCGTTCGTCTCCGGCTCGTCTGGCCGGTCAGGCTGGTGTGGCTGGTCTGGCTGGTCTGGCTGGTCTGGCTGGTCTGGCTGGTCAGTGTGTGAATCGCCGTACCGGCGCCACCACCCGGGAGCGGTCGGCCGGCCGCTCCCGTTCGGGCGCGCTCAGTTGAGCACCTGCATCTCGGCGACCTTGAGCTGGAAGGGAGTGCTGCTCCGCCTGATGCCCCGGAGCTTGAACGTCCGCGGGTTCGGCCCTCCGGTGACCACCACGGTGGCCTCCCACTGCATGGTCACCGTGGCGTTGAAGACGCCGTTCTTCTCGCCGGCCGAGCTGGTCCTGAACTCGTAGCCGCAGTCCGGGGACTTCGCGTCGCCGTACTTGGGGTCGTACGGCGTGCCGGTCGTGGCGCAGGAGGTCTGGAGGTTGCCGCCGAAGCTCCAGTCCGCCTTCACCAGCCGGGGCGTGACGGTGACCGCGATGCCCGCGAGCTCCGCGTGGCCGACGCCCGGCAGCGCGGCGCCGTCCGCCCAGAGCCAGACCGGGGCGTTGACCACCGCGGTGTTCTGGGGTGCGGCCCGGCCCACCGGCGGCGTGAAGTGGACCTGGTCGGTGGCCCGCTCGATGACCCTGGCCTCCGTGGTGACGTCCTGCCCCGGCGTGGTGGCCTCGAAGACGATCTCGGCGCCGCCCATGCCCCCGTCGGTCTGCGGGCAGACCTTCGTGTAGAGCGCGCCGTCCTTCGGGTCGTGGCCGCCCCACGCCGGGTCGCCCGCGGCCGGCGGGTTGTCCAGCGGGCGGAAGTAGCAGCCCTTGCTGCTGCTGAACCAGCCCAGCTCGGGGTCGTGGCAGGCCCAGGTGACCTGGTGGTAGTCGCACAGCTGCGGCCCGGTATCCGAACCGCCGCCGGGCTGGGATCCGCCGGGCCCGGGGGTCGTTCCACCGGAGTGGACGTCCACGCAGATCACGGTCGGGTAGCACTGTTCGGCCCCGCCGCCCGGTGGTTCGTCCGCGGACGCGTTCACCGCCGAGGACAGCAGCAGGCCGGCCGACATCGACACGGCGATCGCGATCCGCCGGGCCGGTTTCCGCGCGTTCAGCATGTCCGGTCCACCTCCCGCTTGAAGTCGTTGATCAACCAATGTGCTTGGAACCAGCGCAGGGACGCGGTGGCGACGTACCGGTTCAGGCGGGATCCGGGGTCCTTGGCGGCCCCGGTCACGGCATCGACGCGGTGCCAGTCCGACAGGTCGACACAGTCCTCGATCACGGCGGTCTGCGGATCGGCTTTCAGGTCGATGGCCTTGACCACCGCGGAATTGCGCGGTGCTCCGGTCATGACCGCTTTGGCGTCGCGTAGTTGACGGAGACTTACCAGGCTGTCGGACAGCGCCCGGCCGGAGGAGTACTGCTCCAGTCCGTAGCCGTCCGAATCCGCACGCCCGAAGACGTCCGCCTGGGCCTGCCACCAATCCTGATACGCCTTCAGGGCCAGCCGCCCCATGGCCCCTTCCGGGCCGCTGGTCGGCGCGATCGAGCCGTTTACCGAACCACTCGAAGGAGTTAGCGGATCCGCTCCCGCGACGGTGGGCGCAGTCGACCCGAGGCGATCGACGGAACCACCCGCACCACCGCTCGCACAGGCGCCGAGCAGCAACACCAGTACCGCCCCACCGACCCCAACCGCCCCAGGGCGCAACACATTTCCGCGCTGCCGCATGGCCCCACCTCATTGCGACCGACCTGATCCGTGATCCACGGCCGCCAGGAGAATTCCGCCGTCCCACCGGTGTTTCCGCTGGGGATCGATTCTTCGCCAACCCACCCCATCACGGCAACACCTCAGGCCCCCTGACCTTACGCGGAAGGCGGTTCCGTCGGGGCACTTTCCCGCCACAGAACGGCCAACAGTTCCTCGGAAAGCGACAATCCGGCCAATGCGCCCCGAACCGCGGCCCGATTGCGCATCAGAAGCCGCCCGGCGTGCGGCGGAACGAGCAGGCGCGCGCCAGGCGCACCCGAACTACCGACCGGTTCTCCACCGCCCGTCAGGGCGGCCACGGCCGGCTGGAGATCGAGCGGGGCGACGGCCGCGGGGGCACCCGGGACGCCCTGGCGCAGGACGGTGGTCAGAGCCCGGCTGAACGAGCCCTCCCCACCCGGCAGTACGGCGTCCCGGCCGCGTCTGCCCGGGGCGTAACGGTTCCCCGGGGCGTAGCGGCCGATCCGGCCCCACAGCGGGACCCTGGAGTAGCTCAACAGTTCGCCGGCGCCGTCCTCGCCGTTCTCCACCGCCGCCCAGGTGTCCCGGTCGGCCACCGCGTCGACCAGCAGCAGGGCCTCCTCCTGGTCGCCGTGCACCATCGCGCTGACCACCCAGTCCCAGGCCAGGCCCCGGCGGTAGGCGTTGTCGGCGGTGCTGCCGGCGGTGACCAGGGCGAGTCGGCGCCCGCGCGGGTCGGCCACCAACTGGCCGACCAGGCAGACCAGCAGCCAGCGGCCGGGGTGCTGGGCGGCGTCCCGGACGGCGGTGAGCATGGCGTTGGCGTCCGCGTCCGGCGGCACCGTGGTGACCCTGCAGCCGGCCGCTCCGGTGTCGAAGCACATCCCGGGCAGCACCTCGGCGAGCAGCCGGGCGCCGTCCGGTGCGAGCGCCGCACCCCCGAAGGCCCGGTCGGGGCCGCCGTCCGCCCCGATCACCACCAGATCGACCCCGCCCGCCATCCGGCCGTCCCCCTCCTCCACCGTTTCTCCACCCGCCGGGCAGGCTACCGCCCCCGACGGCCTCCGACGGGGCTCCCGGCCCGTCCGCTCAGGGACCATGGGCCCTATCGGTACGCGCGCCGACCGAGGACGATCGGACGCATGGAGCGTGAGGACCGTGTGGAGACCCTGAGCGAGGCCGAGTGCCTGCGGCTGCTCAGCACCGTGCCCGTCGGGCGCGTGGTGTACACCGAGCACGCGCTGCCGGCCGTCCTGCCGGTCTCCTTCGAGGTCCTGGACGGGCGGCTGGTGCTCGCCGTGCGCCGTGGAAGTGCCACCGCGCGCGGGCTTGACGGCACGGTGGTGGCCTTCCAGGCGGATCTGCTGGACCCGGCCACCCGCACCGGGTGGAGCGTCCTGGTGCACGGGCGGGCCGACGTGATGACGGACCCCGAGCAGGTCCGGCGGGTGCTGCGCTCAGGACTGCGGCCCTGGGTGGGCGATCCGGAGCCGCTGTTCGTCGCGCTGGTGCCGGAGCTGGTGAGCGGCCGTCGGCTGTTCCCGACCGGGCCGGGCGCCCTGGCCCGCCAGACGCGGCGGCCTTCGGGCGCCGGGCGGATGGACGCCGGGCAGGTGGGTGCCGGGCGGATGGACGCCGGGCGGATGGGTGCCGGGCAGGTAGGCCTGGGGAGCGCGGACGCCGCCGGGCCCATGAACACCGGTTTTCCGTTCGGCTCCTGACAGATACCGGTGGGTAGGCATACGCTTCCGGCGTCCTGACCCCTCCCCGGGCCCGTCCCCACCAGGAGCTCACCGTGACGACCTTCGCCTCCCTCGCCGAGCTGTCCGCCGCCGTCGGCACCGAGCTGGGCACCAGCCAGTGGCACACCATCGAGCAGCGGCAGATCGACCTGTTCGCCGAGGCGACCGGCGACCACCAGTGGATCCACGTGGACCCGGAGCGGGCCAAGGACAGCCAGTTCGGCTCGACCATCGCACACGGCTACCTGACCCAGTCGATGATCCCGGTGCTGGCGAAGGAGTGCTACGCCGTCGAGGGCGTGCGGATGGCGCTGAACTACGGCTCCGACAAGGTGCGCTTCCCCGCCCCGGTGCCGGTGGGCACCGCGATCAGGGCCACCGCCGAGCTGCTCTCGGCCACCGAGGTGCCGGGCGGCGTCCAGGCGGTGGTGCGGTTCACCGTGGTCAGCGAGGGGAGCACCAAGCCGCACTGCGTCGCGGAGACGATCACCCGCTTCTACGCCTGACGGGAGCGCGCCCACCCGGGCCGTGGGCGCGCGGGCCGGCAGGCGTGCCCGGACCGGCAGGCGTGCGGGGCCGGGCCGGGGGCGCGCGGGCCTGGGTGGAGCGGGCGGGCCCGGGCGACGGCGTGCGACCCGTTCCTCCCGGGTCCCCCGATTGGACCGCGCCGGGCCCTCCACCAGGTCCGGACGGCCCACGACGAGTAACCTCCGACGAGATGGTTGTCGTATCGCAGCAGCCCCGTCGGGCGCTGCGCTGAGCGCCCCGGCCCGCCCGGTAGCCGTGACCGTCCCTGGAGGAGCCGTGCCCCGCCCAGCCCCGTGGTTCTCCCGCCTCGCCGGTCTGTCCTCGCAGTTCGCCCCGCCGGCCACCGGCCCCGCCGCCGAGCGCGCCGTCCCCGGTCTGGCCGGACTGCCCCGGGCCGCCTGGCACCGGCTCCGGACCGACCCCTTCGGCGCCGAACCCAGGGGTGAGCGGCTGGCCCGCATCCGCCGCTCCCCGCAGTTCGCCGACGGCGCCTTCCACAACCCGGTGCCCACCCGCCGCCTGGTGTACGAGCGCAGCCCGCTGGAGATCACCCACGCCCAGCTGACCGGGGACAAGGCCCGCCGGAGGCCGACCGCCGCCATTCCGCTGCACCGGCTGCTCCCGGTCGATCTGGCCGCGCCGCCGGAGTCCGGACTGCGGCTGACCTGGCTGGGGCACGCCTCCGTGCTGGCCGAGATCGGCGGGCGGCGGGTGCTGCTCGACCCGGTCTGGGGCGAGCGCTGCTCCCCCTTCTCCTGGACCGGGCCCAAGCGGCTGCACCCGGTGCCGCTGCCGCTGTCCGAACTCGGGCCGGTGGACGTGGTCGTGATCTCCCACGACCACTACGACCACCTCGACATGGACACCGTCCGGGCTCTGATCGGGACGGACGCGGTGTTCGCCGTGCCGCTCGGGGTCGGGGCGCACCTGGAGCACTGGGGCGTACCGGCCGAGCGGATCGTCGAACTGGACTGGTGGGAGTCGGCCGAGGTCGCCGGGCTGACCCTGACCGCCACACCGGCCCGGCACTACTGCAGCCGCGGGCCGCGCACCAGCTCGCTGTTCCTGTGGGCGTCCTGGGTGGTGGCCGGCGGCGGACGGCGGATCTTCCACAGCGGGGACACCGGCTACTTCCCCGGCTTCGCCGAGATCGGCCGCCGGCTCGGCCCGTTCGACGCGACGATGATGCAGGTCGGCGCGTACAGCGACTTCTGGCCCGAGGTGCACATGACCCCCGAGGAGGGCGTGCGGGCGCACCTGGACCTGGGCGGCGCGCTGCTGCTGCCGATCCACTGGTGCACCTTCAACCTCGCGCTGCACCCCTGGGAGGAGCCCGCGGAGCGGGTGGTCACCGCGGCCCAGGCGCTCGGTGCCCGGCTCGCGGTGCCCCGCCCCGGCAAGCCCTTCGAACCCGCGCGCCCGCCCGCCCTGCGCCTGTGGTGGCGCGCTGTCGCCGCCGCCCCGCGCGAGGTCCCGCCGCTGGTCGACGGGCGGCGGCCGGGTGAAGGAGTGGCGGCGGGCGGGAGCGGGGCGCGCGAACAGGCGACGACTTTCAGCGAACAGATTTCAAAATCTGTTCGCTGAAAGTCGTCAGCTGAAACCCGTCAGCCCTTCGCCGTCACCCGTCGACGCCGGATCACCGCCCAAGCCGCCTGCTGGACCAACAGGGTCAGCACCCCGGCCAGCACGATCCCCAGCAGGTTCAGCAGCAACTGCACGCTGGAGCCCCAGAACTGCTTGACGTCGCCGTAGCCGAGGGCGACGGCCGCATTGGCCGCGGCGGGGACGGTCGTGACCGAGATCGCCACGCCGACCAGGGCCCCGGCCTTCGAGGAGGTGAGCGAGAGCAGCCCCGCGACGCCCGCCAGGAAGGCGACCACGAAGGACGTCGCGTCCGGCTGCCAGATGAACGAGGTGTTCGGCCGCACGGCGTCGAACCTCGCCTCGCTGAACAGCCCGAGGCCTTCCATCAGCATCCCGAAGCAGACCGTCAGCCCCATCGCCACCACGAAACCCGTCACCAGCGCGTTCAACGATCGCAGTGCCGGGCGCAGCCGTCGCTGGACGACCGCCACGCAGAGCCCGGCCAGCGGCCCGAACTCCGGTCCGACGGCCATCGCGCCGACGATCAGGATCGCGCTGTCCAGCACCGCGCCACAGGCCGCGAGCATGGTGGCTGTGGTGAGGAAGGCCAGGAACACCCACGTGAGGGTGGACTCCTCGTGGGTGATCTCGGAGACCGACTCCCACACCAGCGCGTCCGCCCCCTCCCCGGGGGCCAGCCGCTCGGCCTCCTCGGCCGCCGCCGAGAGGGTCAGCTCGACCGCCGAGACGTCGATCGCGCCGCGCTCGGCCAGCCCCGTGGCGCGCAGCGCGCCCAGGGCCTCGTCCGCCGCCTCGCGGGCCACGTCGCAGAGCACCACGTCACCGGCGGGCCGGACGGCCGCGTCCGGGAGCAGGACGACGTGTGTCACCCCGACGACCTCGTCCAGGCAGTCCAGCACGCGGTTCCGGAGGTCGGGCGGGACGATCAGGCGAAGGTGCAGCACGGGCGCTCCGGTGGGCAGGGCAGGCGGAAGGTCCCGCCCACCCTAGGCCCGCCCCGCACCGGACCCCGCACCACCCCGCGCCCGCACCACCCCGGTCCCGCGCCACCCCGGTCCCGCACCGCGGCCCGTCACCACCCGGCCCGTCAACGGCCCAGCCCTTCAGCCCGCGAGGACGTCCCGTAGCGCCCGGGCCTCCTTGACCACCCGGCCCGCGCCGCCGCGCCCGGCCGCCGCCGTCACCTCGGCGACCGGCCCGCGGGCGCCGGTGCGCCGGGCACAGTCGGTGGCCAGCGCGATCAGGTCACCCAGCCCGCGCGTCGACGGGTCGGCCTCCCCCAGGAGGGCCGGCAGGGCCGCCCCGAGCACCGACCAGACCGTCGCCCGGGCGCCGCTCTCCGCAGCCAGGGTGAGTGCCGCTCCCAGCCGGCCGGCCGTCACCGTGCCGCAGGCCACCAGGGCCCCGAGTTCGCGGCCGAGCAGCGCGCCGTCCAGGTCGCCGCGCGCGGCGAGCACCAGCAGCGCGTCCACCGCCGCCGTCCGGTCCTCGACGTGCCGGGCGCCCAGGCCGTACGCCAGCGCCAGGTGCAGCGCGAGCCCGGCCGGGCCGCCGGCCTCGGCGAGCAGCGGGAGGTGGCCGGCGGCCCCGCGCTCGTCCCGGTCGGCGCCCTCGGCGAAGGGGTCGAGCCAGCGCGCGGCCAGCTCCTCCCGGTGCCAGGGGAGCATCGCGAACCAGTGCGCGACGGGCCGCCGGCTCCAGTCGTACACCTTGCGGGCGCGGGCCACGCTGGGCTCGGTGCCGTCCAGCAGAGCCAGGAACTCGCTGGGGAGCCGCTCGCCACCCGGCCCCACCGGCCCGGCGCCGATGCCCGGCTGGGCGACGGCGATCCGCTCGATCTCCTCCCACCAGCGGTCCCCGTACACGTTGGTGCGCCGCAGCCCCTTGCCGGGCGCGAACAGCACCCGCTCGGACGGCTGACCGTGCAGTCCGCCGGTGCGCAGCCAGTGCGCCAGCCGGCGCCCGGCCGGGGAGGTGAGCGCCTCGGCGGCCTTCAGCGCCGCCTCCTCTGCCACCGACCCGACCGCCACCGGCCCGACCGCCACCGGCCCGACCGCCACCGGCCCGACCCGCAGCAGGGCCTGGGACAGGTCGGCCTTCCCCGGTGTGACACCCGCCGCCTCGTACCCGGCGATCCGCTCGACCAGCACGGCCGGGTCCAGCGCGCCGGTGGCATCGGTCGGGGTCGCGAGCAGGTACGGCGGCCGGGTGGCCGTCACCTGCCAGGCCGCCTCCTCCAGTCGGGCGGCGAGAACGGCCCCGGGCACGGTGGTGCCCGGCCCGCGCAGCGCCGAGCCGTCCCTTCCGCGGAGGGAGTCCCAGAACCGGCGCGGCGGGAGCTCACCGGCCACCGCGGCCACCACGAACAGGATCTCCCGGGGCGTGCAGTCCCCCCAGCTGCCGGTGCCGCGCCACGGGTGCACCCGGCGGACCGGCTCCAGCGCCTCGACCAGCGCCGCCCGGTCCCGGTAGGTCAGCCGGACCAGCCCGTCCAGCACCCGTTCGAAGGCCGCCATGCCGGGCTCGCGCGCCGCGAGCAGGGCGGACAGTTCCTCCGCGAGTTCGGCCGCCGAGCCGATCGGCGCGCCGAGCGGGCGCGGCTCGGGGGCAGGCGGCAGGAGTTCGTTCCACCCGGTGTCCGGGTCGTCCCCGTCGCCGCCGACCGGCGCGCCGAACAGCTCGCCCGCGCGCCGGTGGTGGGCCGGGTTGAGCGTCTCGGCGGCGGAGCGCAGCTCCGCCAGCACCGCCTCCCCCGCCGCCTTCAGGTGACGGTCCACCACGTTCAGCGCCCGCTCCTGGAGGGCCGTGTCCGGATGTCCGAAGGCCTCGGCCGCGGCCAGCACCACCGGTCCCGAACGCGCGGGCGCACGCCGGGCGGCCTTCTCCAGCCAGGCCAGCTGGGCGCGGACCAGCTTCTTCTCGTTCCGGAACAGCACCACCGCCGAGGCCTCGGTGAGCACCTCGGGCTCGATCAGGCCGGCCTCGTCCAGCCCGGCGAGGACGTCCTGGGCGTGCCCGGCGATCACTGACAGGCCGTCCAGCAGGGCCACCAGGTCGCGCACCCTGGCCGCGTACTCCTCGGCCGTCGGGGCGAGCGCCCGCAGCACCTCCAGGAAGGCCCGTTGGTCGGTCGCCTTGCCGCCGCGCAGCAGTCGGGCGAGGCAGCGGTCGAGCAGCTGGACGCGGTCCACCACTCCGGCCGCGGCCAGTTCGCCGATCGCCTCCGTCCAGATGTCGCCGGGGCGCGGGCTGAGCCGGAAGGTCAACGTGTAGCCGACATCGGCGAGTTCGAACAGCTCGGGCAGCAGCACCGGGGTGAAGGCGTCCTCGCGCAGCGTGGCGGCCAGCGTCGGGCGCGGGCCGCCCGTTTCGTCGATGTGGTCCATCCAGCTCCGGACGAAGGACTCGCCGCGCGGCACCTCGCAGCCGGTGCGCCGGACCACCGCCTCGATCACCGGGTACATCGACCAGCCCCAGCTCCGCACCGGCCGGGCGGCGAGCCGGGTGACCACCTCGACCTGCCACTCCACCGGCTGCGCCTCGATGACCTGGTGCAGCACGGAGTTCCGGGCCCAGTCCCGGACGCCGAAGTCGCTGCCGGCCAGCCAGGTGGCGGCGCCGGCCGGGCCGGCGTGGCAGCCGGCCCCGGCCACCAGCAGCCTGCCCTTGGCCTCGGCCGACTCCCGTGACCAGTCCTGGCGCAGTTCCTTGCGCAGCTCCTTGAGGGCGGGCAGGCAGGCCCGCCGCTGGGCCGGGTCCAGGGCGGCCAGCAGCTCCGGTATCCGCGCCAGCCGACCGGACCGGACGGCGGCGAGCAGCTCGTCGACCGGCCCCTGCCGGTCGGTGTCCGAGGTCGTGCTCACGCTCCGGCCCCCTTCGTCCCCGCAGCCCCGGCGGCCTCCACCGTCCCGACCGTCTCCACGGCCCCGGCGGTCGCGTCCCGCACCATCCCGACCGCCAGCGCGTGTTTGCACGGCCCGCGCCCGCCCCGGTACTTGCCCCACCACAGGCAGGTGCAACTCGACCGTCCCGACGCGTCCGTGCGCACCCGCTGGATGTGGTCGTCCACGGTGACGACGGCCGTCTCCCCGCCCTCCTCGAGTCGCACCGCGCCCGCCGCGACCAGTGCCCGGGCGGCCCGAAGCCGGGGGTTGGCCGTCTCGGCCCGCCCGGCGTCGTACGGGAGCTGGCGGTGGAAGTACGCGGCCTCGGCGGCGTCGTAGCCGATCTGCCCGGCGGTGCCCAGCCGGGTGAGCGCGGCACGGACCCGCTCGGGGCTCAGCCCGGACTGGGCGGCGAGGTCCCCGACCTCGATCCGGGGCTCCCAGGCGAGCAGCACCGCGATCAGCTCGGCGTCCCGCTCGGCCGACGCGGTGGCGAGCGAGTCGAGCACGCCGCCCTCGCCGGAGAAGCCCCGGGACGCGTCCGGCGACAGCGTCAGGGTCAGCCGCATGCCGGGCAGCACCGCCTCCCAGGCGGAGGCGGTGGGCTCCCCGGCCGGCACCGGCCCGTACACCCGCAGGGCGAGCGCGTGCCGCAGCACCCGCTGGAGCGCGACCAGCCGCTCGGGCCCGGGCAGGCAGACCGCGCCGGGGACCGGACGGGTGGTCGGCCGCAGTGACGTCCCGGCCGGGACGACCCAGCCGACGCCGGCCCGCCCGCCGCGCCCGGCCCGCGGCAGCGAGCGCAGGAAGCGGACCGCCTCGGCGGCGGGCAGCTCGGCGCGCAGCTCGAAGCCGGCGGCCACCACCTGGGTCTCGGCGAAGCCGCGCAGCCAGCGCTCCGGCAGCGGGACCTTCTTCTCGACCAGCGGGCCGTCGAAGGTGGTGACCTCCAGCGCGTCCGGCCCGACCGCGAGGTGCAGCGGATCGGCGGGGCCGATCCTGGTCAGCGCCTCGCGCAGCGGGTTGTTGACGTCCACGTTGGTGGTGCCGTGACCGATCTCGTCCCCGTCGAGCCCGGCCTGGAGCACGTCGAGCCGGGCGTAGACGCCGCAGCAGCCCGAGAAGGACTCGAAGCGCAGCCGGTCCCCGTGGGCGGTGACCACCGGGTCGAGCGAGGCGCGCAGCTGCGGCTGGTAGTAGCGCGCGGCGGCGACGTCCGCGACCGCGAGCAGGGCCGCGGCGGCCGGCGCCGGATCGGCCAGGAAGCCCGCGAAGAAGCGCGGGTTGGCGGCGGCGCCGAGCGGGGTGGCGCCGCCGGAGGTGGCCAGGTCGAGGCGCCGGCCGTCGGCGCCGTCCAGGACGGCCGACGGGCGCAGATAGGCGTACGCCTGTGCGGATTGCGTCATGCCGAGCACGTTAGGTGAGGACACTGACAATTCGCCGGGACGGCACCGACCTCGACACCGGCCCCGCCTCGGCACCGGCCCCGGACGGGCCTCCCGCCCCCTCGACCCGAGAATCGAACTGGAACGTGTTCTATGTCATCCGACGACCACCGCGACGACGTTACCCAGGTCACACCGCGGCACGGTTGGCTTCTGCCACTATGGCCTCGTGACCGACCTGACCGAACCCCACGTCCGGGCCGAACGGCACGCCCGGCCGGCCGCCCCGTTCGCCGAGCTGCTGGAGATCGAGCAGCTGGACGAGAACACGTTCCGGGGCCACTGCCACGCCGGCGCCCCGATGCGGGCCTTCGGCGGCCATGTGGCCGCGCAGGCGCTCGTCGCCGCCGGGCGCACCTCCCGCAAGCAGCGCCCGGTGCACTCGCTGCACGGCTACTTCCTGCTGCCGGGCTCCCCGGAGCACCCGATCGACTACCTGGTCGAGCGGGTCCGCGACGGCGTGTCGTACACCACCCGCCGGGTGACGGCGCTCCAGGGGCGCAACGAGATCTTCACCCTCTCGGCGTCCTTCAAGCACCCCGAGCCGGCCCCCGACCGCCAGCGCGAGGTCCCTCCGCTGCCCCACCCCGAGTCGCTGCCGAACGCCGTCGCCCGGCTGCCCGAGGAGGTGCGCCGGGCGCTCGCCGCGGGCGGCGGCTTCCGCGACCTCGACGTGCGGTTCGTCCCGGCGGACGCCCCGGGACTGCCGCCGGCCGTTCCCGGTCTGCTCCAGCACTTCGTCTGGATGCGCACCGCCTCCCCGCTGCCGGACGGCGACCCGCTGCTGCACGCCGGCGCCCTCACCTACCTGTCCGACCTCACCCTGGCCTCCACCGCCGGGCTGAACGTGCAGCCAAACTTCTTCCAGCGCACCGAACCGCCCCGCCTGGTGATGGCCTCGCTGGACCACGCCATGTGGTTCCACCGCCCGTTCCGGGCCGACGAGTGGCTGCTGTTCGCCCAGCGCAGCCCGTCCTCCTCGGACGGCCGGGGCCTGGCGCTCGGCGAGTTCTACGACCTGGACGGCCGACTGGTCGCCTCCGCCGTCCAGGAGGCGCTGATCCGCGACCCCTCGTGACGCCCTCGCGGCCCGGTGACCACCGCACGAACGGACGGGGGCCGGACGGCGTCATACTCCTGAGCGGCCCCGGCCCGTATCATGGTGCGGGTGACCAAGGTTGACCTGTCACCACGGCCGGTGGAGGCGATGTCTCCGCGTCAGCTCGAACGCCGCGAAAGCCTGATCGCGGCCGCGCTCGCCCTGGTGAACGAGATCGGCGTCGAGCGGATGCAGATGAAGCAGGTCTGCGAGCGGTCCGGAGTCGCCCTGGGGACGGCGTACCGCTACTTCTCCTCCAAGGACCACCTCCTGGCAGCGGCGATCGCCGAGTGGCATCGCCTGCTGCTGGCCGACCTGGTGGCGGAGTTGCGCGGGCCGAGGGCCGGACTGGGGGCCACCGACCGGGCGGTGCGGTTCGTCCGGGGCGGGATGCGGGCCTACCAGCGGCAGCCCGAACTCGCCCGGCTACGGGTGGCCGTGGCCGCCTCCACTGACCCGTTCGCCAGCGAGGCGCTGCAGGGCATGGCCCGGGCCGACAGCACCGCCCTGCAGGCCGTGACGGCCGAGGTGCCGGCCGCCGCGAGCGACCTGGTGCGGCACATCGTCGCCCACGCCTGGCAGGGCGAGCTGACCGCCTGGGTGACCGGCCGCACCACCCTCGGGGACGCTCGGCGGCGCCTGGAGGACGTGGTGCGGCTGGTGCTGAACCCGTACGAGACGCGCTACCCGGCCCCGTACGAGGTCCAGTCCACCGGCTGAGCGCCCGCCGGCCCAGGGCGCCGGGCACGGCCCAGGGCGCCGGCGCGACCCAGGGCCACACGGCTCAGGGCACCGGCAGCGCTCAGACCACCGTCACGGGGTGGGCCACCACCGCTCCGAACAGGTAGCCCTCCCGGTTGAACACCGCCCGCTCGGGCTGGGTGTTGCCCCGCTGGTCCGTCGCGCGGGCGCGCAGCTCGTACCGGCCGGGCCGCTCGGGGTGCCAGTCGATGCTCCAGCGCGTCCAGCCGTCGGCCTGCGGCTCGTCGCGCAGGTCGGCGCTCCGCCACGTCCGGCCGCCGTCGGCGCTCACCTCGACCCGGCGCACCGCCGCCGCTCCGGACCAGGAGCGCCCGTGCAGCCGGTGCCGGCGGCCCGCCGCCAGCCGCGCGCCCGCCGCCAGCTCGAAGGCGCTCTTGACCACCTGGATGGTGAGCGGCTCGCCACCGCCGGGCGGGTAGTCCGGGCCGAACATGCGGTAGAAGTCGGTGTTCCACGGCGAGTACAGCGGACGGTCGGCGACCTCCAGGCTGCCCACCCACTTGATCGAGGCGATGCCCACCCAGCCGGGCACCACCAGCCGGGCCGGCGCGCCGTGGTCCGGGGTCAGCGGCTCGCCGTTCATCTCGTACGCGAGCAGCACGTCGTCCAGCGCCTTGGCGATCGGCAGCGGGCGGCGCACCGGGCCGTAGTTGGTGCCGCCGACGACGTAGTCCGGGTCCAGGCCGACGGGAAGCACGTCCACCGCCGCACCGGTCAGCCCGGCGGCCCGCAGCACCTCGGCCAGCCGGACGCCCCGCCAGCTCGCCGAGCCGACGCCGCCCAGCGTCCACGGCGTGCCCGGGACGGGCTGGCCCTGCTGGCCGGCGTAGTAGCTGCGGCCGTTGCCGGCGCACTCGATCAGCGCGCTGATCCGGGTGGAGGGCAGCTCCCGCAGCTCCTCGAGGCCGAACTCGACCGGGTGCTCGGCCGTCGGGGCGCCGCGCAGGCCGCTGCCGAAGACCCGCAGGCGCCAGGTGTCGGGGTCGATCAGCGGGGTGCTGGTGTGGTTGCGGACGAAGAACCGTTCCACCGGGACGTGGCGGCCGACAACGGCGTCGCCGTCGGCGTCACGGAAGGCGTCCCAGCGCGTCTCGGCGTTGGTGCCGTGCGGCACGAACCACTCGGCGGGCAGTGGTTTGACGATCCCGGGCACGGGCGAGGACGCGGCGGCGGGAGCAGTCGCGGGGCCGGGGGCGGGCGTGGGCCCCTCCTCGGCGGCGGCCGCCCGGCCCTGGGCGAGCGCCGGGACGGCCGGGACCGGCGCGGCGAGCGCCCCGGCGGCGGTGGCCATCCGCAGCAGCGTCCGGCGCTCCACGCCGTCGGCGGGCGGCGTACCGTCCCCGGCCGCACGCCCCTGTGCCCTGGTGTCCTGTGCCCTGGCGCCCCGTGCCGGGGTGTCCTGTGTCGGGGTTGCTTCGTTCGGAATGCGGACCTCGTTGTCCATGAACGGTGTTCCTTCCGTGTCAGCGTTGGAGGTTCGGCTGCGCGCGACCACGCCCGGGGCGTGAAGGCCATCCTGGACGGGCCCCGTTCCCCAGCCCGACCTTCTCACCGTCTGGACTCCTACCGTTCCGGTCCCCGGGGAAACCCCGGCCCGCGTCCGAACTCACCTGCGAACACCCGTCGATGGCCGATTCCTCTCCCGAACCGCCGGGCCTGGCAGCGGAGTTCACAGCGAGTCGAGGCCGCCCGGGAACACCCCGACGGGCGGCGGCGTTCGCCCGGTCATGCGCATCGGAGAACTCGCCCGCCTGACCGGGGTGTCCACCCGCCTGCTCCGCTACTACGAGGAGCAGGGCCTGCTCCGGCCGGGCCGGACGACGGCCGGCCACCGCGAGTACGGCGAGGAGGACACCGTCCGGGTGTGGCAGATCCGCAGCCTGCTCGCGGCCGGCCTGAGCACCCGGGTCATCGCCGAGCTGCTGCCCTGCGCCACCGGCCCCGTCCCCGTCCTGGAGGCCTGCCCGCAGCTGCTCGCCATCCTGCGCGACGAACTCGCCGACCTGGACTCCCGGATCGAGGACCTCGCCCGCAACCGGCGCGCGCTCTCCCACTACATCGCCACCGCACACGACTCCGGCCACGGCTCCAGGCACGAGTCCGGGCACGGCTACGGCGAGGAGCGGGCGGCCTGACGGGACGTGAATCCCGACCCGGCGCGTCCCGGCGCGCCGTCCCGCCGCCGGCGGAGCGAACTGGACATAGTACGACATACAGCTTGATTTCGAGCGCGCCGAGCCCGCCGAGTATGTCGAGAGGTCCATCCGATGAACAGCCAGCCGCCCCCGCCCGACCAGCCCGCGAAGGAGCCCGACGAACCCGCCGCGACCCTTCCGGCCGACCGGGCGGTGTTCGGCATCGGCGCGGTCCTGGTCCTGGCGGTGGTCGCCTGGGGCGTCTTCGCCGAGGACTCGCTCGGCCGCACCTCCGACACGGCGCTCGGCTGGGTGCTGCACAACTTCGGCTGGCTGTTCGTGGTGGCCGCCGACGTCTTCCTGGTGCTCAGCGTGCTGCTCGCGTTCAGCCGGTTCGGCCGGATCAGGCTCGGCCGCGACGACGACCGGCCCGAGTTCTCCACCCTCGCCTGGATCGCCATGATGTTCAGCGCCGGCATGGGCATCGGCCTGATGTTCTACGGCGTCGGCGAGCCGCTCCAGCTCTTCGCCACCCCGCAGCCCGGCTCCGGTCTGGAACCGCAGAGCGCGGCCGCCGCCCAGCAGGCCCTGGAGTTCTCGCTCTTCCACTGGACCCTGCACCCGTGGGCGATCTACGCGGTCGGCGGCCTGGCCCTCGCCTACACCACCTTCCGCAAGGGCCGGGGCAACCGGATCTCCGCCGCCTTCGTCCCGCTGATCGGACAGCGCGGCGCGGACGGCTGGGCCGGGCGGACGATCGACCTGCTGGCCGTGTTCGCGACCGTCTTCGGCTCCGCGACCAGCCTCGGCCTCGGCGCGCTCCAGGTCGCCGACGGGCTCGGCTACATCTCCTCCGTCCGCAACACCCAGAACGCCCAGTTGGTCATCATCGGCTCGCTGACCGCCGCGTTCGTGGTCTCCGCGTTCTCCGGGGTGCACAAGGGTGTGAAGTGGCTCTCCACCGCGAACGTCGTCCTGGCCTCGCTGATCATGCTCTTCGTCTTCGTGTTCGGCCCGACGGTGTTCGCCCTCGACGCGATCCCCTCCTCGGTCGGCGGCTACCTCTCCGACCTGCTCGTGATGTCCACCCAGACCGGCGCCTTCACCGACGAGGGCTGGCTCGGTTCCTGGACGATCTTCTACTGGGCCTGGTGGCTCTCCTGGGCGCCCTTCGTCGGCACCTTCATCGCGCGGATCTCGCGCGGCCGCACCGTGCGACAGTTCCTGCTCGGCGTGCTGCTGGTGCCCAGCGGGGCGACGGTCCTCTGGTTCTGCGTGATGGGCGGCACCGCGATCCGGCTGGTCACCACCGGTGCGGCCGACCTCGTCGCGACCATCCCGCAGGGCCCGGAGGCCTCGCTGTTCGAGATGCTGCGCTCGCTGCCGCTCGGCTCGGTGACCAGCGTGGTCGCGGTGCTGCTGGTGATGACCTTCTTCATCACCAGCGCCGACTCCGCCTCGCTGGTGCTCGGCTCGCTCTCCAGCCGGGGCTCGCTGCACCCGCGCACCTGGCTGGTGGTGGTCTGGGGCGTGCTGATGGGCGGCGTCGCGGCGGCCCTGCTGCTGGCCGGCGGACTCACCGCGCTCCAGAACGCGACGATCCTGGTCGCGCTGCCGTTCGTGGTGGTGATGCTGCTGCTGTGCGTCTCGCTGGTGAAGGAGCTCCGCGAGGACCCGGCCGCCGCCCCCTCCCGCGTCCACCCGCCGCACGGTCTGCGGGACGCCGTCCGCGAGGTCGTCGGCGAGTCGAGCACACGCCGCTGACCAGTACATATGCCCCGCCCGGCGACGGGTGGGGCATATGCGGCCAACCGACGCCCAACCCCCGTCCGGACTTCACCCGCGCGTACCGACCGTTCACACCGCCCTGGAAACCTCCCTGTCATGAACGCCAGCCCTCAGGCGCCCTTCCAGGAACCGCGCTTCCCCCTGCCCCGATGGCACCGCCGGCTGCTCGCCGTCACCGCCGTCCTCGCCTCGATCGCCCTCGGCACCCTGGGCGTCGGCGCCACCGTGGAAACCGTCGAACACGGCCCCGTCACCAGCGCCTCCGCCAGCAAGTAGCCATCCGACCCACCCGGCACCGCGGTCCCACACCGGACGCGGTGCTTCTTGCTTTCCGCCACCACCGAGCTTGCTTTCCGCCATCACCGAGCAGGTACCCCCGGCCGGTCACTGGCGGGCACGACGAGCGGGCCGGGGCGGGAGTGGCGGCCGGTGCCGGGAGTGGGGTGGAGGTCGGGCGCCAGGGCGTGACGGGCGGCCGATACCGGGGACGGGGTGAAGATCAGGGGCCGGGGCGAAGCGGGCCGCCGGGGGCGCAGGCCCCGCTACGCCCGCTGTTCGGTGCGGGGGCCGGGCGGGGGTGGGACGAACGGGCCGGGGCGGGAGTGGCGGCCGGTGCCGGGAGTGGGGTGGAGGTCGGGGGCCGGGGCGTAGCGGGCGGCCGGGGGGCGCAGGCGCCAGGCCGGGGGCCGGGTGGGGTGGGGGGTGGGGGCGATCAGGGCGAGGCGGTGGAGCAGGTCGAGGGCGTCGCGCCGCAGGGCGGTGCGGTCGGCGAGGTAGCGGGCGGGGAGGCCGTACTCGTCCGCGATGTCGCCGAGGACCCCGTCTATCAGCGCGTCCGGGATCGGGACGTCGCCGGCCGCCGTCTCGCCGGGCAGCGGGCGGACCTCCTCCACCAGGCGCTCGACCAGCAGCAGGGCGGCCTGGGCGAGGGTGCCGGCGCCGGGGAGGGCGAGGTCGGTGAGTTCGGCGGCCGGGTCGAGCAGGGCGACGCCCTCGGCCCGGAGTTCGGCCTCGAGGCCGAGGAACTCGGCGAGCGCCGCCGGGCCGCTGAGCCGGTGCTCGGCCAGCCAGGCGCGGTGGGCCTCGGGGAGGTCGGCGGCCAGGACGGCGGGCGTCTCGGCGAGCAGGCGGCGGACGGCGGTGGCGGGTTCGGCCTCGGCGGCGCGGCGGATCAGGTCGTCGGCGTCGTCGGCGAGGGCGGGCGGGCCGGCCGGGACGGCACGGGCGAGTTCGCGGTCCACGGTCAGCACGAAGGAGCCGTCGGCCGGGTCGGCGGGCAGCTCGCCGAGCACCTGCCAGCCGGCCAGCGCGGCCAGCGCCATGTCGAGGTCGGCCTGTTCGGCGGCGAGTTCGGGTGCGGCGGCGCCCATCGCGTCGAGCAGCCGCCGGTACGCCAGCTCCTCCGGGGCGTCGACCAACAGGGCCAGTACGAGGGCGAGTTGGGCGTACCCGGCCGGGGTGAACGGCGCGCCGGTGACGGGGTGTTCGAGGCGGCGGGCGGCGTCGGCGCCGAGGCCGGCCTTGCAGAGCCGGGCGTGCCAGGGGCCGACCACAAGACGGTAGCCGAGCAGGGTGTCGAAGCGCTCGGCGAGCCAGTCGCGGTGACGGCGGATCAGCGGGAAGCCGTCGGCGTGCGGGCCGGAGGCGGTGACCAGCGGATGGGCGAGCAACAGCCGGGCGGCGATCCGGCGTTCGGCCGCGGGGAGCTCCTCGCCGGAACGATCCTGCGCCGTCACGGTGGGCGGCGCCACCGGCGTGCCCTCGGGCCTGCGGTGCCGACCCGGCCTGCCCGGCTTGGCACCTGACCGGACGACGGGCAGTGCGGCGTCGTCGCGCCGGGCGCGGCGCAGGCCGCCGTCGGTGCGGTCCTCGCGGGGGCGAACGGGTGTGGCACCGTGCGCGGTGGGGCCGTGCCACCAGCTGACGCCGGGCTCGGCGGCGGGTTCGGCGGCGCCGCCGAGGTGACGCGCCGGGTAGAGGCCGAAGGAGGCGGCACAGAGGTCGTCGGCGGTGCCGGGGGTGGCGGCGGCGAACCAGTGGGCCAGGCGCAGCAGTCCGGGGTCGGGCGAGAGTGTGACGTCGGCGGCGGGCCCGGCTTCGCGTACGGCGAGGACGGCGGCGGCGGTTCCCCGTCCTGCCCCGCCCGTGCGTCCGTCCGGCCTGCCGGCGGCCACCCGGGTGGCGCCGACCGCGTACTCCTGCTGATCCATGTCGGGGTCCAGACTAGACGGTGCCCGGGTCACCCGACGGCAGCAACCGCCCTCCTGAGGATCTCTCCGCAAGAGCCCTCGAAGCGGGCGCCCGCGCTCCGCTAACCGACCGCCCCGTCATCCGTCGTGCCCGACGGGGGTTACGCACCGGTAACCCGCTCTTCCGCCGCCGCTCCGGCTCCTCTAGGGTCGGTCCGAAGCAGCAGATCACCGAGAGGCGCACGCATGACTGTCCGGACCACCAACCGCGTCGGCCTCGGAGCACGCCTGCGCTCGGCCACCGGCCTGCTGGGCGGCTTCGCGGCCACCTCGGCGGCGCACCTGGGCGCGATCGCCTCCGGCGTCTCGGTGCTCCAGAACGCCACCAAGCCGGCCCTGATGCCACTGCTGGCCGCGCACAGCGTGACGGCGGCCGCGAAGGCCGGCCGGGAGGCGCCGAAGCTGCTGGCGCCGGCGCTGCTGCTGAGCGCGGGCGGGGACGTGCTGCTCCAGCTGAAGAACGACCCCGCGTTCCTCGCGGGCATGGGCTCGTTCGCGGCGGCGCACGTCTGCTACGTGACGATGTTCGTCCAGCGCGGCGCGCTCAGTGACCGCCGCCGGGCCCTGGTGGTCGCGGCCGCGTACGCGACGGCCTGGATGGCCATGGTCGGACAGCTCTGGCCGGACCTCGGCGACCTGCGCGTACCGGTGGCCGGCTACAGCCTGCTGCTGGCCTCGACGGCCGTCACCTCGGCCGGGCTGGGCTGGCGGACCGGGCTGGGCGGGGCGCTGTTCCTGCTCTCCGACACGCTGATCGCCACCCAGCTGGCGAAGTGGCGGGAGCTGCCGGGCCATCAGTTCTGGATCATGGCGACCTATGTGCTGGCCCAGTACCTGCTGGCGGACGGCACCCTCCGGCACCAGGAGCGGCTCCACCGCGAGGCCGACAACGGCGCCGGGCCGCAGACCGCCTGACCGCCGGAATCTCCTGACCCTGGTCGTCAGATCATCGGACAGCCGCATCACCCGACCGTCCGACCGTCCGACATACCGCCGCGCCGCCGGCCCTCAAGGGCTCCGGCGGCGCGACACGGGGACGCGCCCTCGGGCGCGGGGCGAGACCTCAGGCACCGCGCCTCCGCAGCAGCCAGAAGCCGCCGACGCCGCCCCCGACCAGCGCGAGGCCGCCGGCCAGTTCCGCCGGGTTCGCCGCGACCGAGCCGCCGAGGCCGGTCTGCACGGAGCCGTGCGGGGCGACCTGCCGGCTGTCGGCGCCGGACTGCCCGAGCGAGCCGGCCCACTCCCCCGCGGCCTCGCCCCACTCGCCGAGGCTCCTGTCGGGGGTGGTGGAGGTCTCGGCGGCGACCTTGACGGTGGTGGCGAAGGCCCCGCCGTCCGGGCAGGTGCCGTCGACCCTGCTGTCCCCGGTGTGCTGGCCTGCCAGCCGGGCGGAGCCGCTGTGCTTGCCGTCGGGGCCCAGGGTGAGGGTCGCCGGGCCGCCTTCGAAGGCGGCGGAGCGGGCGGTGACGGTCTTGGCGTCGGGCTTGTCCGACTTCTCGCAGGAGACCGTGACCCGCACGGTCTGGCCCGGTGCGGCCTGGGACGGGCTGACCGAGGCGGAGCCGTCCCTGGCGGATGCGAGGGGGGCCGTCAGGCCGGTCAGCGCCGTCGCGCCGATCAGGGCGGCGGCGGCCGTACGCATGGGGCGCATGCCGGAACCTCCGGGATTCTCGGGCGCGGCCGGGGACTCCCATGTCCACGTGGTCGATCAACCGCACCCGGTCATTCACCGACGGTAGGGACCCGCCTCACGCCCGGCCAGCGCTCACACCCATTCGGGTTACGGCCCGTGACCCGCTGTGATGCCGGTCATGGCGCCGCCGTGCCCACTGCCGCGCCGCCCGCCGACCGGATCAGAGGTCGAGGTCCACCACGACGGGCGCGTGGTCCGAGGTGCCCTTGCCCTTACGGGCCTCGCGGTCCACGTAGCTGTCGGTGACGGCGTCGGCGAAGGGCTTGTTGGCGTAGGTGAGGTCGATCCGCATGCCCCGGTTCTTGGGGAAGGCCAGCTGGCGGTAGTCCCAGTAGGTGTAGGGGCGGTCGTACTTGAGCGGGCGGGGCAGCACGTCCCGGAGGCCGATCTCGCCGAGGGCCGTGAGCGCGGCGCGCTCGACCGGCGTGACGTGGGTGAGGCCCTCGAAGGCGGCGGTGTCGAAGACGTCCTCGTCGGTCGGGGCGATGTTGAAGTCCCCGAGGACGGCGAACGGGCGGGAGCCGGCGGCGTCCTCGGCGGCGGCCTTGCGCAGCGCCTCCAGCCACTCCAGCTTGTACCGGTAGTGCGCGTGGCCGACCTCGCGGCCGTTGGGCACGTAGACCGACCAGACCCGGACCGGGCCGCAGGTGGCGGCGACGGCGCGCGGCTCGACCTCGGGCAGGAGGGCGCCGTCGGCGAGGTAGCCGGGCTGGTCGGGCAGGCCGCGCACGACGTCCTCCAGGCCGAGCCGGGAGACGATCGCGACACCGTTCCAGCGGCCGGTGCCGTGCGCGGCCGTCTCGTAGCCGAGCTCGCGGACCGCCTCGTACGGGAAGGCGTCGGCCGCGCACTTGAGCTCCTGGAGGCAGAGCACGTCGGGCTTGGCGCTCTCCAGCCACTCCAGGAGCTTGGGCAGCCGCGCGGTGACGGAGTTGATGTTCCAGGTGGCGATGCGGACGGTCACGGCGGGCGGCCTTCCCGGTGGTTCGGTGCGGACGGGTGTGCGTCGGGTGTGCGGACGGGCATGACGGACGGGGTGGGCCTCCCCTCGCGGGAGACCCACCCCGAACATACCGCCCGGCACCGACAGGCCGGTCCGATCAGCGTGCGGGCCGGACCACCGCGGCCGAGCCGCCGCCGCGCCGCGCCGGTTCCGCGGCGGCCACCCAGCGGCCGTCCGGCAGCCGTTCCACACCGGTGGCGGCGCCGATCTCACCGCCGCTGACGAAGCTGTGCCCGAGGCCCTCCAGCGCGGCCCGTTCGGGCAGGGCCAGGAAGCCGGGCTCGGCCTGGGTCGCGGCGCTGTTGCGCTGGCTGGCGCGCGGCGCGGCGATGGCCTGCTCCAGGCTCAGGCCCCGGTCGAGCCGCCCGAGCAGCACCTGGAGGGTGGTGGTGATGATGGTCGCGCCGCCCGGGCTGCCGGTGGCGAGCAGCGGCTCGCCGTCGCGCAGCACGATCGTCGGGGACATCGAGGAGCGCGGCCGCTTGCCCGGGCCCGGCAGGTTGGGGTCGGGGACGCCCGGGGCGAGCGGGGTGAAGTCGAAGTCCGTCAGCTCGTTGTTGAGCAGGAAGCCCCGGCCGGGGACGGTGATGCCGCTGCCGCCGGTCTGCTCGATGGTGAGCGTGTAGGAGACGATGTTGCCCCAGCGGTCGGCGACCGTCAGGTGGGTGGTGTTGGGGCCCTCGTACGGCTCGGGGACGGCCTGGCCGGTGTCGGCGCAGGGCGCGGGGTGGCGCGGGTCGCCGGGGGCGAGCGGGCTGGTGAGCGCGTGGTCCGGGCTGATCAGGCAGGCCCGGGCGGCGGCGTGGCGCTCGGAGAGCAGCTGCCTGGTGGGGACGTCGCTGAAGGCCGGGTCGCCGACCCAGCGGTTGCGGTCGGCGAAGGAGATCCGGGAGGCCTCCAGGAAGTGGTGGTAGTACTGGGTGCTGCTGTAGGCGGAGACGTCGCCGCCGTCCTCCAGGATGTTGAGCGCCTCGCCGACGGTGGTGCCGCCGGAGCTGGACGGGGCCATCGCGTAGACGTCGTAGGCGCCGTGGGAGACGTGGGTGGGCGCCTGCTCGCGGACCCGGTAGTCGGCGAGGTCGGTGGTGTCGACCTTGCCGGGGCGGACGCCCCGGCCGGAGGCCGGGTCGACCGGCGGGTGCTGCACGGTGTCGGCGATGTCCCGCGCCAACTCGCCCTGGTAGAAGGCCTTGACGCCGTCCTTGGCGAGCAGCCGGTAGGTGGCGGCGAGGTCGGGGTTGCGCTGCACGCTGCCGGTCTCGGGGGGCTTGCCGTTCGGCAGGTAGAGCTTGGCGGTGGCCGGGAAGTCCTTGAACCGGGCGTAGTTGTCGGCGGTCTGGTTGCGGAAGGTGTCGTCCACGACGAAGCCGTTGTCGGCGATCCGCTCGGCCGGTTCGAGGTTCCGGGCGAGCGAGCGGGTGCCCCAGTGGCGCAGCGCGGCGTCCCAGGTGGCGGGGGTGCCGGGGACGCCGACGGACAGGCCGCTGGTGACGGCGTCGGCGAAGGCCAGGGGTTTGCCGTCCTCCAGGAAGAGGCCGCTGTCGGCGGTGCGGCCGGCGGTCTCGCGGCCGTCGATGGTGTGCACCCGGCCGGTGGCGTGGTCGTAGTAGACGAAGTACCCGCCGCCGCCGATGCCGGAGGAGTACGGCTCGGTGACCCCGAGGGCCGCGGCGGCGGCGACGGCCGCGTCCACCGCGTTGCCGCCGTTGCGCAGCACCTCGATGCCGGCGGCGGTGGCGTCGGCGTCGACGGTGGCCACCGCCCCGCCCCAGCCCACCGCCTCCGGCACCTTCGACGGCGGGGCCGCGGCGCCGGCCGGTCCGACGCCGGACCAGACCAGTGCGGTGGTGAGTAACAGAGACGGCGCGAGACGGGCCAGAGCTCTCATGCGAGTCCTCCTGAGTCGACGTCAACTCATCAGTTGTTCCACAGGAGGCATGATCCGACAACCACACCGCGTCAATACCAATGGGTAGTTGACGGGGCGACAGGGCCGGCGGATTCGATGGGAGCGGAACGGCAACAGCCGACAGGTTTCAGATAACAGAAAACGAAATCTGTCATCTGAAATCTGTCGGCTGTTCGTCGTCAGCTGTCAGCTGTCAGCTGTCGACCGTCCGCCGTCAGCTGTCCGTCGTCAGCGGCTCCCCCGCTACAGCGCGCTGCGCTCCACCCGCCGGCGCTTGATCGTGCGGAAGCGCCGCGCCACCTGCCGGGCCAGGTCGGCCGCGCCGACCAGGCCGGCCTCGTTGCCGAGGGCGGCGTGGACGATGGCGGCCTCCGGGCGGAAGCCCCGTCCGGTGAGGGTGCGGCGGAAGGTGTCCCGGGCGGGGCCGAGCAGCAGGTCGCCCGCTTCGGAGACCCCGCCGCCGATCACGAAGCGGCCCGGGTCCAGCGCGGCGGCCAGGTTGGCGATGCCGACGCCGAGCCACGTGCCGACCTCGTAGAGCAGCTCGGTCGCGGTCGGGTCGCCGTCCTGGGCGGCCTCGGTGACCAGCGGCCCGGTGATGCCCTCGACCGTGCCGCCGGCCCGGGCCAGCAGCGGCTGCACCACCGGCGACTCCTCGGCGACCAGTTCGCGCGCGTCGCGCACCAGTGCGTTGCCGGAGGAGTACTGCTCCCAGCAGCCCCGGTTGCCGCACGGGCAGCGGTGGCCGCCGGGCAGCACCTGCATGTGCCCGAACTCGCCCGCCAGGCCGTACTTGCCGCGGTCCACGTAGCCGTCCCGGACCACCGCACCGCCGATGCCGGTGCCCAGGGTCAGCATCACCATGTGGTCCTCGCCGCGGCCGGCGCCGAAGCGCCACTCGGCCCAGGCGGCCGCGTTGGCGTCGTTCTCCACGATCACCGGGAACCGCAGCCGCTCGCTGAGCGCCTCCTGGAGCGGCTCGTTGCGCCAGTTGAGGTGCGGGGCGAACAGCACCTTGGAGCGGTCGGCGTCGACCCAGCCGGCCGCGCCGATGCCGACGGCGTGGACGTCGTGCCGGTCGGCGAGCTGGAGCACCAGCTCGACGATGACGTCCTCGACGACCTTGGGGCTCTTGCTCTTGTGCGGCGTGTCCGTGCGCAGCTTCTCCAGCACCTTGCCCTCGCCGTCCACCACCCCGGCGACCACCTTGGTGCCGCCGATGTCGACGCCGATGGTGGGCAGTCGCAGTATCCCGGCGGGCAGGGCGCGGCGGCGGCGCTCGGCGCGCGGGCCGAGGCCGAGCAGGGTGGGCAGGACGGGCGGCCGGGTGCTGCCTTGGGAGCTGGTCACAGCTGCGGACGCTCCTCACGGGGGTCGGACGGATCGGAGTCGGAACCTCCGGAGCCGGAATCTCCGGAGCCGGAAGAGCCGGAGGCGAACGGACCGGAGAGGGACGGACCGGAGACGGACGGCCTGGCCAGCTCGTGCGAGAGCTCCGCGAGGTCGGAGCCGCCGGCCATCTCCGTGGTGAGCCGTTCGAGGCTGATCTCGGCCCGCGGGTGGCTGCCCGCCATCCGCCCCCGCTTGAGCAGCGTGAAGTGGTCGCCGACCAGGTACGCGTGGTGCGGGTTGTGGGTGATCAGCACGACCCCGAGTCCGGCGTCGCGGGCGGCGGTGACGTACTTGAGCACCACCCCGGACTGCTTGACGCCGAGCGCGGCGGTGGGCTCGTCCAGGATCAGCACCCTGGCGCCGAAGTGCACCGCGCGGGCGATCGCCACGCACTGGCGCTGTCCGCCGGAGAGGGTGCCGATCGGCCGGTCGACGTCGTGCAGGTCGATGCCCATCCTGGCGAGCGCCTCGCGGGTGGTGGCGCGCATCCCGTCGGCGTCCAGCCGCAGGCCGCCCCAGCGGCGCATGCCCTGCTCGGAGCCGAGGAAGAAGTTGCGCCAGACCGGCATCAGCGGGACGACCGCGAGGTCCTGGTACACCGTGGCGATGCCGCGGTCCAGGGCCTGGCGCGGGGAGTCGAAGCGGACCTCCTCGCCGCCGACGGTCAGGGTGCCCTCGTCGTGCTGGTGCAGCCCCGCGATGATCTTGATCAGGGTGGACTTGCCGGCCCCGTTGTCACCGAGCACGCAGCTGATCTCGCCGGCCCGCAGGGTCAGCGAGACATCCTGCAGCGCCCGGACGGTGCCGTAGCTCTTGCCCACGCCGTCCAGGGAGAGCAGCTCGTCCCCGGCGGAGACCGTGGAGGCCGCCGAAACGTCCTTGCTCATCGCGGCCCCCGCTCGGCCCGGCGCTTGACGTAGGCGTTCAGCAGCGCGGCCAGCAGCAGCATCGCGCCGAGGAAGAACTTGAACCAGTCCGGGTTCCACTGGGCGTAGATGATCCCCTTGCTGGCCATGCCGAAGATCAGCGCGCCGAGCGCGGAGCCGACCACCGAGCCGTAGCCGCCGGTGATCAGGCAGCCGCCGATGACGGCCGCGACGATGTAGATCAGCTCGTTGCCGACGCCCTCGCCGGACTGCACGGTGTCGAAGGAGAACAGCAGGTGCTGGCCGAGCACCCAGGCGCCGAAGCCGACGCCCAGGTAGAGCAGGGTCTTCGTCCGGGCGACCGGCACGCCGACCGCGCGGGCCGCGTCCGCGTCCCCGCCGACCGCGAAGATCCAGTTGCCGAAGCGGGTGCGCAGCAGCACCCAGCTGCCGACCACGAGCAGGCCGAGCCACCACCAGACGGTGGCCTTGACCGCCAGTCCGCCGATGGTGACCTCGGAGGCGAACAGCCACCGGCAGGAGGCGAAGCCCTCCATGTCGGCGATCGACTTGGTGGAGACGGTGCCGGAGATCGCCTTGGTGACGCCCAGGTTGGCGCCGGTCAGCATCAGGAAGGTGCCGAGCGTGACGATGAAGCTGGGCAGCCTGGTGCGGCCGAGCATCCAGCCGTTGAACCAGCCGACGGCCAGCGTGGTCGCCAGCGAGACCAGCACGCCGACCCAGGTCACGGCGGTGAACTGGTACGAGACCATCGAGGAGGTCAGCGCGGCGGTGGTGACCAGCACGCCGGCCGAGAGGTCGAACTCGCCGCCGATCATCAGCAGCGAGACCGGCACGGCCATGATCCCGATGGTGGAGGCCGCGTACAGCACGGTGCCCATCGAGGAGACCCGCAGAAAGGGTTCGGCGACGGCGGCGAAGACCACGAAGACTGCGACGGCGGCGATCAGCGAGCCGAGCTCGGGGCGGGCGAGGAGCCGCCGCAGGGCCGCCGGACGGTCGTCGAGCAGGCCGTCCCTGGCGAGGAGGTCGGGGGTGCTCACCTGGTCCCCCTCGCGACGTACTCGGCGAGCGCGTCGGCGTTGTCCTTGGTCAGGATCTGCGGGCCGGTCTCGACGGGCTTGCCGCCGCCGAGCATGTTCAGGTTGTACTTGTACAGCCAGATCAGGTCGACGCCCGTGTAGCCCTGGAGGTAGGGCTGCTGGTCGACCGCGAAGCCGACGCTGCCGGACTTCAGCCCGGACACCACCTGGGTGCCCAGGTCGAAGGTGTCCAGCTCGACGCCGCGGTGGGCGTCCTGGATGGCCTGGAGGCCGGTGGCGGCCATCGGGCCGGAGAGGGTGAGCACGGTGTCGATGGACGGGTCGGCCTGGAGCTTGGCGGAGATCGCGGCGCGGGCGTCGGGCATGTCGACGCCGTTGACGTAGAGCACCTGGAACGTTCCGCCGGCCTTGGACTGGGCGCCGGAGCAGCGCTGCTCCTGGCCGACGTTGCCCTGCTCGTGGATCACGCAGAGGGTGTTCTTGCGGCCGCGCGAGGCCAGTTCGGCGCCGGCCGCCTGGCCGGCGGTGGACTCGTCCTGGCCGACGTGGGTCAGCGCGCCGAACTTCTGCGAGAACTCCTGACCGGAGTTGATCGTGATCACGGGGATGCCGGCGGCCTTGGCCTTGCCGAGGACGTCGGCCATGGCGTCGCCCTTGGCGAGGGTGACCAGCAGGCCGTCGACCTTCTGGTCGATGGCGGCCTGGACGAGCTGGACCTGGTTCTGGGTCTGCGCGTCGTTGGAGTACAGGAAGGTGATGTTGTCCTTGGCGGCGGCCTGCTCGGCGCCCTTGCGCACAGTGTCCCAGAAGGCGTCGCCGGCTCCGGCGTGGGTCACCATGGCGACCTTCCAGCGCGGGGTGGTGACGGCGCTGGCGCCGGTGGCCGCGGCCTTGGCGCGGGCCTCCTCGGCGCGTCTGCCTCCGGTACTGCTGCAACCGGCCGCGGTGACCGCGAGTGCCAGAACGGCGCACACGGGCCAGAAGCGGCGGGACGGGCGAAAGCGGGTGATGCTCATCCCCATAGTCTCCCTGCCCGGGCCGCGCGCGATCGCACCGCCTCGCCCGGCAGGTCGACCGGCCTGGGAGGTAAGGTGCCCCGGGGGACCTTTCCTGGTAGTTCGCTGAGCACCTGGTCCGGACGGCGTCCGTTCGGGTGGCAGACTTAGGTGCCGATCCGAAGGGGGTTCATCACGAGAAAGTGATGTTCCTCTCAGGTTCCGCACAGATTCGGACGGCAACCGATCATCGGTCCATCGCCGTCTGATGCCATTGACGTGCGTCCGGGCGAGTGGGGCCCGGGCGGCGTGCGACCCGGATACGAGAATCGATGGAACTGACAGGTACGCCATTCTTCCTCCTCACCGTCATCCTGGTGCCGGTCTCCATCGCGGTGGCGCTGCTGTTCTGGGGGAAGGTCGGCGGCCCCAAGCCGGTGCGGTACCTCACCCGGATCGTCATGATCATGTTCTGCCAGGTCACGGCCGTCCTGATGGTCTTCGTGATGGTCAACAACGCTAACCTGATCTACGGCAACTGGGACGACCTGCTCGGCACCGGCAACCACGTCCGCGCGGTGCCCGTGGTGACCCCGGTCGACCCGGCCGCGGCCGCACCGGGCCAGAGCGCCGCCGACGCCGCCAAGGAGCCGCCGAAGGTCAAGCAGAGCTTCGGCGGCGTCGATGACCCGGCGGTGCCGAAGGACGTGCAGCGGACCGAGCTCAAGGGCCAGGTGTCCGGCGTCGACGGCGAGGTGCTGGTCTGGCTGCCGCCGCAGTACAACGACCCGGCGTTCAAGGACAAGAAGTTCCCCGTGGTCGAGCTGATCCCGGGCTACCCCGGCTCCTCCTCCACCTGGTACGGCACCCTCAAGGTCTCCGACCAGCTCAAGCCGCTGATGCAGCAGGGCAAGGTCGCCCCGTTCATCCTGGTCTCGCCCCGCACGAAGCTGCTGAACAACCAGGACGCGGGCTGCACCGACATCCCGGGCAAGATCAACGCCGACGCCTGGATCACCCGCGACGTCCCGCAGATGGTGCTGGACAACTTCCGTGCCGACCCGTCCGCGGACCGCTGGGCGATCGCCGGCTACTCGGCCGGTGCCCACTGCGCGGCCAAGATCTCGCTGGCCCACCCCAACCGGTACCGGGCCGCCATCGCGATGTCCGGCTACAACGACCCGGCCCAGGAGCCGGACTCCCTGGTCGGCAAGGACGCCAAGCTGCGCGAGGCCAACAACCCGGTCAACATCCTGAAGACCGCCGCGCAGCCGCCGAAGGTCGCCCTGCTGGTCAGCGGCTCCAAGGGGGACGGCTTCGAGGACGGCGAGGCGATCCGCGCCGCGGCCAAGGCCCCGACCACCGTCCAGGTCGAGGAGGGCTCCGGCCCGCACACCACCGAGCAGTGGAAGAAGATGGTCCCGTCCGCCTTCCAGTGGCTGACGTCCGTCATCCCGGTGCAGTGACGGACCGGCAGTAGCGAACCGTACGGGCAGGGCCCGCCGCGACCGTGGTCGCGGCGGGCCCTGTGGCACGTCCGGGCGGGTGCGGCGTCAGGCCAGCTCCAGCGCCAGGTAGAAGTCCACCCGGTCCTCCAGCCGGGAGAGGTCACGCCCGGTCAGCTCCTCGATCCGGCCGATCCGGTACCGCAGGGTGTTCACGTGGACGTGCAGCTGCGCGGCGCAGCGGGTCCAGGAGCCGTCCGAGCGCAGGAAGGCCTCCAGGGTGCGGACCAGGTCCGCCTGGTGCTCCGTGTCGTACGCGATCACCTTGTCCAGCAGTCGGCCGCGGAAGGCGCGGCGCACCTCGTCCGGGACGGCGGCCAGCAGCAGGACGTGCGAGGCGAGCTCCTCGGGGCCCGCGACGCAGATCCGGCCGGTCCGCGAGGCGGCGATCCGGCGTGCGTGCCGGGCCTCCTCCAGGGCGCCGCGCAGGCCGCCGGCCCCGGAGGCGGGGGCGGAGACGCCGAGGGTGATCCGGTCGTCCGCGCCGAGCCCGGCCTCCAGCGGGGCGAGCAGTTCGCGCAGCGTGTCGGCGGGCACCGGGCCGTCCAGGGCGGGCAGCACCACCACGGCGCCGGTGCCCGTTCCGGCGATCAGGGCGCGGTCGTCGGTGCCGCCGAGGGCCTCCTCCAGCACCGCCCGTACGGCGCCCTCCGGCAGGCCGGTGCCCTCGGCACTGAGCACCAGCCAGGAGTCCTCCTGCGCCTGGGACTTGCGCCCGGGGCCCTCGTAGCGGGCGGCCATCGCCGAGGAGGCGTACAGGCCGCGGCTGATCTCGGCCGGGTCGGCGTCGCGGCGCAGCAGGGCGAGCACCTCGTCGGCGAGGCGGCGGCGCAGCCGGCGGCCCTCGTCGCGGCGGTGGCGCTCGGCGGCGACCAGCCGGGCGAGGTTCTCGGCGAGCTGCTGGCGCTTGGCGGTCCACTCGGTGACGTCGCCGGCGACCACGAGCACCCAGTCGGCCAGCGGTCGGTCGGCCGGCGGCGCGTCGGGCTCGCCGGCGGCGGGAGCGGGGGTGGGCTCCGAGTCGGGGACCGGGGCCGGGGCGGGCAGCAGTGAGTAGGAGCCGGCCGCCAGCCGGGCCCGGTGCGGGGGGCGGCGGCGCTGGCGCTGGGCGGCGAGGTGGGTGCGGACCAGCTGGTCGCGGTCCTGGGCGGAGAGCCGGTCGGCGGGGCCGGCGATCACCGCGCCGGTCGGGGTGAGCACCCAGCAGTCCAGGTCGAGGTCGCCGCCGAGCAGGTCCAGCACCGCGTCCAGTCCGCCGCCGCCGGCCGCCGAGACCAGCAGGCGGTGCCGGTCGACCAGGGCGGCGAGGTCGGCCGCGCGGTCGGCGGAGAGCTGGCGCCCGACGAACTCGGTGACGGTGCCGAAGGCGACGTCGTCGGGGACGACGAGCAGCGGCATCCGGTGCCGGCGGCAGGCCTCGACCAGGTCCTCGGGCACCGGCCCGACCTCGGCCTGGCCGGCCGCGAGAGCGACCGCGCCGCCGGCCGCGAGGGTGCGGACGAAGCGCTCGGAGTCGGCCGGGACGGTGCGCCAGAGCATGCCGGTGAGCACCAGCTCGCCACCGTGCAGGTAGCGGCCCGGGTCCTGGAGGTCCGTCGTCATCACACCGCTGACCTGCCGGTCCAGCTCTTCCTCGGCCGCGAGCAGGCGCAGTCCCGGGGCGCCGGGGGCGAGCAGGTCACGGACGCGCATCCGCGGACTCCTTAACGGGGCTTGGGGGGAGGAACGAAGGGGTAACGATAGGGCCTGGCCGTAGGGGCGTGTGCGGGTCCGTAGCCCTCGCGTCACGGCCGGGATTACGGTCGTAGGTAGCACCCGGCGAACACCTGGGCTGCGGGATTCCCCTCCTTAGAGGAACGTACAGGATGCCGGGCGGGCTCACAGCCGGGGCTTCATGCCATCGGTGACTGCCAGTGGGCCGCGTCACAGCGGTTCACTGGGCGACACGCCTCCGGACATCCGGCGGGCGACGACGTGAGGAGACACCCGCATGGAGTTCCTTCGGCCCGCCACCTGGGACGAGGCACTCGCGGTGAAGGCCGAACAGCCGACGGCGCTGCCCCTGTCGGGCGGCACGGACGTCATGGTCGAGCTGAACTTCGACATGCACCGGCCGTCCGCGATCCTCGACCTGAACCGCGTCGCCGAACTCACCTCGTGGTCCGAGGACGGCGGCGTCGTCCGGCTCGGCGCCGCCGTCCCCTACGCCCGGATCATCGCGGAGCTGTCCGGCCCGCTGCCCGGGCTGGCGCTGGCGGCCCGCACCGTCGGCTCGCCGCAGATCCGCAACCGCGGCAGCGTCGGCGGCAACCTCGGCGCGGCCTCCCCGGCCGGCGACTCGCACCCGGCGCTGCTGGCGGCCGGGCGGGACGTGTTCGTCGAGGCGGCCTCGGTGCGCGGCACCCGGATGATCCCGATCGACGACTTCTACACCGGGGTGAAGCGCAACTGCCTGGCGGCCGACGAGCTGATCCGGGCCGTGCACGTCCCGGTGGCGGACGGGCCGCAGCAGTTCTCGAAGATCGGCACCCGCAACGCCATGGTGATCGCGGTCTGCGCGTTCGGTCTTGCCCTGCACCCGCGCAGCGGCACCGTCGGCACCGGCATCGGCTCGGCCGCCCCCACGCCGCGCCGCGCCGTCGAGGCCGAGGAGTACCTCCGGGGCGTGCTCGCCGGGCGGGGCCTGTGGGAGTCCGGGGAGCCGCTGGGCGCCGAGGTGGTCCGGCGCTTCGGCGAGCTGGTGAAGGCCGCGGCCTCGCCGATCGACGACGTCCGGGGCACCGCCGACTACCGCCGGCACGCGCTCGCCGTGATGGCCCGCCGCACCCTCACCTGGACCTGGAACGACTACGGCAAGCAGATCAGGAGCGCGGCATGAGGGTCACTTTCACCGCCAACGGCAAGCCGGTCGAGGCCGACGACGTGTGGGAGGGCGAGAGCCTGCTGTACGTGCTGCGCGAGCGGGTCGGCCTGCCCGGCTCGAAGAACGCCTGCGAGCAGGGCGAGTGCGGCTCCTGCACCGTCTACCTGGACGGCGTCCCGGTCTGCTCCTGCCTGGTCGCGGCCGGACAGGTGCAGGACCGCGAGGTGCGCACGGTCGAGGGCCTGAGCGGGCAGGACGGCGAACTGGGCCCGGTCCAGCAGGCGTTCGTCGACGCCGGCGCCGTCCAGTGCGGCTTCTGCACCCCCGGGCTGCTGGTGCAGACCGACGCGCTGCTGGCGGACGACCCGCGGCCGAGCGACGACGACATCCGCGAGGCGCTGTCCGGCAACCTGTGCCGCTGCACGGGCTACGAGAAGATCCTGGACGCGGTGCGGCTGGCCTCGGCCCGCATGGGCGGCGCGGGGAAGGCCGGTGCGCGATGAGCGGCGCGGCGAGCGGTGGCACGGGCGGCGGCGCGGGCGGCGACTTGGGCACGGGCGGCGGCACGGGTGGTGTCGCGAGCGGTGCCACGAGCGGCCGGGCGGTCCGGCGGACCATCCAGGGGCAGAAGAACCTCCGGAGCATCGACCAGGCGTCCAAGGACGGCATCGGCGGCTCGCCGCTGCGCCCGGACGGCAACCTGAAGGTCCGGGGCGAGTTCGCCTACTCCTCCGACCTCTGGCACGAGGACATGCTGTGGGGCACGGCGCTGCGCTCGCCGCACCCCCGGGCGAACATCCTCTCGGTGGACCTCTCCGAGGCGCTCAAGGTGCCCGGGGTGTACGCGGTGCTGACCCACGAGGACATCCCCGGCACCAAGTACTACGGCCTGGACGTCCAGGACCAGCCGGCCCTGGCGATCGACCGGATCCGCTACCACGGCGAGCCCGTCGCGCTGGTCGCGGCCGACCACCCGGAGACGGCCCGGCGCGCGGCGAGGAGGATCGCGGTCGAGTACGAGGTGCTCACCCCGATCGTCACCGAGGAGCAGTGCCTCGACCCGGAGACGTACGGGTACGTGCACGAGCCGCACGCGTACAAGTCCCATGCGTACGGCAACATCTGCCACGAGCAGCGGCTGGTCTCCGGCCGCGGCGTGACCGACGAGGTGCGGGCGCTGGCCGACGTGATCGTCAGCGGCGACTACGAGGTCGGCATGCAGGACCAGGCCTTCCTCGGCCCGGAGTCCGGCCTCGCGGTGCCCGCCGAGGACGGCGGCGTCGACCTCTACGTCGCCACCCAGTGGCTGCACGCGGACCGCCGGCAGATGGCTCCGGTGCTCGGCCTGCCGGAGGAGAAGGTCCGGCTCACCCTGGCCGGCGTCGGCGGCGCGTTCGGCGGCCGCGAGGACCTGTCGATGCAGATCCACGCCTGCCTGCTGGCCCAGCGCACCGGCAAACCGGTCAAGATCGTCTACTCCCGGGACGAGTCCTTCTTCGGCCACGTGCACCGCCACCCCGCGCGGATGCACTACGAGCACGGCGCCACCCGGGACGGCAAGCTGGTCTTCGCCGACTGCCGGATCGTGCTGGACGGCGGCGCGTACGCCTCCACCTCCCCCGCCGTGGTCGGCAACGCGGCCTCGCTCGGGCACGGCCCGTACGTGATCCCGAACGTGCGGATGCACGCCCTCGCGCTGTACAGCAACAACCCGTCCTGCGGGGCGATGCGCGGCTTCGGCGCGGTGCAGGCGGCGTTCGGCTACGAGTCGCAGATGGACAAGCTGGCCGCCGAACTGGGCATGGACCCGGTGGAGCTGCGGCAGATCAACGCCGTCTCGCAGGGCGACTCCATGCCCACCGGGCAGCAGATCGACGCGCCCGCTCCGGTCGCCGAACTGCTGCGCCGGGCCAAGGAGATGCCGCTTCCGCCGCCGCTGGACACCGAGCGCCCCGACCTGCGCCGGCTGCCCGGCGGGCTGTCCAACACCTCGCACGGCGAAGGGATCGTGCGCGGCGTCGGCTACTCCGTCGGGATCAAGAACGTCGGCTTCTCCGAGGGGTTCGACGACTACTCCACCGCCCGGGTGCGGCTGGAGGCGATAGGCGGCGAGCCGGTCGCCATGGTGCACACCGCGGCGGCCGAGGTCGGCCAGGGCGGCGTCACCGTGCACGCCCAGATCGCCCGCACCGAGCTGGGCGTCGAGCGGGTCACCATACACCCGGCCGACACCTCGGTGGGCTCGGCCGGCTCGACCTCCGCCTCGCGCCAGACGTACATGACCGGCGGCGCGGTGAAGCTGGCCGCCGAGGCGGTGCGCCGGGAACTGCTCGACCGGGGCCGCCGGCGCTACGGCTGGACCCACGACGACCTGGTGCTGGCCGGCGGCAAGGTGGTGTCGAGGACCGCCGGCGTGCTGATCCCCGTCGTCGACCTGCTCGGCGACGGGGCCGTCGAGCAGACCCGCGTGCACCGCCACCGGCCCACGCAGCCCTTCGACAGGGAGACCGGCCAGGGCTTCGGCCACGTCCAGTACTCCTTCTGCGCCAACCGCGCGGTGGTGGACGTGGACGTGGAACTGGGCCTGGTCAAGGTGGTCGAGCTCACCGCCGTCCAGGACGTCGGCAAGGCGCTCAACCCGCTCTCCGTGGTCGGCCAGATCCAGGGCGGCTGCACCCAGGCGCTGGGCCTCGCGGTGATGGAGGAGATCGTCCTGCGGGACGGCAAGGTGCGCAACGCCTCCTTCACCGACTACCTGATCCCCACCATCCTGGACACCCCGCCGATCCCGGTGGAACTGCTCGAACTGTCCGATCCCAACGCACCGTACGGGCTGCGCGGGGTCGGCGAGGCGCCGACCGTCTCGGCGACGCCGTCCATCGTGGCCGCCATCCGCGACGCCACCGGGCTGGCGCTCAACCGGATCCCGGTGCGGCCGGAGCACCTGACCACCGAGCGGCCGGGCTGAGCCCCGGCCGGGGCTCAGCCGACAGCACGGCCTCGCGCGGTAGCGCCCTGGGCAGCGGCCTTGGGCGGCACCGCTGTCGTACGGGATCGTTTCCCCTACGGCGGCGCCGCCCGCTACTGTCGGAACCGTGTAAGGAGCCTCACCCCATGCAGGACATCGCCGAGCAGCTGCTGGCCTGGCACGCGACCGGGCGTTCCTTCGCCGTGGCCACCGTGGTCGGCGTCTGCGGCAGCGCTCCGCGCGACCCCGGAGCCGCGCTGGCCGTGGACGCCGACGGCGAGGCGGTGGGCAGCGTCTCCGGCGGGTGCGTAGAGGGCGCGGTGTACGAGCTGTGCCAGGCCGCCATCGCGAGCGGCCGGCCGGCCCTGGAACGCTTCGGGTACAGCGACGAGGACGCCTTCGCGGTGGGGCTGACCTGCGGCGGCGTCCTGGACGTCTTCGTCCAGCCGGTGGCGCCGGGGGCCGACACCGGACTGGACGCCGGGATCGCCCACGTCGCGGCGGGCACACCGGTGGCGCTGGTGCGGGTGATCGCCGGGCCGGACGGGCTGGTCGGGGCCACCTTGGCGGTCACCGCCGACGGCGTCGAGGGCGCGCTCTCGCCGGCCCCCTCGACGGTCGGCGGCCTGCAGCGGGCGGTCGTCGCGCAGGCCCGGGCGATGCTGGAGGCCGGACGCACCGGCCGGCTCGTACTCGGCCTGGACGGACGCCCCTGCGACGACCGCCGGCAGGGCACCGTCACCTGCTTCGTCGAGTCGTACGTGCCCGCGCCGCGGATGCTGGTCTTCGGGGCGATCGACTTCGCGGCCGCGGTGGTGCGGATCGGCAAGTTCCTCGGCTACCACGTGACCGTCTGCGACGCCCGGCCGGTCTTCGCCACCGCTCGTCGCTTCCCCGAGGCCGACGAGGTGGTGGTCGACTGGCCGCACCGCTACCTGGACTCCCAGCACGGCCGGATCGACGGACGCACCGTGCTGTGCGTGCTCACCCACGACGCCAAGTTCGACATCCCGCTGCTGGAACGCGCCCTGCGGCTGCCGGTCGGCTACGTCGGCGCGATGGGCTCGCGCCGCACCGACCGCGAACGCGTGGCCCGGCTGCGCGAAGCGGGGCTCACCGAGGCCGAGCTGGCCCGGCTGCGCTCCCCGATCGGCCTGGACCTCGGCTCCCGCACCCCGGAGGAGACGGCGGTCTCGGTCGCCGCCGAGATCGTCGCCCACCGGCGCGGCGGCAGCTGCCTGCCGCTGAGCGCCTCGGACGGGCCGATCCACCACGACCCGCCCAGCCGGGAAGCGGAGAGCGACGGGGGCGACGGGGACGTCGGGGGCGCCACCGCGGGCCGCCCGGAGCCCCGTACTCACGCGGCCTGAACGGGAACGAACGGGAACGAACGGAAACGAACAGGGACGAACGAGGACGAACCGAGCGAGCCGGGTCAGTCGCTCAGTGCCAGCTTCACGCCGAAGCCCACCACGACCGCGCCGGTCACCCGGTCCATCAGCCGTCGGGCGGCCGGCCGGCGCAGCCAGCCGCGCAGCGCCTGGGCGAAGCCCACCAGGACGGTCGACCAGAGCAGGCCCTCCACGACGTGCACGCAGGTCAGCGCCACGCCCGCGGCGAAGTGCGGGGCCCCGGCCGGGATGAACTGCGGCAGCACGGCGACGTAGAAGACCCCGACCTTGGGGTTCAGCAGGTTGGTCAGCGTGCCCCGCCGCCAGCCGTGCGCGAACCCGCCGTCCTCCGGTTCCTCCTCGGCCGCCGCCTCGCCGCCCCGGTTGCGCAGCATCCCGATGCCCATCCACACCAGGTACGCCGCACCCGCCCAGCGCAGGATCTCGTACCCCACCTGCGAGGCGGTCAGCAGCGCCGTCACCCCGGCCGAGGTCAGCGTCCCCCAGAGCAGCGTCCCGGTCTGGATCCCCAGCACGACCCCCCACGCCTGCCGGCGCCGCCCCAGCGCCGAGGTCCGCAGGATCAGCGCGGTGTCGAGCCCGGGGGTGAGCGTCAGCAACCCCACGACGAGGGCGAAGGACCACAGGGCCGTTGTCATCTCCATGGGCCTCGATGCTCTCACAGCCCCGGGCGGCCGCTGCGGGCCACCCGGGGCGGGGTCCGCCCGCGAAGCCCGGTCAGGTGACGTCGAGGCGGGCGGCGAGGCGCAGCAGGCCGGGGCTGAGGCGGGAGAGGAAGCGGGCGGCCTTGGCCTCGGGGGTGACGGGGACGACGGGGCGGCCGGTGCGGACGGCGGTGAGGATGGCGGTGGCGACCTTCTCCGGGGGGAAGCCGCGGCGGGCGTAGAGCCTGGCGGCGCGGGCTTGCTTGGCGGCCTGCTCGGTGGAGGTGGTGGCGGAGAAGGTGGAGGTGCGGGTGATGTTGGTGTTGACGATGCCGGGGCAGATGGTGGAGACGCCGATGCCGTGGGCGACGAACTCGGCGCGCAGGCAGTCCGAGAGCATGAACACCGCGGCCTTGCTGGTGGCGTAGGCGGTGAGCGCCTTGGAGGGCAGGTAGGCGGCGGCCGAGGAGACGTTGACGATGTGGCCGCCCTGGCCGCGGTCGGCCATCAGGGTGCCGAAGGCGCGGCAGCCGTGGATCACGCCCCAGAGGTTGACGTCCAGGACCCGCTGCCACTCCTTCTCGGTGGTCTGCAGGAACGTCCCGGAGTGCCCGATGCCCGCGTTGTTGACCATGACGTCGGGCACGCCGTGCTCGGCGGCGACGGTCTGCGCGAAGGCGTCCATCGCGGCGCCGTCGGAGACGTCCACCCGGTAGGCGTGCGCCTTCGCGCCGATCAGCGAGGCGAGTTCGGCGGTGCGCTCGGCGGCCGCGAGGTCGAGGTCGCAGACCACCACCCGGGCGCCGTCCTCGGCGAAGGCGAGCGCGGTGGCCCGGCCGATGCCGCTGCCGCCGCCGGTGACCACGACCAGCCGGCCGTCGCGCTCGGCCCCTCGGCCCTGCCCCGCGTCGATGCGGGCGGTGAACTCGCGGACCATCCCGGCCACGGTGGCTCCCTTCTCCAGCAGCGCCGACCAGTGGCCGGCGTGCAGCGTCCTGCGGGTCAGTTCGGGTGCCCAGCGCTCCAGCCCCTCGGAGAGGTAGGTGCCGACGTACCGGTCCCGGGTGAGGGTGATCAGCTGGACCGGCACCTCGGTCGGCCGCTCGCGCGGACTTCCCAGGGTGGGGCGGAAGTTGGCCCGGTACAGCTCGATGCCGCGGACCGCGTCGCGGCGCAGGCTGGGCTGCGGGTGGTCGGCGCGCGGGGTGACGTGCTCCAGGTCGCGCAGCACCCGCGGCCAGGCCCGGGCCAGGCCGAGGCGCCAGACGCCGGGGGCGAGGTAGGGCAGGTGGAAGGCGGTGATGTACCAGGAGTGCAGGCCCTGGTGCAGCAGCTGCTTGAGGTGGCGGGGAGTGGGGCGGCGCAGCCGGTGGCGCAGCCAGTAGCCCATGTGGTCCAGGCTGGGGCCGGACAGGGTCGTGTAGGAGGCGATCCGGCGCTCGGCGCCGGGCGCGGTGACGGCCTCCCAGGACTGGATCGAGCCCCAGTCGTGGGCGACCAGGTGGACCGGGCGGTCCGGGCTGACGGCGTCGGCGACGGCGAACAGGTCCTCGGCGAGGTGCTCCAGGCGGTAGCCGGACCGGTCGGCGGGCGCGGCGGACTCGCCGGCGCCGCGCACGTCGTAGCGGACCACGTGGTGGTCGCGGGCGAGGTCGGCGGCGATGTCGTCCCAGACGACGTGGGTGTCGGGGTAGCCGTGTACGAGGAGGACGGTGGGGGCGTCCGGGTCGCCCTGCTCGAAGACGGCGAGTGGGAGGCCGCCGGAGTGGACGGTCCGGCGGCGCTCCGGGGGCGCCGCCGGGGCCGCCGCCGGGGTCTTCGCCGGGCGGCGCTGCGACGGGCTTGTCATCGGGTGGCCTCCAGGGTGGTCGGCTCGGTGGCGGCGGTGCTCTTGGTGGCGGCGGCGTTCTGGGTGTCGGCGGTGTTCTGGATGGCGGCGGTGTTCTGGGTGGCAGTCTGCCCGGTGGTCGCGGTCCAGCGGCGGACGTGCGGCAGGTCGTGGTCGAGCCAGTAGGCGTCGTCCTCGGTGACCACCAGCAGTTCCTCGAACTTGATGCCCACACCCCGGAAGCCGATGTGCGGTTCGACCGCCCACAGGCCCGGGGTGGGCGCGTGCCGGGACGAGCGCCCGTCCGCCCAGAGCGGTGAACGGCCGTGCAGCCGCTCGGAGATCAGCTCACGGCCGAGGGTCTGGAGGGTGCGCACGCCGAAGCCGAGGACGTTCACCCCGGCGGGGCCGCGCGCGGTGTTGCGGGTGACCTGGTGGCCGATCACCCGGCCCGGGTACACCTGGTGGCGGTTGTCGTAGCCGTGCGCGGCGATCTGGGCGTCGACCGCGGCGTACACCTCGGAGAGCGGCTTGCGGGCCCGCACCTCCTGGAGGATCAGCTCGCGGTAGACCTCGAGGTCGGCGGCCAGGCGGTCCCAGACCCGGTTCTCGCCGACCTTGCCGCCGTAGCCGATGTCGGCGGTGTAGCCGTCCACCACGGGCGCGCAGTCCAGCACGTACGGCATGCCCTCCTCCAGCCGGCGGTTGCCGGCGAAGAACTGCAGCGGGGTGTGGAAGTGCCGGAACGCCGTCCGGTCGCCGAACCAGGCGAAGGGGACGTGGAAGAAGTCCTGCACCCCGGCGGCGACCAGGCGGCGGCGCAGCTCGGCGGTGGCCTGCCGCTCGGTGACGCCGGGTTCGATCCAGGCGGCGACCTGTTCGGCGCAGTGGTAGGCGAGCTGCTGGGTCTCGCGGAAGCGGGTGAGGTCACGCTCGGTGTAGCGGAAGGCGGGGGTCGCTTTCGCCATGGTGAGGGGCTCCTTCTAGAGGTCCAGCACGAGGGTCTCGCCCTCAGCGGCCCGGGAGACGCAGGGCAGCAGGGCGCCGGCGGCGCGCTGCTCGGGGGTGAGGCGGCGGTCCCGGTGATCGGGCGAGCCGGCCAGCACGCGGACCTCGCAGGTGCCGCAGAAGCCCTGGTGGCAGGAGTACGGGAGGTCCGGGCGGGCCTCGCGCAGCACGTCCAGGGCGGAGCGGTCGGCGGGGACGTCGAGGGCGGGGCCGTCGACGCCGAGGCGGACGGTGAAGGGCTCGCCGTCGGCGATCGGGGCGGCTCCGAAGCGCTCGAAGTGCAGCGAGGCGGCCGGAGAGCCGTCCAGGGCGCGCTGCACGGCGGTGAGCATCGGGGCCGGGCCGCAGCAGTAGACGGCGGCGCCGCGCGGGGCGTGGGCGAGCAGTTCGGCGCCGGTGGGGACGCCGCCGTGCTCGTCGTCGGTGCGCAGCAGCACCCGGCGCGGATCGAGGGCCCGCAGCTCGTCCGTGTACGGGAGGGTGTCGGCGCTGCGGCCGACGTGCACTAGGCGCCAGTCCAGGCCGTGGCGCTGCGCCTCGCGGGCCATCGGGAGCAGCGGGGTGATGCCGATGCCGCCGGCCAGCAGGAGGACGGCGGGCTCGGCGCAGAAGGCGAAGCCGTTGCGCGGGCGACGGGCGGTGAGCCGGGTGCCGGGGTGCAGGGCGTCGTGGACCTCGACGGACCCGCCGCCGCCCTCGGGCAGCCGTCGGACGGCGATGCGGTAGGCGGTGCGGTCGGCCGGGTCGCCGCTGAGGGAGTAGTGGCGCTCGCGGCCGGAGGGCAGGACGAGGCGCAGGTGGGCGCCGGGCTGCCAGCCGGGCAGCGGACTGCCGGAGGGGTCGACGAGGGTCAACTCGACGACGTTGGCGGCAAGTTGGCGGCGCTCGGCGACGACCAGGCGGAGCGCAGGGGTGGGGCGGCTGTACGGGCGGCGGGGGTTGCGGCGCAGCAGCGGGCCACCGAGGGCCGGGTGGTAGCGGTCGCCGAAGGCGGTGAGCCAGCGCATGAAGCCGTCGGCGCGGGGGCGGCCGTAGAGGTCGGGGGGCGGGGTGAGCTGGTCCATCCGGCGGGGTCCTTGGGGTGGGAGCGGGGCGGCGGGCGGGCGGCGGGCGACAGCTGACAGGTTTCGGATGTCAGATTTCAGCGAACAGAGTTCAGCGAACAGATAACGTCATCTGTTCGCTGAAACCTGTCGGCCGTCAGCCGCGCCCGGCAGCCGCGCGGGCGGCCGGGGAGGTGGCGAGGTAGCCCAGCGCCTGGCTGGACGAGCCCTCCTGGGTCGGGTGGTAGCCCGGCCGCAGGTAGCGCAGCCCGGAGCGGATCGACCTGAACGGGTCCGGCAGCAGTCCGCGTTTGGCGATCCGGCCCGCCTCCCGCCAGGTGGGCTTGAGCCGCCCCTCCAGGGTGGGGTCGGCGGCGAGCAGGAAGCGGGCGCCGCGCACCCAGAGGTGGACCAGCAGCGGCCCCGAGAACACCATCCCGCGCACCCGGCGCAGGTAGCCCGGGTCCAGATGGACCATCAGGTCGTAGGCGACGCTGCGGTGCTCGACCTCCTCCGCGCCGTGCCAGCGCAGCAGGTCCAGCATCGTCGGGTCGGCCTTGGCGCGGTCCAGACCCGGGGAGTTGAGGGCCCAGTTGCCGAGGAAGGCGGTGAAGTGCTCGATCGCCGCGATGAAGGCGACCCGCTCGATGACGCTCTCCCGCTGCCGGGCCGCCGTCAGCCCCGGCTTGTCGCCGAGGACCCGCTGGAACAGCCAGGAGATCTGCCGGACGTACGGCCTCGGGTCGAGTCCCTGGGCGAGCAGGTGGTCCAGGACCTCCTGGTGCGCCTCGGCGTGGATGGCCTCCTGCCCGATGAACCCGAGGACCTCCTCGCGCAGTTGCTCGTCCCGGATGAGCGGCAACGCCTCCTTGAACACCTTGACGAACCAGCGCTCCCCCTCGGGCAGCAGCAGGTGCAGCACGTTGATGACGTGGGTGGCCATCGGCTCGTCCGGGATCCAGTGCAGCGGCAGCTGGGCCCAGTCGAAGCGGACGTCCCGGGGCTCCAGGACGAGGTTGTCGTGCACGCGCGCGGCGGGGGCGGCGAGGGCGGGGACGAGGGTGGAACGGGGCATGGCAGGCCCTCCTGACCTGGGGGCGGCGGCTCGGTTCCAGGGAAACGTACTCGCGGGTAGCCCTGGGGACAAGGGTTTCGCCCACCCTTATCGACATCGAGTCTAATAAGTGATGTGCACCGGCCGACGCCACGGGAAACACGGGAAGCCCCACCGGTTTCCCGGCAGGGCTTCCCCTGACCGCGTGCGACCGCCGACCCGCCGTCAGACCGCCATCGCCAGCATCAGCGGCGCCGCCCGGGCCGCGAGCAGCTCGGCGGCGGCCTTCAGCTTGTGGATGTTGTCCGCCGGCATCGAGGTGGCCAGACAGCCGACCGTGCTGCCCGCCGTGATCGGCACCGCCGCGCACACCGTGCCCAGCGCGTACTCCTGGATGTCGAGCACCGGCACCGTGGCCGGCTGCCGCTCCAGCCGGTGCATCAACTGGTCGGCATCGGTGACGGTGCGGGAGGTGAGCCGGGCGACCGGGTGCCGGGAGAGGTGGTCGCGCCGGGCGTCCACGTCCAGCTGGCTGAGCAGGCACTTGCCGATCGCGCTGGCGTGCGCGGTCGCCCTGAAGTCCACCCACTCCTGCACGGCCGGGGCGTAGTCGGCGGCCGAGACCGCCTCCACCGACAACTCGCCGTCGTGGTACCGGCCGAAGTACACTGCGGCGCCCAACTCGTCCCGGAGTTCCGCGAGTTTGCGGTTGAGCCTGGCCTTCACCAACTGCTCCCGGTTGTGCTGGCCGAGCAGCGCGAAGGTGCCGCCCAGCAGCCAACCCCCGTCCTGGCACTGGAGATAGCCCTCGACCTCCAAGATCTCGGCGAGCCGCCGCACGGTGGGCAGCCCGAGCATGGTCTCCCGGGCGAGGGCCACCAGGGTGGCACCGTCGGGGTGGCGGTCGACCGCCTCCAGCAGTCTGAGGGCGTGCTGGAGGGAGGTGAACGGGCCCGTCGGACCCTGGTCAAGCGCGGCGTGACGACCCGGGGCTGGTGTCGACATGTCGTCCCCTTCCGATGTCCCCCCACGGAGCGACCGCGGGCACGCACCAGCCTATCGACCCGGCGGCTCCGACGACTGCCGTCCGTACATATCCGTGAACAATCCGTGTAGCCCCGTCCGCCGACCTGGGCGGACGCGACGGCCCCTCCCCCACCACCCACGAGGCAGGGGCGCGTTCCGCGACCGCCGGGCAGGAGTGCTGCGGCGGGGACGGCGCGTCGCCGGTCCGGGCCGGGCGGCCCGAACGCGTAGGGCTCGTGACTCCGGAGGTGAACCGGCGGTCCGTCGACTAGCCGAGCAGGATCCGGACGACGGCCGCGGCCCCGGTCGGGTCGACGACCGGGCGGGCGGCGGTCAGCGCGGCGGCCTCGCCGGCGGCGGCACCGGCCGCGGCGAGGGCGGCACGGGCCTCGGCGGCCGGGAGGGCGTCGAACCAGCGCAGCGCGAGGGCCGTGCGACCGGCCTCGGTGAGGCGGCCGGTGAGCCGGAGGCGGGCCAGGCCGCCGTCCGGGTAGACGTTGATGCGCACGTGGGTCACCGGGCGGCCCGCGTCGAGCCGGAAGCGGTGCCGGGTGTCGGGCTGGAGCCGGGTGCGGGGCAGGAGTTCGAACCATTCGCCGTCGGCCGGGTGGGCCCCGGTCGAGGCGTCGAAGCCGATCAGGTCGGCCCAGCCGGGGGCGTTGGCGACGAAGCAGGAGGTGTCCACTTCGGCGGCCAGGACCTCACCGCCCCCGGCCAGGGCGATCCGCACCCAGTCGTTGGCCTTGTCGCGCCGACGCCGGGTCTCCCAACCGTCGCCCATGACGCAGGCGCGGCCGGGAGCGTTCAGGTTGTGCGGGGAGGAGAAGTAGCGGTCGGACGCCGCCTCGGCCACGCCGCCGTACTCCTGGGCGGCCAAGTCGAAGGTGAGGCCTTCGAGTTCGCGCGGGTCCGGGAGCACCTCGCCGTGCACCCGCAGCCGGGCGACGCCGCCGTCCGGGAAGATGTTCAGCCGCACGTGGGTGTAGCGGGTGCCGTCCGCGACGGCGAACTCGTGGGCGGTGTCGCCCCTGAGCCCGGTGCGCGGCACGATCGTGGTCCACTCGGCGGCCCGGAGTTCCTCGGGCGAGGGGTGGCCGGGGACTGACGCGGCCTCGACCGAAGCGGACTCCGGGTGGTTGCCGGTGAAGTGGGCGGTGTCCACGACCACGCCGCGGATCACCCCGGCGGCACCGAGCCGGACGATCGCCCAGTCGTGGTCCGCGTCGGTGGGGTGCGGTTGCTCGGCGGAGACTCCGCGACGGCGCCTGGACTCCCAGCCGTCCATGATCTGGCCCTTGTGGCCGAAGGTGTGCGGGCGGAACTCGGCCGGCGCGGCGACCAGCAGGTTCTCGGCGTCCGCGAAGGTGTCCTCGTTGGTGGCGACGACGCCCGCGCCGAGCGGTCGGGAGGCCAGGTCGACCAGCTCGGTGAAGGGAGCACTCGGGGTGCCGGCAGTGGTCACTGACTCTCCTTGGGCGGGTTCGGACGGGATGGCGGTGAGGTGGGGTCGGGGTGGGAGTGCGGCCGGACGAGCTGCCGGCCGAAGGGGCGGGCGGCAGGGTCCACCGCGCGACCGCGCAGCCAGGTGGTGCGCACCGCGCCGGTGAGGGTCCGGCCCGCGTACGGGGTGACCGGGTTGCGGTGGTGCAGCCCGCTCGCCCGGACGGCGAACTCGCCGTCGGGGTCGAAGGCGACCAGGTCCGCGTCGTGGCCGGCGGCGATGGCGCCCTTGGTGCCGGTGAGACCGACCAGGGCGGCCGGTCCGGCGGACATCCAGCGCACCACGTCGGCCAGGGCGTGGCCGCGCCGGCGGGCCTCGGTCCAGACGGCCGGCAGGCCGAGCTGGAGCGAGGCGATGCCGCCCCAGGCGGCCGCGAAGTCGCCGCTGCCGCCGTACTCGGGCAGCAGTTTGAGGTCGGGGGTGGACGGTGAGTGGTCGGAGACGACGGCGATGAACTCGCCGTTCGCCAGGGCCTGCCAGAGCACGTCCCGGTTGGCCTCGTCGCGGATCGGCGGACAGCACTTGAAGGCGGTGTCGCCGTCCGGCACCTGCTCGGCGGCGAGGGTCAGGTAGTGCGGACAGGTCTCGGCGGTCACCCGTACGCCGTCCTCGCGGGCCCGCCGCAGCAGCGGCAGCACGGCGGCGGAGGAGACGTGCAGGACGTGCACCCGGGCGCCGGTGTGGTGGGCGCCGGTCCGGTACAGCGCCGCGAGCAGGTGGGCGACGGCGGCGGTCTCCGCGTCGGCGGGCCGCGAGGCCAGGAAGTCCCGGTAGTGGACGCCGGGTTGCTGCGGGGCGGCGGCGAGCACGGCCGGGTCCTCGGCGTGGATGATCGCCAGCGCCCCGATCCGGGCCTGCTCGGCCAGCGCCGCCGTCAGGTCGGCGGCCTCGAGGTGCGGGAACTCCTCCACCCCGGAGGGGGCGAGGAAGCTCTTGAAGCCGAACACGCCCTCCCGGTACAGGGGTTCGAGGTCGGCGAGGTTGCCGGGGACGGCGCCGCCCCAGAACCCGAGGTCGACCCAGGCCTGGCCCTCGGCGGCCTTCCGCTTGGCCGCCAGCCCGGCCACCGTGGTGGTGGGCGGGATCGAGTTGAGCGGCATGTCGACGATCGTGGTGACGCCGCCGGCCGCGGCGGCCCGGGTGGCGGTGGCGAAGCCCTCCCACTCGGTGCGGCCGGGCTCGTTGACGTGCACGTGGGTGTCGACCAGGCCCGGCAGCAGCGCGGTGCCGCCGAGGTCGACGAGTTCGCCGCCACCGGCCGTGAGCGAGCCGTGCGGGGCCGTCCGGACGATCCTCCCGTCCTGGATCAGCACGTCCGCGGGGTGCTCGCCGTCGGGCAGGACCGCCCGTCGGGAGCGGATCACCGTCGGCTGGCTGAAGGGCATGGGAGACCTCCGGAACCTGGGAGTCGGTGGTGCGCGAACACGGGTGGAGGCGAAGGATTGCCGGGAGCCTAGGCCTGTCTTCAACAAAACGTCAATGGACGGGCGTTGGAGGGTCGGCGGCGTCCGGCGGCTCCGCGCGCACGGGGTCAGCCCGGCAGCAGGCGCTGGGCCAGCCGCTCCCCCGCGAGTTCGGCCAGCTCGGCGGCCCTGGCCATGCTCTGCCCCGACCGCTCGGCCAGGTCTGTCAGGTCGGGCGGGCCGGCCAGGGCGTTCGGGTCGATCGGGTCGGTCGAGTTGGTCGGGTCGGTCGAGTCGATCAGGTCGGTCAGGGCGATCGCGGCGGTGAAGCCGGCGGCGCGCCACTCGGGTTCGGTGAGTTCCAGCCGGCCCGCCACGGCGGCCACCCGGACCCCGGCCCGGGCGGCGGCCGCGGCGACTCCGGCGGGGGCCTTGCCGTGCAGCGTCTGCGCGTCCAGGCAGCCCTCGCCGGTCACGACGAGGCGTGCCCCGCGCACGGCCGCGTCGAAGCCCAGCAGGTCGAGCAGCAGCTCGATGCCGGGTCGTACGGTCGCGCCGAGCAGGGCCAGGGCGGCGAAGCCCACCCCACCGGCGGCGCCGGCGCCGGGCGCCTCCCGGACGTCCCGCCCGGTGGCCTCGGCGACCAGGTCGGCGAACCGGGTCAGCCCCGCTTCCAGCGCCACCAGATCCGCGCCGTCGGCGCCCTTCTGCGGGCCGTAGACGGCGGCGGCGCCGCGCGGCCCGAGCAGCGGGTTGTCCACGTCGCAGGCCACCACGACCTCGACCCCGCCCAGGGCGTCGGCCAGCGGGCCGGGGTCGATCTCCGCGAGCCGGCGCAACGCGGCGCCACCGGGCGGGAGTTCGACGCCGTCTGCGTCGTGCAGCCGCGCCCCGAGGGCCTGCACCATGCCGGCGCCGCCGTCCGTACAGGCGCTGCCGCCGAGTCCCAGGACGATCCGCTTGACGCCGAGCGAGACCGCCTTGGCGATCAGCTGGCCGACCCCGTAGGACCCGGCCGTGAGCGGGGCTGCCCGGCCGCCGGGCAGCCGGGCCAGGCCCGAGGCCTGCGCGAGCTCGACCACGGCGGTGTCGTCCCGGACGGCCAGCGCGGCGTCCACCGGCAGTCCGGTCGGGCCGGCCACCTCGGCCGGGACCCTGCTGAAGCCGGCCGCGAGCGCGGCGGCCAGGGTGCCCTCGCCGCCGTCGGCGACGGGCAGTTCGCGCACCTCGGTGCCGGGCGCGGCGCGCCGGATGCCGGCGGCGATCCGGGCCGCCGCCTCGGCGCCCTCCAGGCTGCCCTTGAACTTGTCGGGGGCGACGACCACATGGCCCTCGTGGGGGGTGGGTGGCATGGCGCGGTCCTCGTTTCCGTACGGGTCTGGCGGTGGTCCTGCGGCGTGCGTCCGACATGCGTGCGTCCGGCAGGCGCGCGTCCGGCAGGCGTGCGTCCGGCAGGCATGCATCCGACAGACGCGCGCCCGGCAGACGTGCGCCCGACGCGCGTGCGTCCAGCATGGGCCCGGGTGGCTCGGGATGCGAGCCCCTCAATCTGCGTGGCCGGGCGTACGGGAGGCCTCCCTCGGCGGGGACGAAGCCGGACCACGCGTACCGGGCTCGATCGAGGCGCCCCCACGGCGGGACGTACGCGTCGCGGGCCTGGTTCGACCGGCGGGCGGGCGGATGAGCCCCGGCCCGCTCGCCGGCCGAGTGCGGCCTCCTGGCGGCGCCGGCACGACCGGAACGGGTACACGCCGCCAGGAGGAGTTCGGAGCCGGGCGCTCCGCCCGGGAGCCCCCGGGATGTCAGCCGACCTCGCGGCCGGAGAGCCGCTCGACGCCGCGCAGCAGCGCCGAGTGGTCGAGCGAGCCGTCGCCGTTGGCGCGGGCGGCCCGCGACTCGGCGACGCTTCCCCGGTGGCCCGCGGCTCGGCGGCACGCGGCGGGGTGACGCTCATCGGCTCCACTACCTGGCGGCGGCGCGCAGTTCGCGCGGCAGTCACCCGAAGGGCCGATCACGCCGGTGTGGCCCGCGGCGGTGAGCCGGGCGAACAGGTCCTCGAAGTCCAGCTCGCGCTGTCGGCGCTGACCCCGGTGGAGGGGCGGTACTCCAGCGCAGCGAGCACCAGGTGCTCCAGCGCGAGCGCGTCCTGCTCGACCGGGTCGACGCCCTCGACCCGGTTGCCGTACAGCGCGTTGAGCGCGGTGGCGCCGAGCGAGGCGGCGAGTTCCGCGGCGACCGGGAGGTTGGCGTGGTAGCGGTCCCGCTCGGACGGTAGCGAGACGGTCCCACGGGCACCCTCGCTCAGGCCGTCCAGCAGGTTGAGGCCGGTGAGCCGCACGCCGGCGTGGGTGAACGCCCTGCGCAGCGCGTGCAGTTAGGCCCGCGAGGGTTCGTGCTCCGCCCCGAAGGGCCACCACAGTTCGGCGGCGGTGAATCCGGCCGCGGCGGCCGCGGCGGCCGCTTCGGGAGCGGCAGTTCGCCGAACAGGATCGACAGGTTGACCGTGAAGCCGTGCCTGGCAGCCGCCGTCATGTCGCTACTCCCCTCTCAGCCCTCTTCCCTCGCCGATTTCCACGATACGGAAGAGGATTCTGCGCAATGGAAGACGATGGAAGCATCTCCGGCCGACCGAGCGAGCATCAAGGGAGTTGCAACATTTTGTTGAAGTCGCCTCAGGGCTCGCGGGGCCGGGCTGTCGCCGCTCGCGGGGGCCGGACCGTTCGATCACCCAAGCCCCTGCCCCGTCCGCACCCCCGCTCGCTACAGTGACCCCGTGCGATTGATGGTGGAGTTCACGACAGAACCGTTCGAACTGGACGCGTTCCCGGAGCACGCCGCGGCGGCTCGCGAGGTCGTCGACGCGGCCGGCCTGGCCGTGTCCGTCGGCCCCTTCGGCACCGGTGCGGAGGGCGAGGCCGAGCAGGTCCTGGCCGCGGTGACCAAGCTGCTCAAGGAGACGCTGGACGCCGGGGCGACCCGGATCTCGGTCCAGGTCAGCGTGCTGGGCGAGGAGGACGGTACGCCGTGACCGAGAACGTGGAACACCCGCTCGCCGCGGCGGTGAAGCCGCTGCTGGCCGCGGTCGGCGCGACGCCCGTCCCCCTGAACGAGGCGAAGCCCGACGACGTGGTCCTGGAGTGGGAGGGCGCCCCCGCCCTGGCCGTCCGGCTGCCGCACCTGAGCAGCGCGCTGGACCGGATGCTCGCCGAGATGACCCGCCAGTTCGACGGCCGCCCGCTGGCCGAGCTCGACCGGTCGCAGAAGCAGCGGGTCGTCGCCCTGCTGGAGGAGCGCGGCGCGTTCACCGTCCGCCACGGCGTGGAGACCGTTGCCTCGGCCCTGGGCGTCAGCCGCTTCACCGTGTACAACTACCTGAACCGCCAGGACGGCGCGAAGTCGTCCTGACGCCCGGTTCGGCGCCCTCCGGGGCGCGCCCGGACCCCGCCGCGGGGCTTCCGAACGGGTGACCCCGCCGCCACGACAGGACTGGATCGGCTTGCGGCGGGGCACACTTGGCGAATCGCACACGAAAGGGCCCGACATCGCGGCCCCGTTCGAAACGCAGCCACCAATCGTTCAACAAAGTGTTGACGACCGGGTGGGCCCGATCTAGCTTTTCCGGGTGGCACCACTCTCCAGGAGGTCCACTCGTGACCAACCACCCCCACACCCTCGACGCCCTGGCCGCGGCCGATGCCGCGGAGCTGGAAGGGATCCTGCTGGAGGTCTGCTCCAGCCCCCGCTGGGCCGCCGCGGTCGCGGCGGACAAGCCCTGGTCCGACCGCGAGGCCCTGCTCGCCGCCAACGCGGCCGCCGTGGCGTCCCTGACGGCCGAGGACCTGCGCGACGCGGTGGCCGGCCATGCCCGGATCGGCGAGCCCCTGACGGGCGACGCCACTTCCGAGCGCGAACAGGCCGGAATCCGGGGCGTGGACCAGGCGGTCCTCGACGAGCTGAACGAGGCCAACGCGGCCTATGAGGCCAAGTTCGGCCACGTGTTCCTGATCTGCGCGACCGGCCGCTCCGCGGTCGGCCTGCTCGCCGCGCTGCGCGAGCGCCACCCCAACGACGCGGCCACCGAGGCGGAGATCGTCCGCGAGGAGCTTCGCAAGATCAACGACATCCGGCTCAATCGCCTGCTCGACACATCCCGACACCTGTCCTGACGCTTCGTCACATTCGTGGCGACGACATCGCACTGGCCGGGCGTCCGGATTCACATCCCCTCGCCTCGCCCCACAACTGACGCTTCGCCATCCACGCCACAGGTAAGGCAACTTCACCGATGACCGGCATCTCCACCCACGTGCTCGACACCAGCCTCGGCCGGCCGGCCGAAGGCGTCCCGGTCGAGCTCGCACTGCACACCGAGAGCGGCTGGCAGGTGCTCGGCACCTGCGCCACGGATTCCGACGGCCGGGCCAGGGACCTGCCGGCCGTGGAGGCGGGCTCGGTCGTCCGGCTGCTCTTCGACACCGGCGCGTACCACGCACCCGAGTCCTCCGCGCCTCCGTTCTTCCCCGAGGTCTCGATCGTCTTCACGGTCGCGCCCGAACAGCACCACTACCACGTGCCGCTGCTGCTCAGTCCGTTCGGATACTCGGTCTACCGCGGAAGCTAGTGGACCGACCTGGAAAGCCTAGGAGCCACGTCATGGCCCACGTGCTCGGTCAGAACCAGTACGGCAAGGCGGAGAACCGCATCGTCCGGATCCACCGCGACTCCGCCCGGCACGAGATCAAGGACCTGAACGTCTCGGTCTCGCTGCGCGGCGAGTTCGACGACGTCCACCTCACCGGGTCCAACGCCAACTGCCTGCCCACCGACACCATCAAGAACACCGTCTACGCCTTCGCCAAGGAGTACGGCATCGAGTCGGCCGAGGCGTTCGGCATCCTCCTGGCCCGCCACTTCGTCGACGACACGGAGCGCGGCGTCGTGCACGGCGCCCGGATCCGGATCGAGGAGTACGCCTGGGAGCGGATCCGGTCGCGGGACGGCTCGGCCGGCTTCATCGGCTCGGAGGAGGAGGTGGAGGAGGAGAAGGAGGTGGAGGTGGGCCACTCCTTCGTCCGCAGCGGCCAGGAGGTCCGTACCAGCGAGATCGTCTACGACGGGGAAGCCGTCCGGGTCATCTCGGGCCTGAAGGACCTGGTCGTCATGAACTCCACCGACTCGGAGTTCTGGGGCTACATCAAGGACGACTACACCACCCTCGAGGAGGCGTACGACCGCATCCTCGCCACCCAGGTGACCGCCCGGTGGAAGTTCGGCCACAGCGGGCGGGACGGCGAGGCGCAGCCCGACTGGAACCGCTCCTACACCCAGGTGAAGCGGCACCTGCTGGAGGCCTTCGCCGAGACCTATTCCTACTCGCTGCAGCAGACGCTGCACGCGATGGGCACCCGGGTCCTCGACAACCGCGCCGAGGTGGACGAGGTCCGCCTCGAACTGCCGAACAAGCACCACTTCCTGGTCGACCTGGAGCCGTTCGGCCTCAGGAACGAGAACGAGGTCTACTACGCCGCGGACCGCATGTACGGCCTGATCGAGGGCACCGTGCACCGCGAGGGCGTCGTCCCGGTCATCCCGGTCACCTGACCTCCCCCACCAGGTGGACGCCGCCCGGAAGCGCCGCGCCAACCGGCCCTCGCGCTCCACTTGTCGTTCCGCTCCGAACAGCACCGGTCGTTCCACCCCGTGCTCCGCCTCGGGCAGCACTCCGCGCGGTTTCTGGCAGCAGCTGTCACCGCTCGTCGGCCTGGCACTCGGCACCCTGATCGCCTTCCCGCTGGGGCTGGCCACTTCGGCTCGGTACAGAACGCGAAGATCTTCGCGCTCCCCTCCCCGTTCCACTTCGGCGCGCCTCAGTTCGACGCCGCCGCGATCGTCTCGATGTGCATCGTCATGGTGGTCTCGATGGCCGGGTCCACCGCCGACATGCTCGCCCTCGGCCGGATCGTCGATCGCGAGGCGGACGAACCCACCCTCGCCGCCGGCCTGCGGGCGGACGGTCTGGCCACCGCGCTCAGTCCCGTCCTCAACGGCTTCGCCGCCAGCGCCTTCGCCCAGAACATCGGGCTGGTGGCGCTGACGAGGATCCGCAGCCGCTTCGTGGTCGCGGCCGGCGGAGGCATCCTGGTCCTACTGGGGCTGTTCCCCGTGCTGGGCTCGGTCGTCTCGCCGGTTCCGCAGCCCGTCCTCGGCGGCGCCGGGACCGTGCTCTTCGGCACGGTCGCGGCCAGCGGCATCCGCACACTCGCGGAGGCGGGCATGGAGTCCAACTCGCACACTGTCCTGGCGGCGGTCTCGCTCGGTGTCGGCATCATCCCGATCGCCGCGCCGACGTTCTACGACTCCTTCCCGGAGGGCCGCCCGGACCCTGCTGCACTCGGGGATCTCGGCCGGCTGCGTGATGGCCGCCCTGCTCAACCTGCTCTTCCACCACTTTGGCGCCGCCCGCCGACCCGGGTCCGGCCCGGCCTCCGGCGCGCCGGTTCCGGCGGCTCCGGCGGCTCCGGTGGTTCCGGCGGCTCCGGTGGTTCCGGTGGTTCCGGCGGCTCCGGTGGTTCCGGAAGTTCCGACGGCGAGACCGTCCTGACCGGTCCGGGGAGGGGCGTGCGCCGTGCGGCGTACGCTCCCTCCGGCCCTCCCCTAGGAGTCACACATGGCAGTCCAGCCCCCGCCCGGCGACCAGCGGATCGTGATCGAGAACGCCGCGATCGCCACCGTGGACACGAACGACACCGAGTACGCCCGCGGCCACGTCGTCATTCTCGGCAACACCATCGAGGCGGTGGGCGACGGCCCCGCCCCCGCATGGCTGGACGACGTGGTGCGCCGGATCGACGGCGAGGGCCACCTCGTCACCCCCGGCCTGGTCAACACCCACCACCACTTCTACCAGTGGATCACCCGTGGCCTGGCCCAGGACCACATCCTGTTCGACTGGCTGGTCGCCCTCTACCCGACCTGGGCGAGGGTCGACGAGAAGCTCGTGCACGCGGCCAGCCAGGGCTCCGCCGCCGCGCTGCTCAAGTCCGGCTGCACCACCGCGGCCGACCACCACTACGTCTTCCCCAAGGACGGCGGCGACGTCCTCGGCGCCTCCATCGAGGCCGTCCGGGAACTCGGCCTGCGCTTCACCGCCCTGCGCGGCTCGATGGACCGCTCCCGGAAGGACGGCGGGCTGCCGCCGGACCACGCCGTCGAGGAACCGGACGACATCCTGGCCGCGTCCGAGGCCGCCGTGGACCGGTACCACGACTCCTCCTTCGGCTCGATGCTGCACATCGCGGTGGCGCCGTGCTCGCCCTTCTCCGTCTCCACCGAGCTGCTCCGCCGGTCCGCCGAACTCGCCCGCCGCAAGGGCGTCCGGCTGCACACCCACGGCTCGGAGACGGCCGAGGAGGAACAGTTCTGCAGGGAGCTGTTCGGCATGGGGCCGACCGACTACTTCGAGTCGGTGGGCTGGCTCGGCGAGGACGTCTGGATGGCGCACTGCGTGCACATGAACGACTCCGACATCGCCAAGTTCGCCCAGACCGGCACCGGCGTCGCCCACTGCCCGTCCTCCAACGCCCGCCTGGCGGCCGGCATCGCCCGGGTGCCCGACATGCTCCGGGCCGGCGTCCCGGTCGGGCTCGGGGTGGACGGCGCCGCCTCCAACGAGTCCGGCGAACTGGGCACCGAGCTGCGCAACGCGCTGCTGATCAACCGGCTGCACGGCTCCCCCGCCGCGCTCACCGGGCGGCAGGCACTGCGCCTGGGCACCATGGGCGGCGCCCGGGTGCTCGGGCGGCAGGACGAGATCGGCTCGGTCGAGGCCGGCAAGCTGGCCGACCTGGCGCTGTGGAAGATCGACGGGATCATGCACTCGTCCATCGCCGATCCGGTCGCCGCGCTCACCTTCGGCGCACTGCCGCCGCTGTCGGTGCTGTTCGTCAACGGCAACGCGGTGGTCGAGAAGGGGCAGCTGACCACCGTCGACGAGGACCGGATCGCACGCGACTGTGCGCGGGCCGCCCGCGAGCTGGCGGCCCGTCCGGTCTGACACCCGCATCGGGCTCCGGGGTGTCCGGGGAGGGGGCGGACAGATGACGGCTGACAACTTTCGTCATCTGTTATCTGTTCATGGCCTTGGCCGTCGGGGCGACGAAGGCCACGAACCCGCCCCGGCGGCCTCGCTGGCTGCGGGAGACGGCGCGCCGGCCTACTGGAGCGCACCCTGCACGGGCGCAGCGTCCTCTACCGGCGCAGCGGGCCGGGGGACGACCTGGCGACGGGCGGTCGACGGATGACGGCGAACAGCCGACGGCCGACCGATGACGGATGACAGATGACAGATGACGAAAGTTGTCAGCTGCCATCTGTCATCCGTCGACTGTCAGCCGTCAGGCCGTTCGCCCCAGCGTGGCCAGATAGGCGCGCCAGCCGCCGTGATGGGTGATCTCGCGGTGGACGCCGCGCTCCACCTCGCCCCGGGCGAGCAGCATGGACAGGCACGCGGAGCCGTCCTCCAGCTCGATCACACCCAGCTCCAGTTCGCGCGGCTCGCCGGGGAGGATGGCGTCCCGCAGGTGTTCCAGGCTGATGTCGTACAGCTCGCCCTCGATCGCGGTGTCGACGGCGGGGTCGCGCAGGAGGCCGGGGCACACGTCGTCGATGGAGAAGAAGCGGTAGCCGGGCGCGGTCCGGGCCGGCCCGACCAGCGCGTCGGCGACCTTCGCGTGGAAGGGGCCGCCGACCATCGCCTGGCCGTTGAAGAAGATGCGTGCCATGGGTTCGACTCCTGTGCGGGAAAACGAGGGAGGCCGTTCCGTACGGGCGAAACGGAACGGGCCGGGCCGGCCGGGGGCTCAGCCCAGCAGGGGGAGCGCGGGGAGGGTCAGGAAGTCCACGAACTCCTCGGCCAGGGCGACCTGTTCGAAGAGCCGGGCGGCCTCGCACCAGCGGCCGGCGCCGTAGGCCTCCTCCCCCAGTTCGGCGCGGAGTTCGGCGAGCTCGGTGGCGACCAGGGCGCGGACCAGTTCGACGGTGGTCTTCTCGCCGGTGTCGGACAGCACGACCCCGTTGTGGATCCACTGCCAGATCTGCGAGCGGGAGATCTCGGCGGTGGCGGCGTCCTCCATCATGTTGAAGATGCCGACGGCCCCGAGTCCGCGCAGCCAGGCCTCGATGTAGCGGATGCCGACCTGGACGGCGTTGTGCAGCCCTGCGCGGGTGCACCTGCCGCCGGCGCCGGCGATGTCGAGCAGCTGGGCGGCGGTGACCGGTTCGGCCGGGCCGGGGTTGTCCTTCTGGTGGGGCCGCTCGCCGAGCACCGCGTCGAAGCAGGCCCGGGCGACGGGCACCAGGTCGGGGTGGGCGACCCAGGAGCCGTCGAAGCCGTTGCCGGCCTCGCGGTCCTTGTCCGCCTTGACCTTCTCCAGCGCGGCCGCGTTGACCTCCGGGTCGCGGCGGCTCGGGATGAACGCGGCCATGCCGCCGATCGCGTGGGCGCCGCGCCGGTGGCAGGTCTGCACCAGCAGCCGGGTGTAGGCGGCCATGAACGGCGAGGCCATGGTGACGCTGTTGCGGTCGGGCAGGATGTAGTGCTCGCCGGCGTCGCGGAAGTTCTTGACGATCGAGAACAGGTAGTCCCAGCGTCCGGCGTTGAGGCCGGCCGCGTGGTCGCGCAGCTCGTGGAGGATCTCGTCCATCTCGAACGCGGCGGTGATGGTCTCGATCAGGACGGTCGCCCGGATCGTGCCGTGCGGGATGCCGAGTTCGGCCTGGGCGTGGGTGAACACGTCGTTCCACAGCCGGGCCTCGAGGTGGCTCTCGGTCTTCGGCAGGTAGAAGTACGGGCCGGAGTTGGGGTCCTCGGCGCCCTTGGCCAGCAGCCGGGCGGCGTTGTGGAAGAAGTAGAGGCCGAAGTCGACGAACGCGCCGGCCATCGGAGTGCCGTCGACCAGCAGGTGGTTCTCGTCCAGGTGCCAGCCGCGCGGGCGGACCACGACGGTGGCGAGTTCGGCGGCGGGCTTGAGGGTGTAGGCCTTGCCCGCGGCGCTGGTGAAGTCGATCCGGCCCTCGAAGGCGTCGATCAGGTTGAGCTGGCCGCCGATCACGTTCTCCCAGGTCGGCGAGGTGGCGTCCTCGAAGTCCGCGAGCCAGATCCGCGCCCCGGAGTTGAGCGCGTTGACGACCATCTTGCGGTCGGTCGGGCCGGTGATCTCGACCCGGCGGTCCTGGAGCGCGCGGGGTGCCTCGGCGACCTTCCAGTCCGCGGCCCGGACCGAGGCGGTCTCGGGGAGGAAGTCCAGAGTCCCGGCGGCGGCGATCTCGGCGCGGCGGGCCTTCCGCCGGGCCAGCAGCTCCTGTCGGCGCCCTTCGAAGGCGCGGTGGAGTCCGGCGACGAAGGCGGTCGCCTCCGCGGTGAGCACCTCCTCCGACCGATGGACGCGAGGACCGGCGACGGTGACGACCGGAGCGGCGGGGGAGGAACCGACGGACCCCTGATCTGCAGCCATGAGCAGGACACTCCTAAGACGGTTGAGCCTGGCGAGGGAGCTCCGGCAGGAACTTCCTCGGGGAACTTCCGCGATCGGCACCCGCCGGCCGGCGGGGTTCGATTCTGTAAGGTGGAGACTAGTTTCCGCGATACAGAATTTCAACGATTTGTTGAAGAGTTCGCCGGGAATCCGCTCCTCCCCGACAGTGAAGGAAACACCGGTGGCCGCGACCCCCGACTCAGCATCGACGACAGGCGCGGACCGCGCGAGCGGCGGCGTGCAGTCCGTCGAGCGCGCCTTCCAGCTCCTGGAGGCGCTGGCCGACTCCGGCGGCGTGGCCACCCTCAGCGAGCTCTCCACCAGTTCCGGCCTCCCGATGCCGACCATCCACCGGCTGGTTCGTACCCTCGTCCAGCAGGGCTATGTCCGTCAGGACACCGCGCGCCGCTACACCCTCGGCCCCCGGCTGATCCGGCTCGGCGAGACGGCCGGCCGCCTGCTGGGCAGCTGGGCCCGCCCCTACCTGGCCGAACTCATGGAGGCCACCGGCGAGACGGCCAACCTGGCGGTGCTGGAGGGCGGCGAGGTGGTGTACGTCGGGCAGGTGCAGTCGCGCCGCTCGATGCGGATGTTCACCGAGGTCGGCCGACGGGTCCAGCCGCACTGCACCGGCGTCGGCAAGGCGCTGCTCGCCCAGCTGCCCGAGGACGAGGCCCGCGCCGTCCTCGGCCCCAACCCGCTGCCCGCGCACACCGAGTACACGGTCACCGACCCGCAGGAGCTGATGCGCCAGCTCGCCGAGGCCCGCGACCGCGGCTACGTGGTCGACGACCAGGAGCAGGAGATCGGCGTCCGCTGCATCGCGCTCGCCGTCCCGGGCGCGCCGACGCCCACCGCGCTCTCGGTCTCCGGACCGGAGGCCCGGATCCGCGCCCTGGAGGAGCAGGACGGGGACGCCTCCCTGGTGCCGGTGATGCACCAGATCGCGACCCGGCTGGGGCAGGTCCTCGCCCCCTGACAACCCGTCAACCCCAGTTGCCGGCCGACCCGGTCGGGACGGCGCGCCCGTCATCCGTTCGAGCGGACGGCGGGCGGGTTGCCACCGGGCTCCGGCGACGGCTCCGCCACCCTGGTGCCGACGCGGCCCGCAACGGCGCGGGCGGCCGGGACGCGAGGGCAGGGTGAGCGGGGATGGAGCAGCAGCACCGGGACGCGTGGGAGGCCGCACCGGGCGGCGGGGTACGCGATGCCGACGTTCGAGGCGAGGACGCGCGAGGCGAGGACGTGCGGGGTGACGGCGCGCGGGGTGACGGCGCACGGCATGGCAGCGCACGGCGCGTCGCGGGCGGCCGCGGGTTCGGCGGGGCCGGGCTGGTCGCGGCCGTGGCGGCGGGGTGCGCGGTGACGGTGCTGGCCGGCGACCCGTCCTGGGCGCTGCGCCGGCCTGAGCCCCGGCCCGCGGTGGAGGTCCTCGCGACGGGTACACCGTCCACCCTGCCCGCGCCGGCGACTCCCGGGGCCTCCACCCTGCCGGCACCGGCGACTCCCGGGGTCTCCACCCTGCCCGCGCCGGCGACGCCTGGGGTCTCCACCCTGCCGGCACCGGCGACTCCCGGGGTCTCCACCCTGCCCGCACCGGCGACACCGGGGGCGAAGCCAGGAGCGGGTTCCGGGTCCGACGCCGGGTCCGGAACGTCCGGGGCCTCCACGCTGCCCGCGCCCGCCGTCGCGCGGCCGTCCGCCTCCGACCTGGAGGTGGTCCGGTCGGACCCGGACGCGGCGACACCCGGCGGCACCACGACCGTCCGCGCCTTCGCCGGCAACGGCGGCCCGGAGAGCACCGCCTCCCCGTTCACGGTCCTGGTCAGCCTGCCGGAGGGGGTCAGCCCCGAGGGCCCGTTCTTCCCGTCCGACTGCCAGGTGACGGGCCACGGCCGCGTGGTGCGCTGCGTGTTCGGGCCCGGGCTGCGGGAGGGGCGCAGCGCGACCGCCCTCATCCCGGTCCGGCTCGACCCGGAGTTGCCGGCGGGCAGGCTGAGCGGCGGCTCGGTCACGGTGCGCAGCGCGGACGACCGGAACGAGGGCAACAACCGGCAGCCGTTCGACATCACGGTGGTCGAGACGGCTGCCGGTTCCTGAGTCACGTGGCCCGGTCGGCAGGGGTGGCCCTGTCGACCGGGCGACGGTGATCGGGGAGTTCCGCTGCGGCGCGGGGTGGACCGGTCGCGATCAACGACGCTGCACGGCAGTTGAGTTGATCGGTTTTCCCGACTCAGCTCAGCCAGGCGTTGACCTGGCTCGCCGCGTCCGGTGCCCAGGCGAGCTTCAGGTGGTTGAGGCCGGTGAGCAGCCGGGTGCCGCCGACCGTCGCGATGCCGGTGGTGTCCAGCGCGCTCGCGGTGAAGACCAGGCCGTCGCTCGGCCCGCGGCCCTCGTTGAGCACGCCCGGGATGTCGGCGGACCCGCCCGCCAGCAGGTAGGTGCGTACCGAGGCCGGAATGCCGGCCTGCCGGAGCGGGGCGATCAGCGAGCCCGCGTCGATCGCCGCCTGGATGCCCTGGCCGGAGGTGTAGAAGCCCTGGCCTCCGTAGTAGGTGGTCCACCAGTCCTGCGCGGTGGTGTCCACCCCGTAGGTGCCGTCCCAGCGGGCGAGCAGCTGGCGCTGGCCCGGGTAGCAGTCGTAGCCGCCGCTCGGCAGCACCCCGAGGCAGGGCTGCGCGGTGTACGTGCCGTAGCAGGTCATGTAGAGGTGCGGGGACGGCGCGTTGGCGGTGCCGCCGCAGGCCGGCCAGGTGACCAGGTCGAAGTCCCAGCCGTGCGCGTACACGTAGTCGAGCCCGCCGTGCGGACCGCCGAGGGTGATCAGCCGACGCACGTCGCCCGCGTACGCCCTCCCCCAGGAGGGCTTCACCGAGGACACGTACGCCCGGGCGGCGACCTCGCCCTTGCTCCAGGCCACCACGTCGACCTGGGGGACCCCGAGCCGGGACCGGATCAGTGCGACGGCGTCGCCGACGGCCTGTGCCTGGAGCAGGTTGTCTCCGTGCTTGTGGGCGAAGCCGATCGCGAAGACCCGGCGGCCGTTGCCGGCGAGGTACTGGGCGAGCCCGGTCGACGGGCAGCTCGCGGCGCCGCAGGTGCCGCTCTCCCCCGGGTTCGCCCAGGCGCGGTCGGCGTTGTCGTTGGCGCCGTGGACCAGCAGGACGGGGGTGGCCTGGCTGCCGGTGTCCCAGCCGGCGGCGGAGTACAGCAGGAAGCGGGCGGAGGAGGGCCGGGCGGTGCCGAAGTACGTCCGGCGGGCTCCGTCCTGGTCGCCGCGGCCGTCGGAGGGGAACTGCTCGGCACCGAAGCCGGGGGTGGTGTCGAGGTAGCGCTCGACCTTGGCCCAGCCGTTGCCGGGGGTGGGGAAGGTGGCTTCCAGGGTGAGGGGGGCCGTGGCCGTGACCTGGGCCGTGCCCGCCTGGGCGGCGGTGGGGGTGCCGAGGAGGGCGGCGGCCAGGGTCAGCAGCACGGCGGTGAGGGCGGTGGGGACGCGCCTCCTGCCGGGGCGCGTGGTCGGGCTGGGGCGTGTGGGGGTACGTCTCATGGCCGGACGGTAGGACCGGCGCGCGGCCCTGCCCATGTGCCGGTCGCACACCCGGGCGACCGCGCGGTGGCGGACCGTACCGTGGCGAGTGCCTGACCGACTGCGCCCGGTCGGATAAATTGGACGTCGGCCATCATCCGCCGTGCACAAGAGCGGCGAGCCCGACCGGGTGCTCGCCACGACCTGACAGAGACGAGGACCCGCCCCACCATGACCGCGCCCCTGCCCGCCTTCGCCGGCCGTACCTACCTCTTCCGGGCCGACAACGGCGCGGCCTTCCGCAACACCTACTCGGCCGACGGCACGCGGCTGCGCTGGGAGGGCCTCGGCGAGTCCGCGGGCCAGTGGGAGGACGTGCGGCTGCACGTCGCCGAGGTCGCGCCGGAGATCTACTTCGTCAGCTGGACGGAGCAGAGCGGGATCACCGTCAGCCATGTGATGGACCTCGGCAAGCTGACGGTCCGCGCCTTCTGGACCTTCGAGGGCGAGGGCGGCCGGGTCGGCGAGCTGCACACCGGGACGCTGGAGCGGGTGGCCTGAGCGGCGGGACCGCCGCGCTGTCGGAGCCGTACGGCCGCGGAACGAGCTGTACGAGCCGATCCGCCCGAACGGCCCGGTCCGATTGAACGACCCGGCCCGACCGGACGGCCCGGTCCGACTGAACGACCGGACCCCCGGGGCCGCTGCTCCGGGGGTCCGGTCGTCCGGGTTCATGCCGCCTGGTTCGGCACCTTGAGGTGCTGGGACAGCCACTCCAGCGAGGAGGGCAGCAGGGCGCTCCAGGTCTCGAAGTTGTGGCCGCCGTTCTCCAGCATGCTGTACGAGACCTTCATCGGGCTCTGCACCGCGTCGACGAAGGCCTCGGTCTCCTGCCGGTAGTTGCCGTCGCCCTTCTTGGTGCCGGCCAGCAGCACGGACACCTTCGGCTGCGGCAGGTTCTTCAGCCGCCAGAACAGGTTGGCCTCGTCGCGGCGCTGCTTGCTGCCGCCGAAGAGGTCGCCCGTGGTCGGGTCGTCGGCGGCGTCGTAGTAGGCGGAGAGGGCGACGGCGGTCGGGAAGACGTCCGGGTGGCGCATGGCCAGCTTGAGCGCGCAGTAGCCGCCGGTCGAGTTGCCCATGAACGCCCAGGCCTGCGGGTCGGTGGAGACCCGGAAGCTGGCCTGGATCGCCGAGGGGACGTCCTTGGTGAAGTAGGTGTCGGACTGCGGGCCGTTCGGGACGTCCTCGCACTCGGTGTCCTGCGGCATCGCGGGCGAGGGGCGCACCAGGACCATGACGGTCGGCTGCATCCGCCCTTCCTGCAGCAGCTTGAGCGCGGCGCCCGGGTAGTTGAAGCGGGTGATCAGATTCTCGGCGATTCCTGGGAATCCGGTGCTGACGATCACCGCCGGGAACTGCTTCTGGGCGTACTGCGGCTGGAAGTACTGCGGGGGCAGGTAGACGTAGCCCTCGGTGGACAGCCGACTGACCGCGCCGTCGATCCGGATCTTGCGGATCTCGCCGGACTGGGCGGGCTCGCGGCCCATCGCGCCGCCGCCCTTGACCGAGGCCTGGCCCATCGTCTCCACCATCAGCCGGCCGGAGGCGTCCGCCTTGTTGTGGATGACTACCGGGCCGGTGTCGCCGGTGCCCAGCAGGTCGTCCCAACTGCTGTAGAAGGCGAAGTAGTTGTTGGCGACCAGGCCGAGCGCGGCGAGCACCGCGAGCTGGGTGGCGAGCAGGGCACCGATCCGGCCGAGTACCGCCTGCCAGGTCCTCTTCGCGAGCCTGGGCCACAACCAGACCGTGCCGACCATCATCACGACCGCGATCAGTGCGGTCAACGCCAGCACCTTGTGGCTTGTCAGACCCATGTCCTGCTTGCTCCCACGCCTCGAACTCCAGTCCCCTCCGCTGGGGACATCCGAGGAGGTCACCCCGGTTCCCCCGCCGGGGCGCGAGGAACAACCCTAACGCCGGCTGGGAGGAAGCTGATCGCGGCTGGGAGGTTACGGGGAGAGGGGCGAACAGATGACAACTTTCAGATAACAGATTTCGAAAGTTGTCACCTGAACTCTGTCAGCCGACATCTGTCGCCCGCAATCTGTCGCCTGCCATCTGTCATCTGTCGTCCGCCACCGACCGCCGGGCCGCTGTCACCCGCCGGCTCAGCCACCCACCCCGTCCGCCCCGCCCACCCCGTCCGCCACCCGCTCCCAGAGCCGCAGCCCCGCCGTGAGCTCGCGCATGCAGCGCGCACCGAGGTCCTGCGGGGAGCCGGGGCCGGCGAGGGCCGCGCCGGAGGAGGCCCATTGCTCCAGGGCCACCCGGATCGCCGCGGTCGCGGCGGCGGCCGCCAGCCGGATCTCCAGCGGGTCGGTGCCGTCCGGGCAGCGCTCGGTGAGGGCGACCCGCAGCCGCTCCTCCGAGTCGGCGTGGACGCGCTGCCAGGTGGCGCTCAGCTTCGGGTCGCGCAGCAGGCCGCGGGCCCACTGCATCATCTCGACCCGCCCCTCGTCGGCCGGGGTCAGCGAGGCGACCGCCGCGCGCTCCAGCGCCTCCCGCAGCGGCAGGTCCGCGGGGCTCGCCGCGAACAGCTCCACCCACTCCTGCCCGCCCGCCGCGAGCAGCGGGGCGACGGCGTCCTCCTTGACGGAGAAGTACCGGTAGAAGGTGCGCAGCGAGATGCCCGCGGCGACGGCGATCTCCTCCGCGGTGGTCGCCTCCGCTCCCCGCTCGGCGAAGAGCGCGGCGGCGGCGCGGGCGATCTCCAGCCGAGTGGCCTCACGGCGGCGCTGGGTCAGGGTCGGGCGTCCGGTCACGGGGCCAGCCTACGCGGGCGAATGCCAAGGAGACACGCCGCGACTTGGTGGCACGTCACGCCGGATCAGCACGAATGGACTTTTTGGCACGACGTGTCACTAAGGCGTACCGTGTCAATCGGGATCGAAAGACCGCGAACGAACGGAGACCACCATGGAGCGCTTCAACGGACGGAACGTCCTGATCACCGGCGGCGGCTCGGGCATCGGCCAGGCCACCGTGCACCGGATCCTCGCCGAGGGCGGGAACGTCGTCGCCGCCGACGTCAACGAGGACGGCCTGAAGAAGACCCTGGACCGCGCCACCGCGGAGGGCACCGCGGACCGCCTGACCATCCAGGTGCTGGACATCTCGGACGAGGCGGCCGTCGTCGCGGGCGTCGCCGAGGCGATCTCCGGCCTGGGCGGTCTGGACGTGCTGGTCAACGCGGCCGGCATCCTCCGCTCCGCGCACACCCACGAGACCAGCCTGGAGTTCTGGAACAAGCTCCTCGCGGTGAACCTGACCGGAACCTTCCTGATGACCCGTGAGGCGCTCCCCGCGCTGCTCGCCGGCGGCAAGGGCGTGGTGGTCAACTTCAGCTCCACCTCCGCGGGCTTCGCCCACCCCTACATGGCCGCGTACGCCGCGACCAAGGGCGGCATCCAGTCCTTCACCCACGCCATCGCCTCGGAGTACTCGAAGCAGGGCCTGCGCGCGGTCTGCGTCGCACCGGGCAGCATCGACAGCGGCATGACCCACAACCCGGGCCTGCCCGCCGACGCCGACCTCAGCCTGCTGGCCAAGCTCTCCCCCGCCCTCGGCCAGGGCTTCGCCGGCCCGGAGACGGTGGCCGGCGTGATCGCCATGCTCGCCTCCGACGACGGCGCCTTCGTCACCGGCACCGAGCTCCGCATCGACGGCGGCACCCACATGTGACCGGTCGGTCGACCCGTCGGTCCGATGGGAGGTGGGGCCTGTGCCGTCCCCCGTACGGCACAGGCCCCGCCTTGGTGTTCCCTCCACGCCGCCTCCGCCGCGGCGGCCGCCGTCACCGCAGGGGCTTCGCCAGGAGTGCTTCCCGGGTGACCCCGTCGGCGAGCAGGTCACCGCGCTCCGCGAGCCGGGCGAAGCCGTGGCGGCGGTAGAGGGCGAACGCGGCTTCGTTGCCGGGCAGGACGGCGAGGCGCAGCGTGGTGCCGCCGCTGTCCCGGGCCCAGCGCTCGACCTCCTCGACGAGCCGGTCGGCGACACCCCGGCCGCGCGCCCGCGGAGCCACCCAGAGCGAGCGCAACTCCCGTACGCCGTCCGGCGATCCGGGGAGGCCGCCGACCAGACCGACCGGATCGCCGTCCAGGAGCGCCGCGACGTGGTGGGCGCCCGGGACGCGGAGCCGGTCACGCCAGCGGTCCTCGCCGCCCCGGTGCCAGTCGGCGAGGCCCGCCTTGAAGGCGTCCGGCGCGTCGGTGAGGGCGGCGAGGCGGAGCTCCCGCCAGAGCGGCCAGTCGGCGGTCGTCAGGGTCCTGAGCGTCGGCGTCACCATGTGCGGGCACCGTAGAGGGCGCACCCGACGGCTGTCAGCCCGGTTCCGCCGCGGCGGCCCGGATGCCTCACGGCGTGCGCCAGTCGGCGGCGAAGGCGGCCGCCGGGTTGGTGGTGAGGAGCAGTTCGAGCAGTTCGGGGCCGTGGCTGCGGGCGAGGCGCGGGGCGAGCTCGGTGAGCAGGCGGACCGGACCGCCAGCCGCGCGGGCGGTCCGGGTGGTGGTGTCGGCGCCGAGGAGCAACCGGTGGGCGTGCCCCGCCTCGACCAGGTCGGCGATCACTTCGAAGGCGTCGTGGTCGCCGGGGTGGCCGGCCCGGGAGGGGCAGTCGAGGGCGAGGTGGACGCCCTCGGCGGCCAGGGCACGGTGCAGCGCGCGGTCGGGCAGCCGGGTGAGGTGGCCGAGGATGATCCGGTCGGGCCGGACGCCGTGCCGACCGTGCAGCTGGTCCAGGATCCAGTGCGGCGCGCCGTCGGCTTCGAGGTGGACGGCGATGGGCGCGCCGGTGGCGTGGTGGGCTTCGGCGGCCGCGGCCAGCGTCCACCGGGTGTGCCGGCCGGCGGGCCCCGGGTCGCCCGCGACCTTGATCAACCCGGCCCGGACCCCCTCGGGCGCGCCGGGCAGACCGGTGGTGAGTTCGGCGACGAAACGTTCCGCGAGGTCGGCGTACGAGCCGGGGCGCTCCGCCGCCTCCGTCTGCGCCTCGTCGGACTCGGGAAAGAAGCCCGGCGCGTAGTGAACCGCCTGGTGCGCGCCGGTGGCGGCGACGACGTGCACGCCGGTCGTACGGGAGAGCGCGGCGAGGGAGTCCGCGCCCCGGCCCAGGCCGAGCGGGGTCCACTGGACGAAGGCGCGGCCACCGGCGGCGGCGTAGGCACGCAGAACGTCTTCGGCCGCGTCCGGGTCATCCAGCTCCTGGCCGGGGAGCAGCGGGCTGCGGATGAAGAGGTGGTCGTGGGAGTCGGTGACCCCGAGGGCGGTGGGGTCCAGGTCGCCGAGGACCGTACGGACGGTACGGCTCATGCCTCGGCCTCGGCGGTGGCGGCGTCCGTGATGGCGGTCTCGGCAGCGGCCCCCGTGGTGGTCTCCGTGGCGACGGCCTCCGTGGTGGTCTCCGTGGCGTCGGTCTCGTCGTCGGAGGCGGCGGCGGTCGCGGCGGGGCTCTCCGCGAAGGTGGCGGCGGCGACGCGCAGACCGGCCAGCGCCTTGGGGAGACCGACGTACGGGGCGAGACCCACCATGACTTCGGTGATCTCCACTTCCGTCAGGCCGATCCGCCGGCTGTAGCGGACGTGGTCGGCGAGCTGCGGCTCGACGCCGCCGAGGGCGGTGAGGGCGGCCAGGTTGGCGATCTGGCGGTCGCGCAGGGCGAGGCCGGGGCGCTGGTAGATGCCGCCGAAGAGGCCGGTGACGATCCAGTCGGGGAAGCCGGGGGCGAGGGCGTCCAGGCTACCGAGGGTGGCGGCGGCGCCCCGGCCGGCGAGGTCGGCGAGCAGGGCGCGGCCGGCCGCGCGGTCGAGCGGGGCCTCGGTGAGGTTGATGAGATCGGTGCCGCCTGGGCCGGCGGGAGCAGTCGCGGGGGACATCGGGGCGGTGGGTCCTTTCACCAGTGGCGGCCGGCCGGCAGCCGGTCGAGTTCGGGGCGGGACAGGTGCAGCACCTGGTACCGGATGCCGGGCACGTCCTCGGGCGCCGGGCCGTGCCAGAGGGCGAAGCTCAGCAGTTCCCAGCGGCTCGGGTCGACGGCCACGGCGGCGGTGTGCAGGGCCGGGTGCGCGGGCAGCTCGGCGATGGCCCGTTCGACGGCCTCGGCCGGGTCGGCGGATTCCGGCAGTCGTACGGTCTCGCGGGTGGCGGTGGTCGGCGGCCCGGCCGTCTCGGCCGCTCGTACCGGTCCTTCCGGTCCTACCGGTCCCGCCGACGCTGCCGACGCCGCAGGCACTGCCGACGCGCCGTGCACCAGGCCCGCGCCGAGCCAGTGCCGGACGGCGGGGCGGCCGAAGTCCGCACTCAGACCGCGGAAGCCCGGCCCCCAGAGGAAGCCGTTCATACCCTCGGCGGTGCGCCAGAGGTAGAACGGGGCGTACTGGTTGACGGGTGAGCCGTGCCGGCCGCGCTCGCGGACCAGGTAGGCCTTGAGGCCGAGGCCCGGATGGGCGTCGAGCAGGTGCCCCTTGTCGGCGACCCGCCGGCGGATGACGCCCATGTCGTAGTCGGCGGGGAGGGTGATCTCGTACTGCATGGCGTGCACGGCATGGCTCCTCGGGGTCGACGGGCAGGTTGTCCCACGGGCTGCTCGTCCGGCGGGCAGGTTGACCGACGGACGGGCTCGGGGCGTCAGGCCGTGCGGTGTGCGGCGAGCAGACCGAGGGCGCCGCGGACGGCCCGGTCGAAGGGCTCGGCGCTGTCGGCGGCGCGGGCCAGGACGTAGCCGCCCTGGACGACCGCGACCACGGCGGCGGCCGTGTCGGCCGGGTCGAGGGCGGGGGCGAACTCGCCGGCCGCCTGGCCTTCGGCGATCAGTCCGGCGATCCGGCCGCGCAACCAGTCGAAGGTCTCCTCGACGGGCGCGCGCAGGTGTGGGTCCGCGACCACGTCCGGATCCTGGGCCATCCGGCCGATCCGGCAGCCGCGCAGGACGTCGCGGTCGCGGCGCAGGTAGGCGGCGATCCGGTCGTGGGCGGTACCGGGGACGGCGAGGTCGGCCTCGGCGACGCCCCGCATCTGCTCGGCGCTGCGGCGCAGAGCGGCGGCGGCGAGGTCGGGTTTGCCGGCGAAGTGGTGGTACATGCTGCCCTGGCCGACCCCGGAGCGCTGCTGGATGGCCTTGGGGCTGGTGCCGACGTAGCCGCGCTCCCAGAGGAGGTCCTGGGTGCTCTCGATGAGGCGGTCCTGGGTGCTCATGCCGAGCACTGTACATACCAGTAGGTACAGAAGCCAGTGCGGACCCCGCCCGGACTCTCGACGGATCTCCCCGGCGTCTCCCCGGCGTCTCCCTCGGGGCATCTTCGGGTCCGCCGAAGGGCCCGCGCGGAGCATCCTCGGGCTCACCGCACGGCCTCCGCAGGGCCCGCCGTAGGCCTGGCCGCGGGCCCCTCCGCCGCAGGCGGGACGATCGAGGGCCGTGCGCCGCCCCCCGGCGGCCACGGCCCCTCGACCGTTCGTCATCCCCCGCACCGCCGAGCGGCATTCCGGCGCGCCAGGTGGCGCGCGTCACGTCACGGACGGTGGTCGGCATCACGCCGCGTAGGGGGTGCACGGCGCAATGCGCGGGCGGGCGCCGGAGCCGCGCGGCTAGGACAGCGCGCGGCGGATCTCGGGCGCCACCTCGCTTGCGAACAGCTCCAGTTGCTCGCGCTGCGCCTCCTCGGTGAGCGCGTCCACCCCGATGCCGACCACCTCGTTGCCGAACGCCTCGTGGTAGCGGTGGATCTTCTCGATCACCTGCTGCGGGCTGCCGACGAGCGCCGAACCTCGCTCCAGAGCGTCCTCGAGCGACGTGAACGGCGAGTTGTTGTGTCGACCGGCGGCCGAGTCGAACAGCGCGTTCCAGTACGGACGGAAGCCCTCGACGGCGTCCTGCGAGCGCTTCGCCACGTACAGTCCGCCGAAGCCCGCGCCCACCCTGGCCCGCGCCGGGTCGTGCCCGTAGTGCTCCCAGCGCTCGCGGTAGTGCTCGACCAGCGCCCGGTACTTCTCCAGCGGATGGAAGGAGTTGGCGGAGAAGAGCGGGTCGCCGTGCCGGGCCGCGAGGTCGGTGGACCGCGTGCTGGTCGCGCTGCCGTGCCACACCGGGATCGGGTCCTGGAGCGGGCGCGGCCAGGCGGTGGCGTCCGTGAGCGGCGGACGGGTCGAACCCTCCCAGGTCACGCTCTCCTCACGCCAGAGCCTGCGCAGCAGGCCGTAGTTCTCGGCGAGCGCCTCCCACTGGCGCTCCTCGGGGAGCCCGAACAGCCCGAAGTGCCGCGGGTCGTTGCCCTTGCCGACGATCAACTCAAGGCGGCCTCCGGAGAGTTGGTCGAGCATCGCGTAGTCCTCGGCCACCCGGACCGGGTCGAGGACGCTGAGCACCGTCACCGCGGTGAACAGCCGGATGGTGGAGGTGCGGGCGGCGATCGCGCTGAGCAGCAGGGGCGGTGCCGGGGAGAGGAACGGCTCGCCGTGTCGCTCCCCCACGCCGTAGCCGTCGTAGCCGAGTTGCTCGGCGAGGACCGCCTGGTCGACGACGTTGCGCAGCTTCTGTTGTGGGGTGCGTCGGACGCCGGTGACCGGGTCGGGGGCGTTGGCGACGAGGGACGAGACGGTGAACCGCACGGCGGGTCTCCTTGGGCGCTCGGGTCGGGCTCGGGTCGGGCTCGGTCGGGCTCGGCTCGGGTCGGGCCGGTCCGGGTCGGGCCGGTCCGGGGGACGGGTCGGGGAAGGGTCCGCCCGGGGACGTGCTGGGCGGAGCCGGGGCCGGGGGCCGGGGTGAGCCGTGCGGAGGCCGGGAAGCCGGTGCGTGGTCCGGCGCCGCGGTCTCACGGCCGCACCGGCGGCGTGGCTGACGGGGCGGGCGGCGGGCCGCTCGGGGCGGCAGGGTGCGCGGGGGCGTCAGCGGTCGGTGCCGCGGTGGCGGCGACAACAGCGGCGGGCTGCGGCGGCGGTCACGGTCCGGACTGCCATCTCGCCTCCCCCTCGCCTCGCGCGCACACGATCCGCGGCGAGCATAGGCACCGACCGGGAACGGGGGCAAGGGCCCGCTCCGCCGCGGCCGGCTGGCAAGATGTCCGGCATGAGCTACCTCGCCGCCGATGACCGCTACGACTCGATGACCTACCGGAAGGCCGGCCGCAGCGGTGTCCAGCTGCCCGCCGTCTCGCTCGGGCTCTGGCACAACTTCGGTGACGCCCAGCCGCTGGAGGTGCAGCGGGCGGTGCTGCGCCGGGCCTTCGACCGGGGTGTCACCCACTTCGACCTGGCGAACAACTACGGCCCGCCGTACGGCAGCGCCGAGCGCAACTTCGGCTACCTGTTCGCCCAGGACTTCCGGCCGTACCGGGACGAGCTGTTCATCGCCACCAAGGCCGGCTGGGACATGTGGCCCGGCCCGTACGGCAACGGCGGCAGCCGCAAGTACCTGCTGGCCAGCCTCGACCAGTCGCTGGACCGGATGGGGCTGGACTACGTGGACGTCTTCTACTCGCACCGGTACGACCCGGACACCCCGATCGAGGAGACGATGGGGGCGCTCGACAGCGCGGTGCGCTCCGGCAAGGCGCTGTACGCCGCGATCTCCAACTACCCGGCGGAGCAGCACCGGGAGGCGGCGGCGATCCTGCGCGAGCTGGGGACACCGGTACTGCTGAACCAGTCGGCGTACTCGATCCTCAACCGGTACGTGGAGGACGCCGGCGTGCTGGACGCGGTGGGCGACACCGGGACCAGCCTGATCGCCTACTCGCCGCTGGCGCAGGGGTTGCTGACCGACCGCTACCTGTCCGGGGAGGTGCCGGCGGGCTCGCGGATGTCGGTCGGGAAGTTCCTCACCGAGGAGGCGCTGACCGGGCCGAAGCTGGAGCAGCTGCGGGCGCTGGCCGAGGTCGCCGAGCGGCGCGGGCAGACGCTGGCGCAGCTGGCGCTGTGCTGGGTGCTGCGGGATCCGCGGGTGGTCTCGGTGATCATCGGCGCGAGCAGCGTGGCCCAACTGGACCAGAACCTCGACGCGCTGGCCGGCGGGCCGCTGACGGCGGAGGAGCTGGCGGAGATCGACCGGCTGAGCCGCTGAGATGGCGCGGCGCCTGCGGTCGGGTGACGGCTGGCAGGTGACGGCTGACGATCGACAGATGGCAGCTGACAGATTTCGAAATCTGTCAGCTGTCATCTGTTATCCGTTATCCGTCACTTGTCACCTGCCAGCCGTCGGGCATCAACCGTTCGGCGCCGGCCGCTTGATGCCCAGGGCAGGCAGAACCGTTTCTGCAACCCGGTGAGCCTCCTCCAGCAGCGGATTGCCCGAGAGGATGAAGGTGTCGACGCCCAGCGCCTCGAACTCCTGCAGGCGCTCGATCACCTGGGCCGTCGATCCGACCACAGCCGTGCCGGGGCCCGGGCGGAACAGGCTCATCCCCGGCCAGAGGTTGGGGTAGGCCTCCAGCTCCCGGGCCCGCGCCGGCACCTTGCCGCCGTGCTGGCGGAACTGCCGCTGCCAGCCGACCCCGTCCTCCCCCTTCGCCCCGCCCAGCTGACGCGCGTACGTGGCCTCGCTGGTGACGTCCAGCAGCCGGTCGGCGGCCGCCCAGGCCTGGTCCTCGGTGTCGCGGACGATCAGGTGCAGCCGCAGCCCGATCCGCAGGCTCCGGCCGTGGGCGGCGGCGCGCTCGCGGACCAGGTCCAACTTCGCCTTGAGCAGGTGCGGCGGCTCGCCCCAGGTCAGGTAGACGTCCACGTGCCGGGCGGCCATCTCGATGCCGGCCGCCGAACTGCCGCCGAACCAGAGCGGGATGCCGCCGGGCTGCACCGGAGCCAGCTCGCGCAGGCTCGCGCCCGCGTCCTTCAGTTCGTAGAACTCTCCCTTGTGGTCGAACACTTCGCCTGCGGTGAGGCGCTTGACGATCGACCAGTACTCTCCGCTGAGCCGGTACCGGTCGTCGTGCCCGACGTTCAGTCCGTACTCGCGCAGCTGCGCGGTCGAACCGTTCACCACGTTGAAGCGCAGCCGACCGCCGTGCAGGTGGTCGAAGCTGAGCGCCATCTTGGCCAGCAGGGTGGGCGAGACCAGACCGGGGTGGACGGCCAGCAGCGGTTTGAAGGCCGGGGTGGTGGCGGCGGCGAGTGCGCTGCCGAGGGTCCAGACGTCGTACAGGTCGGTCGCGAGCAGCGCGCCGGTGTAGCCCAACCGCTCGACGCTGCCCGCGAGTTGTTGGAGGTAGCGGAGGTCGACCGGGCGGCGCCCGGCCGGTTCCCAGGGGTACTGCCCCTCGCGCGGGATGATGTACCAGAGGACTTCGGAGGCCACGGCTCAGACCGCCTTCGCGAGCGCGGCGGCCACCGGGGCCTCCAGCGCGGGGAGGTGGGCGTCGGCGACGGTCAGCGCCCGGTCGACGAAGCCCGCGCCGTGGAAGATGTCCGCGGCCTCCTGCTGTTCGGCGATGAACGCGGCGGTGGCGGGCTCCAGTCGCCAGGGCAGTGCGACCAGCGCGGCCTGCCAGTCGGCGGCCGTGCCGCCCAGTTCCTCGGCGGCGATCGCGGCGGCCTCGGCCGGGTGGGCGGCCGCCCAGTCGTCCGCCCGGCGCAGTGCGGTCGCGATCGCGGCGACGACCTCGGGGCGCCCGGTCGCGAAGTCCCGGCGGGTGAAGAACACCGAGCGGTCGGTGATGACGTCGGCAGTGCGGACCAGTTCGCGGAACTCGCCGGTGCGGCGGGCGGCGGCGAGTTCGGCGCCCTGGGCGATCCAGCCGGCGATCTCGCCGTCGCGCAGCCGCCGGGCCTGGTCCTCGCCGGCTCCCGGGCGCACCGGGGTGACATCGTCGCCGTACGAAAGTCCCTGCGCGTGCAGAGCCTTGGCGAGCAGGTGCGTCTGCCATGAGCCCACGGCGAGGACGACAGTGGCGCCCTTGAGGTCGGCGACCGTCCGCACCGGGCCGGAGTCCAGCACCAGCAGGGCGCCGTGGTCCGGGCGGGGTGCGGAGACCGCCGCGTAGACCAGGTCGTGGCCGGCCGCCTGGGCGGTGATCGGCGGGGTGGAGCCGGTGCCGCCGAAGTCGATGACGCCCTCGGCGAGCAGCGTTCCGGTGCGGGTGCCGTCCGTGTAGTGGTGGAAGGCGCCGGTCTCACCGAGCGGCGCCAGTTCCTCGTCCAGGTACGGGAGTCGGGCGAGGTAGTAGAGCGAGGGGTTGCTGGCGTGGACGCCGAGGGTGACGGTCATCTGGTCAACTCCGGTGGGGCGGGCTCGGTTTGTCGGATGTCGGAGAATGCGGCGGGATGCGGGGGAGTTCGGTGGTACTCGGACGTGAGTGAACGTCAGTGGATGTCGGTGGGCGTCCGTGGGCATCGGTAGGCGTCGGTGGGCGTCAGTGGACGCCGAGGTCGGCGAGCAGCCGGCGCCGGAGGTCCGCGAAGGCTGGGTCGGCCGGGTCGCGCGGGCGCTCGACGGTGACGGCTTCGTCCCGGGCGAGCCGGCCGTCGCGCAGCACCACGACCCGGTCGGCGAGCCGTACGGCCTCGTCCACGTCGTGGGTGACCAGCAGTACGGCCGGGCGGTGGCGGCGCACCAGGTCGCCGACGAGGTCCTGCATGCGCAGCCGGGTGAGCGCGTCGAGGGCGGCGAACGGTTCGTCGAGGAGCAGGAGTCGCGGTTCCCGGACGAGCGCCCTGGCGAGTGCGACGCGCTGCGCCTCACCGCCCGAGAGGGTGGCGGGCCAGGCGTCGGCGTGCCGCTCCAGGCCGACCTCGGCGAGCGCCTTGAGCCCGGTCTCCCGGGTCGCGGCGCCGCGCGGCAGACCGACCGTGACGTTGGCGAGCACCCGTTTGGACGGCACCAGTCGAGGCTCCTGGAACACCACCGTGCGCACCGGGGGGACGAGCACGGTTCCCCCGTCAGCCCGGTCGAGCGCCCCGAGGATGCGCAGCAGCGTGGTCTTTCCGGTGCCGCTGGCGCCCAGCAGGGCGACGAACTCGCCGCGGACGATGGAGAGGTCGATCCGGTCGAGGACCGCCCTGGTGCCGAACACCCGGCGCAGACCTCGCAGGTGGACGGCCGGGACGGCCTCCTCGGGCCCGGAGGCGGACGAGGGCGTGGTGAATGGGGCGAGCGTGGCGGTGCCGGTCGGGTCGGTGGTCATCGGGCCGCTCCCTGGACGGCCTGGCGCCACGGCATGAGCACACGTTCCAGGACTCGGACGATGCCGTCGGCGGCGAGGCCGAGCAGCCCGTAGATCAGGATGCAGACGGCGAGGACGTCGGTGCGCGAGTAGTTCTGCGCCTGGGCCATCAGGTATCCGATGCCTTCGGTGGAGTTGATCTCCTCGGCGGCGATCAGGGCGATCACGCTGAGCGTCATCGACAGGCGCAGTCCGGACAGCAGCGAGGGCAGCGCGCCGGGCAGCACGACCGTGCGCACGAGCGCCCAGCGGCCGAGGCCGAAGCTGCGCATCGCCTCGACCAGCTTGCGGTCGGTGCTGCGGACTCCGCCCGAGGCGGACACGTACATCGGGAAGCTGGTGGCGACCGCGATCAGGGCCACCTTCGCGGTCTCGGTGATGCCGAACCACACCATGAACAGCGGGACGAGGGCCAGGAACGGGACGGTGCGCAGGATCTGGATCGCGGAGTCGAGCAACTCCTCGCCGAGGCGGGTGAATCCGGTGACCACACCGAGCACCAGTCCGGTGGTCGCGCCGAAGAACAGGCCCAACCCGGCGCGGGTGAGGGAGACGGACAGGGCGTCGGTCAGCTGGCCGTTGCCCCACAACTCCCCGACGGCCTGGGCGACCTGGGCGGGTGAGGCGAGCACGTCCTGGGTCAGCGCGCCGGTGGCCGAGGCGAGCGCCCAGCCACCGAGCAGGGCGAGCGGACCGATGGTGCGCAGGGTCACGGCGAGCGCGCGGGGGCGGGGGCGCAGGCGCCGGCTCTGTGGGGCGACCAGGCCGGCGGCCAGCGCCGCCCGGGTGTCCGCCGGTGGGAACTCCTCGGTCGTGGTCATCACTTGGCCACGTCCCCGAGCTTGTTGACGTCGATCAGGTACGGCTTGACGTCCACCAGTTGCTTGGTGACCTTCTGGTCGGCGAAGAACCGGGCGACGGTGGCGAAGCGGGCGGTGTCGGCGTCGGAGATGGCGTCGGCGGGGGTGCCCTGCCGGCTGACGTTCACGGCGACGTCCTTCTCCGCGGGGGTGACGGCGGTCGGGCCGGCGTCGGTGAACACGTTGAGGTAGCCGGCCGGGTCGGCCCTCTCCTTCTCGCCGTTCTCGCGCAGGTATCCGTAGAAGGCCTTCACCACCTCGGGGTGCTTGTCGGCGAAGCCGCTGCGCACCGCCCAGACGGCGTAGTTGTCGGAGCCGACCTCCTGGCCGTTGACCAGGAAGTGTGCTCCGGTGTTGGCGATGGCGGGTGTCGAGAAGGTGTTCCAGGTCGCCCAGGCGTCCACCTGGCCGGAGTTGAAGACGCCGGAGGTCTGGTCGGCGCGCAGGTAGACCCGTTCCACCTTGTCGGCCGGGACGCCGTTCTTCGCGAGCGCCTTGAGGAGCAGGTATTCGCTGGTGCCGCCCTGGGAGACGGCGACCTTCCTGCCGACCAGGTCCTGGACGGTCTTGACGGGTGAGTCGTTCTTCACCAGGATCCCCTCGCCGACGCCGTCGGGCGCGGTCTGGGCGAACAGCTTGAAGCCCGGCTTCTGGGCGAGTGCGGCGACGGCCGAGGTGATCGAGCCCTGGGCGACGTCCAGTTGGTCCGCGGAGAGGGCCTGGGCGGCGGGGGCGAAGGGGCCGGCGCTGCCGGTCCAGGCGACCTTGGCGTGGACGGCGGCGAGGGCCTGGTCCAGCGAGCCGTCCTTCTTGCCTCGGGCGAGGAAGCCGTTGTTGCCGGGGTCGGGCAGGCGGAGCACGACCTCGGCCCTGCCGTCGGTCCCGCCCCCGGCGGAGGCCTTGGCCCCGTCGGTGGACGAGCCGCAGGCGGCCAGGGCGGTGGAGGCGAGCAGCGCGGTGGCGGCGCGGGCGAGACCGGGGATCTTCACGGGGATTCTCCAGGTGAGTGACAGATGGCAGCGGACAGATGACAGCTGACAACTTTCGAAATCTGTTAGCTGAACGCTGTCAGCTGAAGTCTGTGATCTGAACGCCGCCGGCACCGACACCCGCCCCGACACCCGCCCCGGCGCCCCCGCCCGTACCCCCGCCCGAACGCCGCACCCGCAGCAGCTCGCGGGCCGCGCGGAGCGGCTCCGGGTCGACCCACGCCTGCACGTCCACCGGCGCGGCAAGGAAGCCCTGCTCCCTGAGGAATCGTTCCTGCAGCGCCAGCAGGTCCAGCCGCTCCCCCGACAGGTCCAGGTGCAGGGTCCGGTGGCTGCCCGGCGCATAGGCTCCGACGACGCCCTCCGCCCCAGCGCCGGTCTCGACCCGCAGGATCCGGCCCACCTCCTCCGGGTGCTCCGCCGCCCAGTCGGCGGACTCCAGCAGCACCGCGAGGAAACGGGCGACCAGTTCGGGGTGCTCGTCCAGCAGCCGCTGGTGGACGGTGATCGGCCGGGGCGTGCCGTTGTTGACCCGACTCCGGCGGTCGGGTGCCGCATCCAGTTCCACGGCCACCTCCGCACCGATCCGGCGGGCCGCCTCGACGGCGAGCGCCCCCTTCACGTACACGGCGTCCACCGTGCCGTCCCGCAGTGCGGCCAGTTCGGCGGACCACTGCCCGCCGCCGGGGATCCCTGGGACGTCCACCGGTTCGGCGTCCGCCAGGGTGAGGCCCGCGAGCCCGAGGGCGCCGCGGAAGCCGGCCAGCGCCATGGCCCGCCAGAAGTCGATGCCGATGTCATGATGTGGGACTGCCAGCCGCAGCCCGTGCAGCTGCTCCGGCCCGGTGACGCCGCTGCCGGCCCGGACCAGGACCACCTGGCGCTCCTCGATCCAGGTGAGGCCGATCAGCCTGGTCGCCTCGCCGCGCGAACGGGCCCACAGCGCGGGGACGTTGCCGCCCTCCCGGAACAGGCCGGTCAGCGCGTGGGTGTAGTGGTGGTCAGCGGCCACCTCGGGCGGAGCATCCTGCAGCGAGCGGACGGCGATGCCGTCGGCGGCGAACTCGCGGGCGAGCCGGCCCTGGTCGGCGGCGATCCCGGTCGCGGTGGGCACCGGGCAGCGGGTGAACCAGAGCGTGTCGGGAAGCGCGGAGGGGTTCTGGATACGACTGGACAACGGAGTTGGTCCTCTACGGGGGCTCCGGCGACGGCCGGAGGAGGTCGGGATCGATCACCGCACGATGGCCCAGGAGGCTTGGTGCGCAAGGGAGTTGTACGCCACGATGCAGGACGGGCCGGGCGCGGAGGGGTCGGTCAGCGACAACACGCATGGAAGGGGAGACACCGGTGGGACGTCACGGCGCTTCTCCTTCCGTGGAGTCGGGGCGGGCGCCGCCCGGGCCGAGTGGCCGTCCGGCGCGACACGAGGAGCGTTCCACGGCGGGCGAACCGGAAGCAAGCTTTTGCCACATGGTGGGATCAGTTGTTCATCAACGCCATTCCATTGCAACGTCATCGACACATTCCCGCAGCACTGGCTGCCCTACGCTGAGACCCCGCCTCCGGCCGCCCGTCCGGAGTTCCCATCGAAACGCGAGGTGCCATGGCCGAGGCCGCCACCGCCGTCCAGAGTCCGCCGGCCGGTGCGCAGGCCGTCCAGCGCGCGCTCGGGCTGCTGCACTGCTTCCACGACAACGGCCCCGACCTGAGCGCCTCGGACCTGGCCCGCCGGATGGGCCTGTCGGTCTCCACCGCGCACCGGCTGGCCCGCACGCTGGTCAGCGCCGGGTTCCTGGAGCAGGACGAGCAGACCGTCCGCTACCGGCTCGGTCCGGCCGTCGCCGAGCTCGGCCAGCTCACCTTCCACCAGCGCGGGCTGCACCTCGCCGGACCCGAGCTGGAGCTGCTGTCCAGGCGCACCAAGGCGACGGCCGACCTGGCCATCCGCAGCGGCGCCCACGCGGTGATCCTGGTCGGCGGCTCGGTCCGCCCGGACACCGGACTGGGCCTGCGCCGCCCGCTGCACTCCACGGCGCTCGGCAAGGTCCTGCTGGCCTGGCCGCGCCCGGGTGAGACGGCACCGCCGGCACTCGGCCCGCTGCCCTCCTTCACCGACCGCACGATCACCGAACCCGCCGCCCTGAGCGAGGAGTTGGCGAAGGTGCGGACGGCCGGTCACGCGCTGAACGACGGCGAGTCGGCGGCCGGGGTGCGAACCGTGGCCGTACCGGTCCTGGACGGCGCCGGGCAGGCGCGGTTCGCCCTGGCGGTCCGATCGACGCCCGCGCACCTCACCGACGACCGGCTGGACTGGTTCCTCGGCCACGCCCGCAGCTGCGCCGACGCCCTCGCCGTCCTCCTCCTGCCGCCGGACCAGCGCCCCTGACGGTCCGGCGGAACACCACGGCCCGGAACACCACGAGCCGAAACTCGACGAGCCCGAACGCGACGAACCGAAGCGCGACGAACCGGAACTCGACGAAGCAGCGGACCGCCCGTCCACATCCGGGACGAGCGGTCCGCTGCCGGACCGAACGGTGACGGCCCGCCGTCAGACCGCGGCCGGGGTGTACTTGTAGCCGACCCGGCGGACCGTCACGATGGTGTCCCGGTAGGCCGGTCCGAGCTTGCGGCGCAGCCGGGCGACGTGCACGTCGACCGTCCGCCCGTCCCCGACGTGGCCGTAACCCCAGACCGCGGAGACCAGGTGGTCCCGGGTGTGCACCCGCTGCGGGTGCTCGGTGAGGTGGGCCAGCAGCTCGAACTCCAGGTACGTGAGGTCGAGCAGCCGCCCGTCGACGTAGGCGTTGCGCCGCTCGGTGTCGACGGCGATGCCGCGTCCCGCCGGGCGGACCGGACGGACCCCCGAGGCGGTGTGGGCGGCGGAACCCGCGTGGGCCCCGGGGACGGCGTGGCCCCCGGAGGCGGCGATCCCGGCAGCGGCAGGACCGCCCGACAGGCCGGCCGTCCCCGGGCCCGCGGCCCCCGCCGCCAGGCTCTCGGCCGGCACCAGCACCAGGTACCCGACCAGCGGGCCGCCGTTCGCGCCGCCGGTCTGCGTGCCGTACTGCGCCAGCAGGCCCTGCGGCAGCACGCCCTGCGGCAGGGTGGCGACGACGGCCGCCCCCTCCGGCAGCGCGGCGAGCAGCGCCTGGGGCACCTGCGGGGCCACCGCGCCCGGCTGGGCGACGGCGGGGGCCGGGACGGCCGCCGGACGAACCGGACCGGCGTGGGTCAGCCCGGCGTGGGCCGGACCGGCATGGGTCGGCCCGGCGTGGGGCGCACGGGCCGCCGCCCCGGGCCAGCGGTCGGACACCGGCGCCGAGGGGACGGACGGCCCGGCGGCCCCCGGCGCGCCGGGACCGACCGGCACGGTGACGGGAACGGAGGAGACCGGAGGGACGGAGCGGACCGCGCGCAGGTGCGGGGTCGCGGTGGGCAGGGGCAGGGTGGCCGTGGAGGAAGAAGACATGGTGTGCCGCTCATTTCGCGCGTGACGGACGGGGTGGAGTCGTCTGCGCGTCGACCGGGCGTACTGCCTGAGCTGGACCGGGTCGAACCGGGTCAGCGGGCGGCGGGCCGGGACGCGCTGGGCGAGCCGGGACACGTCTGATCGAACAGGTGCGGCTGCCGGGACGGCCAGAACGGCTCGAGGTCGGGGCGACCCCGTCGGCTGTCCGCGGCACGGCTCCCGCACCGGTTCCACCGCCCGGTCCGTCCACCCGCGCGCATCGCGGGGGCCGACCCGGTCGTTCGGGTACGGCCGACGAGGCCGGGGACGGTGCTGGGGCAGACGATGTTCACTGGTGCTCTCTCCGCTGGGCGGGTCCGGTTGGTCGGCCGCGGCACGCCGGACGGGCGGTCCGCTACGGCCTGGTCGACGGGTTTCGGCGGTGCGTCGGGCGGTGGGCCGGGTGGGCCGTCAGCGCCGGGGACGTACCGGGAAGGTCAGGCCGGTCAGCGACAACACGCGCTGCAGATCAGCGCGTGGTCGATGTAGCGGCGGACGGTGAGCGCCGGATCGGCGGGACCGGGCACGGCGGCGCCGGTCATGGAGGCACCGGTCATCAGGGAGCCGGGCATGAGGGCACCGGACGTCGGGGAGCCGGGCGCGGCGGTGATGATGCGTCGTCGGCCGACGGTCATCCTGCTGCCCTCCCCCTTCGTTCTCCACCCGGCGGCGCACCGCTGCCGGAGCCCGCCGACGATGCCTCGCCGGTTCGTCGAAGGCCGTCCGCCGGTCGCAACGCCCTTGTGAACGTGGCGTTTCCGGCGCTCCCGACGGCACGGCCGGGCGGCCTTCGACCACAGAGCCTTCCACGGCCGGGGCGGTCTAGGCAACCTTCCGCGCAGTGATCGTCCGGGATGTGGACAGCTTAATGAGACGGATAGCGGAACGCGCAGGTCGGCGCGTCCACCCGCCGAGTCGTCGCACGGCGGAACCACGGCCGGCTCACGGCCTTGGTCGGATCGGTACCGAATCGCGCCGAGCCGGAGCCGAGCCGGGCGGGCCATACCGGAGCCGGGCCGGGCGGGTCAGGATCCGAACCGGAGCCGAGCCCCCCTCAGGCGCCGACCGTGGCGCGGCGGCGTCTGAGGGACGCGACGTGCTCGACCAGCGCGACGAGGAGATCCTTGCCGTCCTGCCGCACCCGCGCGTCGCAGAGCAGCACCGGAATGTCCCGGTCGAGGTCGAGCGCCTCGCGGACCTCGTCCGGCGCGAACCGTTCGGTGCCCTCGAAGCAGTTCACCGCGACCAGGAACGGGATGCCGCGCTGCTCGAAGAAGTCCACCGACGGAAAGCAGTCGGCCAGCCGCCGGGTGTCCGCGAGCACCAGGGCGCCGAGCGCGCCGCGGGCCAACTCGTCCCAGACGAACCAGAACCGGTCCTGCCCGGGCGTGCCGAACAGGTAGAGCGCGAGCCCAGGCCGAAGGTCGATCCGTCCGAAGTCCATCGCCACGGTGGTGGTGCGCTTCGCCTCCACCCCCGAGGTGTCGTCCACCGGGCGGCCCAGCTCGCTGAGCTCCTCCTCGGTGCGCAGCGGCCGGATCTCGCTGACCGAGCCGACCAGGGTGGTCTTGCCGGCGCCGAAGCCGCCCGCGACGAGGATCTTCACCGCGACGGCCGGACCTCCGCGCCAGCGCGGGTCGTTGACGTTCGCCGGATGGGGCGCGGTGTCGTCCCGGTACGGCCCGGTGGCGACCGGGTGGGGGTGGGGGTCAGAGCGCACGGAGTCCATTGATCACGTCTCGCAGCAGGCGCTCGTCCGGCAGCTCGGCGAGCGGAACGGGTCGGGTGACGCTGATCAGTTCGGCGTCGTAGAGGTCGCCGAGCAGTACCCGCACCACACTGACCGGCAGGTCGGTGTAGGAGCCGAGCTCGGCGACGGAGAGCGGCTCGCGGCGGCACAGGGTGAGCAGCGTCTGGTGCTCCGGGTCGAGGACGTGCGCGGGCACGGCCCCCGCGACCGGCCCGGGATCGACGGCGGTGACCAGTGAGATCAGGTCGAACAGCCCCTCCTCGACCGGCTGGGTGCGGCCGCGGGTCATCGAGTAGAGCCGCACCACCGGGCCGGCCTCGTCGTCGAACCAGCGGTCGTCGACCGGGGTGCGCGGCCGGAACAGGTCGACGTCGGGCCCGTCCGGATCCGCCTGCCCGTTCCCCGCCACGGCCTCCGGACCGCCCGGACCGCCCGCGCCGCCCGGACCGTAGGCACCGGCAGAACCGCCGACGCCGGACGGCCCGGCCGTGCCTACCGGCACCTGGGGGCCGTCCGACGTCTCGGGGCCGTCCGGCACATCCGCCTTCGGATCCGCCATCGGACCGCTCATCTCACCGGCGGGGCGGTTTCGGTGCGCGGTTCGGCGGCCATGTGCTCGCCGACCCGCTTGACCAGCAGCGCCATCTCGTACGCGATCTGGCCGATGTCCGCCTCGGCCTCGCTCAGCACGGCCAGGCAGCTGCCGTCGCCGGCGGCCGTGATGAAGAGGAAGGCCTCGTCCAGCTCGACCATGGTCTGCCGGACGCCACCGACCTTGAAGTGCCCCCCGGCGCCCTTCGCCAGGCTGTGGAACCCGGCGGCGACGGCGGCCAGGTGCTCGGCGTCCTCGCGGCCGAGGTCGCGGGAGGCACCGGTGGCCAGGCCGTCGTTGGAGAGGATCACCGCGTGCCGCAGGGCCGCGACGCGCCCCACCAGGTCGTCCAGGAGCCAGTTGAGGTCCCCGGACGACTGCATCGACGTGGTCATGAATCAGTTCCTTCCGCTGGAGCGGGTGGTGCGTGTGGAGCGGGTGGTGCAGGTGGTGCGGGTGATGCGGGTGATGCGGGTGGCGCGGGTACGACAGGTGGTGCGGGTACGGCAGGTGGCGCGGGCGCACCGGTGTCCGGGCTCCGGCGGACCGGCTGCCCGGGCGGCACCCGACGCGCTAGCGGCGCCCGGCCGGTGTCCTGCGGCGCGGGCAGCGCCGCCGGGGCGGGCGCCGGGCCGATCGCCCGCCGGGACCGGTCCGGCGGCTGCCAGACCGGTACGGCGGTGGACCGTCCCTCCGTCCGTCCGGGACGATCGTCGGGCGTGCCGGGACGATCCGTCAACGGAGCACCGGGGCGGTCCGCCGGCGCACCGGTGCGGCCCGTGGACGCGCCGGTGGACGCACCTGTGCGGTCCGTCGGAGCCGTGGCGCCCCGCCCCTTGGTGAAGCCGCGCTGGAACGAGGCGAAGGTGGCCCGGGCCTCCTCGGGCGAGCGCTCCCTGACCTCGCGGGTCTCCCCGCCGTCGGTTTCGGCCCCGTTGCGGAACCGTTCCTTCAGCTGTTCCGTGAGTTGGTCCCTGAGCTGCGGCGCCAGGTTCGCCTGCCGGACCCGCCGGGGCAGGCCGCCCGCCGTCCGGAGCGGCGCGGCGTCCGCGGCGGGACCGGGAGCGGAAGCGGGAACGGAAGCGGAAGCGGAAGCGGGAACGGCGTCGGCCCGCCCGACGGCGCCGGTGGCGTCGTCGCCGTCCGCCACCACCGGACCGGCCCCGGCCGGACCAGCCCCAGCCGGACCGGCAACCGCACCTGCAGCCGCGACGGCCGCCTCGGCCGCGGCCACCACCGCGTCCTCCCGCCGGTGACGGCCCGTCCCCGGCGCGTCCTCGGTGTCCGCCGCGGGAGCGGGGACCAGCACCGGCCCACCCCTGCTCCGGGAGGCCCGGCGCGGCAGCCCGCCCGGCGTACGGCCCGCGTCGGGCGCGGAGGGCCTCGGCCCGCCCGTCGTCCCGCGGTGCTTGCCGACCAGGCCACCCGAGCCGCCGTCGGCGCCGGCTCCCGCGCGACCTCCGGTAGCCGCACCGGCCCCGGCACCGCCGGACCCGAGCGTGGCCGCCGACGGGGTGGCTCCCCCCGACCCCGGCACCGCGACCAGGTCCCGCTGCCCGCGCCGGCCGCCCGCCGCGGACCGCTTCCCGGCCGCGCCCGGCTCCGGCATCCCGTCCGGAGCCTCCGCGAGCAGCTCGCGCGGGATCAGCGCCACCGCCGTCGTCCCGCCGTACGGGGACGGCCGCAGGTGCACCCGGATGCCGTGCCGGCGGGCCAGCCGGCTGACCACGAACAGGCCCAGCCGGTCGGTGTCGGCGAGATCGAACTCCTGCTCCACGGCGAGGCGTTCGTTGATCTCGGCGAGCAGCTGCTCGCTCAGTCCGAGGCCGCGGTCGTCGATCTCCAGCGCGAAGCCGTGCGCCACCACCTCGCCCTGGACGGTGACCTGGGTGCTCGGCGGGGAGAACACCGCGGCGTTCTCGACGAGTTCGGCGATCAGGTGGGTGACGTCCGCGACGGCGCTGCCGAGCAGGCCGGTGCCGGGGAACGGCCGGACGATCACCCGGGCGTAGTCCTCGACCTCGCCGACCGCCGCCCGGACCACGTCCACCATCCGGACCGGCTTGCGCCAGGCGCGCCCGGGCGAACCGCCGGCCAGGATGATCAGGCCCTCGGCGTGCCGGCGCATGCGGGTGGTGAGGTGGTCGACCTTGAAGAGGTCCTCCAGCTCCGCCGGGTCCTCGGTGCGACGCTCCATGGTGTCGAGCAGGGTGAGCTGGCGGTGCAGCAGCACCTGGCTGCGCCGGGCCAGGTTGACGAACACCGCCGAGACCCCGCGCCGCAGTTCGGCCTGTTCGACGGCGGCCTCGACGGCGGCCCGCTGCACCGCGTTGAAGGCCTGGCCGACCTGGCCGATCTCGGAGTCCCCGAAGTGCAGCTCGGGGGCCTCGGTGGCCACGTCCACCGACTCGCCGCGGCGCAGCCGCAGCATGACGGACGGCAGCCGGGTGCCGGCCAGCTCGTCGGCCGCGTTGCGCAGGCCGATCAGCTGCCGGGCCAGACCCCGGCCGATCCGGAACGAGATCATGATCGACAGCACCACGGCGACCAGGCCGATGGCACCGGCGATGCCGCCGCGCCAGAGCAGTCCGATCGAGGTGGACCGCGCGCGCTCGTCCAGCCCGGCGGAGATCCGGCTGTTGATCGAGGCGAGGTCGCCGAGCGCCCGGTCGGCGGTCTCCCGCCAGGAGTCGCTGTTGAGCGCCTGCACCACCCGGTCGGGGCCGCCGGCACCGACGAAGTCCGCCTCGGCGCGGGCGAGCGCGCCCCAGGCCTCGCCGCCGCGCAGCGCGATGTAGTCGGACTGGTCGGCGGGGTCCAGCTCGGCGACGTAGACGGTGAACAGCGCCTGCTGGTTGTGCAGGGCGTCCAGCGCGGCCTGGTACTGCTCGGCGGTGGGCTTGGCGGCGCCGGTGCGCAGGCCCTCCATCGCCGCGTCCTCCTGCGACAGGTACTCGCGGGCGCGCACCAGCTCGATCAGGATGGTGCCCTGGCGGGGGAGCTGGCCGCTCTGCCGGGCGACGTAGGCAGACCGGAAGCCGAACACCGGCTTGACCAGGTCGCTGTACTGGCCCAGCGCGAACTCCCAGTTCAGCGCGGAGCGGCCGACCTGGGCGCGCAGCGGCCCGAGCTGGTCGGCGGCCGCGATGATCTGCACGAAGCGGCCGCGCTGGGGGGCGGAGAGCTTGCCCGCGGAGCCGTCCTTCTTCTGCCGCAACACCTCCAGGCTGCGGTCGGTGGCGGCCTTGGCCTGTTCGTAGGCCTCCCTGGCGACCGGCGAGCGCGGGTCCGCCAGCCGCTGGACGGCGGCGCGGCGCTCGTTCTGCAGGTCGCCGGTGTACTGGTCGACCGGGCCCTCGAACTCCTTGTACGTACGGCTGATGCCGAGCTGGCTCCAGACGTCCCCGGTGGTGGCGATCGTCGCGTACGCCCACAGGGCGGCGAGCGCGACGATGGGCACCAGGAGCAGCGCGATGATCTTCGCGCGGATCGAGCTGCTGCGCAGACGCATGGAGTCCTCGGTCGGGGATGGCCAGGCGCGGACGGGGAGCGGTGGGGTGGCGTGGGGCCGGGCCGGACAGCGGCGTGGGGTGGTGTGGAGGTGCTGAGGGAAAGGTCGGAGGAGGGTTCCCGGCCACAGGTCTGCGAGACTCTACTACGCCGTCACCACTCCTTCGAGAGGCGGTGATGCCCGCCGGTGCCCGGACGGCGGGGTTGACAGCGGGCCCCGTGTCCTCCCCGGTTCCTCACCGGTTCCTCCCCGCGCCTCCCCGCGCCTCCCCGTGGGCGGCACCACCCGAGGCGACCCGTGCCGATCTCGTCGCGTCACCGTCACAACCCTGGGCAGTGCCGGGACGATCCGATAGTTTCGGCCCACCCCGTACCACCGGCACCGAACTGGGGAGGACCGTGCGCGAGTTCACCACTCCCGCCCCGGCCGCGTCCGAGGCCACCGGAGGACTCGCCGACTCCCTCTACGACACCGCCGAGCGCACCCCCGACCTGGTCCAGCTGTCCCGGCGGGCCGAGGACGGCCAGTGGCGGGACGTCACCGCCCGGGAGTTCCGGGCCCAGGTGCTCGCCCTGGCCAAGGGCCTGCTCACCCATGGCGTGCGCTACGGCGACCGGGTCGCCCTGATGTCCCGCACCCGCTACGAGTGGACACTGTTCGACTACGCACTCTGGTCGATCGGCGCGATCACCGTCCCCGTCTACCCCACCGCCGCCGCCGAGCAGGTGCGCTGGATCCTCGCCGAGACCCAGGCGGTGGCCTGCCTGGTCGAGGACGAGGACGCGGCGATGACGGTCGGCGCGGTCTGTGACGCGTTGCCCGACCTCACCGGAATCTGGCAGCTGGACCGCGACTGCGTCGCCGCGATCACCGAGGACGGCCGCGGCGTGCCCGACGCCCTGGTGCACCGCCAGCGCCTGGGCGTCGCCGCCGAGAACGTCGCCACGGTCGTCTACACCTCGGGCACCACCGGCCGCCCCAAGGGCTGCCTGATCACCCACGCCAACCTGGCCGCCGAGGCCGACGCCCTGCTCGCCGGGTGGGGGGACGTCCTGCGCGACACCGGCGGCGGCCGTCCCGCCACCCTGCTGTTCCTGCCGCTCGCGCACGTCTACGGACGGGCCGTGCAGATCGCCGCGATCCGCGGCGGCTTCCGGATCGGGCACGTCCCCGAGGTCTCCACCGACGCGCTGCTGCCCGCGCTGGAAACCTTCCGCCCGACCTTCCTGCACGCCGTCCCGTACGTCTTCGAGAAGATCTTCCGGCAGGCCCGGCGGGCCGCCGAGGACGCCGGACGCGGCGAACTCTTCGAACAGGCGCGGCAGGTGGCCGTCGACTGGGCCTCCGCCCGGGAGCAGAAGGCGTTCGGCCGCGGCCCCGGCCCGGGTGCGGCCCTTCGGCTGCGTCACCTCGCGTACGAGCGGACGGTCTACCCGAAACTGCGGGCGGTGTTCGGCGGCCGGGTGCGCAGCGTGATGTGCGGGGGCTCCACACTCCGGCGCGAACTGGGTCTGTTCTTCACCGGCGCCGGCCTCCAGTTGTACGAGGGCTACGGGTTGACCGAGACCACCGCCGCGATCACCGGTAACCCGGTCGGCCGGCAGAAGCTCGGCACGGTCGGGCAGCCGGTGCCGGGCGCCTCGGTGGCGATCGCCGACGACGGCGAGGTGTGGGTGCGCGGCGGCTCGGTCTTCGGCGGCTACCTCAACCATCCGCGCTGCACGGCCGAGTCCCTGGTCGACGGCTGGTTCGCGACCGGCGACCTGGGCCGGCTGGACGAGGACGGCTACCTCAGCATCACCGGCCGCAAGAAGGACCTCATCGTCACCAGCAGTGGCAAGAACCTGGCCCCGGCGGCCCTGGAGGAGCGGGTCGAGGCGCACCCGCTGGTCTCCCAGTGCCTGCTGGTGGGCGACGACCGGCCGTACGTGGCGGCGCTGATCACGCTCGACCCGGCGGCGTTGGCGCACTGGCTGAAGACGCGCGGGCGGGAGCATCGGGACCCCTGGGCGGTGCTCGCGGACGAGGACCTGCACGTGGAGGTCCAGCGTGCGGTGGCGGTCGCGAACACGGCGGTCTCACGGGCCGAGTCGATCCGCGCGTTCCGGCTGCTGCCACGGGAGTTCAGCGAGGAGCAAGGGCTGCTGACCCCTTCGCTCAAGCTGCGGCGGGCGGCGATCGCCGAGTACTACGCGGCGGACATCGATGAGCTGTACCTGTCCTGAACCGGCCCGGCCCGCCCGAACCCGACGTTACCGTGCCAGCCCTGACGTACCGTCTTGTCGCTTGTGTCGCGGGCGCGGTGGCCGGGCGACGACCGCCGGGTTCATCCACCGTTCCCTTGACGACCCTATTGGTCTAGTCCATTGTTGCGACACGTTCCCGAGTTCCACGGTCCGATTCCGCTCACGCCCTCCCCACGGGCGTGCCCCCACCTGCTGGAGTCCCCACGTGTCGATGTCCATGCGCCTGTCCGCGCTGGCCGCCTCGGTCGCGCTGCTCACCGGCCTCACCGCGCCGAGCGCGCAGGCCGCACAAACCGCGCAGACCGCACAGACCACTCAGGCCGCACAGGCCGCACGGACCGTCAACCTCGCCACCAACCCCGGATTCGAGGCGCCCTCCCCCGACCTCGCCGACTGGGGCAGCATCCCCGGCTGGACCTGTACCGGCGGACCGGCCGAGGCGGCCGTCACCGCCACCGCCCCGCACGCCGGTGCCTCGGCGCTGACCGTCACCCCGGCGAACGCCGACTCCACCGGCGAGTGCGCGCAGACCGTCGCGGTCCGGCCCGGCACCACCTACACCGCCTCCGCGTGGGTGCGCGGCGACTTCGTCCACCTGGGCGCCACCGGCACCGGCAAGGACGTCGCGCCCGCCTGGACGGAGACCACCGGCGGCGGCTGGCAGCGGCTGAGCACCCGGTTCACCACCGGCCCGAACGCGCACAGCGTCCGACTGTACGTGCACGGCTGGTACCAGCAGGGCCCGTTCTCGGTGGACGACGTCCGGGTGGACGGCCCCGCGCCCGCCCCGGCCGTCGCCGCGGGCTCCGTCCCCACCGACGACAAGGTCGTCTTCTTCACCGTGGACGACGGCTGGCAGCGCACCCCCGAGGCGGAGCGGTTCATCGCCGACCACCGGCTGCCGATCACCGCCTTCCCGCTGCCGATGCCGGCCGCCGCCGACCCGGCCTTCTTCCGCCGGGTCACCGCCGTGCCCGGCTCATCGGTCCAGGACCACAGCGTCTCCCACGCTGACCTCAGCAAGCTCCCGCTGGAACAGCAGCAGGTCGAGATCTGCGACGCCCGGGACGCCATGACCCGCCTCTTCGGCACCGCGCCGACGTTCTTCCGCCCGCCGTTCTTCGCCTGGAACGCCGACACCCTCCAAGCCGCCGCCAACTGCGGCATCCGCACCGTGCTCACCGCCGACGCGGACTTCAGCTGGGGCGCCTCCAACATCTGGCACCCCGGCCTGCTGCAGCCGGGCGACGTGGTCCTGATGCACTGGACCGACACCCTCGCCGCCGACCTCCAGCGAGCCCTCGCCGCCGCCGACGCCGCCGGACTCAAGCCGGCCGGCCTGGTCGACTACCTGCGCTGACGGGCACCGCCGTGGGGGCCCCCCCCCCCCGGGGGGGGCCCCGCGGGGGGGAACGCCCCCGGGGCGCCCCCGCGCCGTTTCAGCGCCGGCGCCGCCCGGCCCAAAAGAGGGGGGGGCCCGCGGGC
>NZ_JBSFKF010000010.1:11042-54011 GCF_053598415.1 Kitasatospora sp. NPDC001132 | reverse complement strand
GGACCCCTCGCCCGGCGCCCGCCCCCCGCCGGCCCCCCCCCCCGGGGGGGGGGGCGCCACGGCGGGTTCAACCTCCCTCGGGGCGACCTCGCACGTTGACAGCGCGTCCGCGGCCTGACTCTAATGGGGGCGTGCAGCGCGGCGTCGGCCAAAGAGCAGTGGGCCGGCCGACAGCCGAGCGGGCACCTTTCCCGAAGGGTCGATGCGCGATGAGCGCTCTCTCCGCTTCCCTGATCTGACGCCAGGCGGTCACCGCGGTACCGCTGTACCTGCGGGCGCGAACCGCATCCGGTGTTCCGCGACGCGTGTTCCGTGTTTCGAGCCCTGTGTCCCGCGTCCTGTGCCCTGTGTCCGATGTCCCGTGACGGACGTCGCCGGGTGCGGGGACCGGCCGTGACACCGGTTCGGGCGCCGCACCGACACCGCGTGTGGCCGCACCCCCCTTTCCTCTCTGGAGATCCATCACACACGCATGCCCATGTCCTTCAATCTGAATGTCATCGAGGAGTTCCGCGCCAACGGCGGGAGGGTCGGCGGCCCGTTCGAGGGCGGCGACCTGTTGTTGCTGACCACCACCGGAGCCCGCTCCGGGCGGCCGCACACCGTGCCGCTCGGATACGTCCGGGCACAGGGGCAGCTCCTGGTCGTCGCCTCGGCCGGCGGTGCTCCGGAACACCCCCAGTGGTACCGCAACCTCCTCGTCCACCCGGTCGTCCGGGTCGAAGTCGGCACCGAGGCCTTCGACACCGTCGCCGTACCCGCCGAAGGCGACCGCCGGGAGCGGCTGTTCGCCGCCGTGGTCCGGAAGGCCCCGGGTTACGGGGACTACCAGGCGCACACCGAACGGGAGTTGCCGGTCGTCGTCCTGGAGTACCCCGAACCACCCGCCGACGGACCGGCCCCGGCCGCCGCCCCGGTCGTGCGCAGCCTCGCCGACAAGCTGGTGGAGACGCACACCTGGCTGCGCGCGCAGCTGCGCCACGTACGGGAGGAGGCGCACGCCCACGTCCCGGGCCGACCGGCCCCGCTCGGGCTGCAGCTGCGCCAGCACTGCCTGGCCTTCTGCGAGGGGCTGACGCACCACCACACCGGCGAGGACACAGCCGTCTTCCCCGCGCTCGCGCGCAGCCATCCGGAGCTGGCCGACGTCCTGGCGCGGCTCGGCGAACAGCACCGGGCCATCGGTCGGATCAAGGAGGAACTGGTGGCCCTGCTGGCCGGGATCGCGGTCACCGAACCGGGGCGCCTCCGGGCGGAACTGGACCGGATGTCCGCCGAGTTGGAGGCCCACCTCGACTTCGAGGAGGCGGAACTGCTGCCGATCCTCTCCGGCATCCCCTTCCCGCCGCCCGGGTCCGCGACGCGCGGACCGGTGCCCGGCCCAGTGTCCGGCCCGGCGTCCGGACCGGCGCCTTCCGGCAGCTGAAACGGCGTTGCCGCCGCCCCCTCCCGAGTCGTGGGAGGGGACGGCGGCTCCGGGACGGGCCCGCGCCGGGCGGTCCGTCGCGGCGGTCCTTACAGCGCCGAGAAGACCGGCAGGTAGCCACCGGAGTGGCCGGACGCCTTCGGGTGGTAGCTCTCGTCGACCGGCAGGGTGGTGCTGTTCAGCCAGGTGGTCTGCGAGCCGCAGATCTCGTGCTCGGTGAAGATGCTGCGGACGTCGCCGAAGGCGAAGCCGGCGTTGGCGGCCCGCTTGGCGAGGACACCGTCGAGGGTGTCGGCGGCGCCGTTGATCGCGGCACGCTTGGTGTCGCTGATGCCGAAGATGCAGCTGCCGCCGATCTTGTAGATGTGCGGGTAGCCCATCACCACGACGTGGGCCTTCGGGGACTTGGCCTTGATCGCCGAGTACACCTTGTCCAGCTGGGCGGGCAGGGTGTTGGTGGCGTAGCTCTTGGCCGTGTTGATGGCGCTGATGCAGTCGCTGTCCGAGCCGAGGACACAGGTCTGCATGGTGTCGGCGAAGCCCGCGTCGTTGCCGCCGACCGAGATGCTGACCAGCGTGGTGCTGGCGTCCAGGGCGGAGATCTGGTTGTTCAGGATGTCGCCGGTCTTGGCGCCCGAACAGGCAACGAACTTGAAGGAGGACGGCGCGTGCGCGTTCTTCCAGAGGTACGCGTACGCATTGGTGCTGCGCTTGCAGCTACCGCTCTCGGCCGTGTAGCTGCCGGCGCCGACACCGGAGGAGTACGAGTCGCCGAGGGCCACGTAGTTGGCGCCGGCGGCGTTCGCGGAGGACGCGGCGAACAGCGTCGTCATGGTGAGGCCTGCGGATATGGCGGCGATGGACAGAGCACGGGCACGGCGGATCATCACAGCTCCAGTGGGGTGGCGTGGTGAGGGTCACAGAAGTGATACCAGGCGGTAGCCGAACCTGGAAGCGGTCATGCCAGGGATATTGACGGGACGTCTGACTGACCGGAGATAAACTGCCGCTGACGGTCCGTGACTTCGTGCAGGTCAAAAGGGGTGCGCGGTGACGCGCGTAGCGCTGCGCGCGTAGACCGGCAACTTGCGGAAATTTCTTGCACGATAAGCCGGGGGCCGCCGCCCGGACATCGCCGAGTCAGATTCGGAGCGGGTGTCAGCGAGCCCCGGGGGGCTGATCGAACTCCCGAGGCGCGCCGAGAGGTGGGCGAAAAGGGACATCAACGGCACGGCCGGAATTCACCGTTGTGGCCGCTCCGAGCCGTGCGACGGATGTTGACATCGGTCCTGGCGTGGCGTCAGAACAGCGAACACCGCTGCCGAAACAATGGTGTCGGGACAGGGGTGTCGGGACAGGGGTGCCGGGACAGGGGTGCCGGGACAGGGGTGTCGGGACAGGGGTGCCGGGACAGGGGTGCCGGGACAGGGGTGCCGGGACAGGGGTGTCGGGACAGGGGTGTCGGGACGGGGGTGTCGGGACGGCACTACCGGGACGTCGTCCGGGAGTACGGCGCCGCGCGCGGTCAGCCCTGCACGCCGGAGTGGCCACCACCGTGGTGCACGGCCCCGGGGTACACGGTGCCCGGGGCGAGGGTGCAGCCCTCGACCGGCAGCTCCTCGATCGCCTCGTTCGCCGCCGCGGGCACGCCGAGCCAGCGGACGGCGGTGGCAACCGCCGTCCGGGCCTGGCGCAGCCCGGGCCCGCCCCAGCCGAGCAGTTCGACGGCGAGGCCCGGTGCGACCAGCAGCCGCCGGTAGTGCCGGCCCGAGGCCGGGTCGGCCACGCTCGGGCCGACCGCCCGCAGCACCGCCGCCATCCGGACCCGCGCGCACTCGTGCCCGCCGTTCGCCGAGCCGACCCGGTCGTAGAGGTAGCCGAGGTAGTACGGCCGGCTGATCAGGGCCTGTGCCTCCTCGGCCGCCTCCCGGGCCAGGGCCGCCGCCGGATCCCCACCGTCCTCCGGCTCCAGCGAGCCGCCAGGCAGCGAGCAGATGCCGTCCCTGGGGTTCACCAGTGTCAGCACCCGCCCGTCGGGGGCGAACAGCCACCCCCAGGACTGCTTGACCGGCAGCCCCTCCGGCACCTGCTCGCCCGGCCGCCACGGCCAGCCCGCCGTGGGGCGCCGCCGCACCTTCCCGAGCAGCTCGGCGACCTCCGCGCTGTACTCGATCGGGCTCATGCAATCGCCCCGCGGCGCTCGGCGGGGGCACCGGCCCGCGCCCACCCCCTGGCACCGAGCGCACTCCGCTCGCTCATCCGTCCCCCTCTCGCTGTCGGGCTTCGCCGGACCGGCGGTGCGCGGGGAGGACCTGCAGGGCACGGTACGGAGCGGAGCGGCCGGAGCGGCGGCGTGGGGCACCGCGCGCTCCTGCTGTTGATCTTCTCCGAATCTTCCCCGAACACGCGGTCGATGAACAGTCCCCAGCGCCGCATGGCGGATGCGGAAGCCGTGAACGCGGTGAACGCGGTGAACGCGGAGGCGGTGAGCGCCCTCGTCAGCCCAGCGGCCCACCCCCTTCCCCCGCGCCCCGGAAGACGGGCAGCGGGAACCCGGGCAGCGGATCCACCCCGGGCGGGAAGGGCAGCCCGCGCGCGGCGTCGTCGGCCAGCTCGTCGAACACCTCGTGTGCCGTCATCGCCCGCAGCCGGCCGCCGGTCAGCGCCCAGCCGCGGACCGGCGGCCGGAGCCGGGTGCCCGCCTCCTCGCCGTCCACCCGGACGCCCGCCGACGGATCGCCGTGCAGCAGCAGCGCCCCCTCCCCGCCCAGGGCGACACCCGCCGCGAGCGTGACGCAGAACGCCTCGGCGTCCCGCCCGGCGGGGTACAGCCGGCCCTCCTCCACACAGACGTCCACCGCGGAGGTGAGCTCCTCGCCGTCCTCGGGGCCGTGGCAGCGCAGCGTCAGCAGGTGGCAGCCCTCCCCCGCGCCCTCGGCCAGCGCCAGGTAGACCGCGGTCACGTACCGCATCACGGCCGCCATCCGGAGCTGCCCGGACGGGTCGTCGCCGACGGCGTCCAGCAGGGCCGCGCAGGCCACGGACATCCGCACCCGCGCCCGGTGGTCGTCCAGCAGCACCGGGAGCAGCTCGGCCAGCCGCTCCCCCGCGTAGACGAACGGCTCACCGGCCAGCTCCGGATCACCCGCGTAGGCGACCCGGGCGGCGGGCATCCGGGGATCGAGGCCGAGCGCCTCGCAGTAGTCCTCGAAGTCGCCCGCCTCCAGGACCCGAAGGTGCACCTCCAGCCCCTGCCGGTGCAGGGCCGTCAGCTGCTCCTCCGCCTGCCGCAGGTAGGCCGCGTGCCCGAGCCCGCCGAACAGCCCGTACCGCGCCAGCCCGGCGAAGTCCCCCGCGTCGACGGCCAGGGCCACCGCCACCGGCTGGGGCGGCGGCGCACCCCGGGCCCGCCCGCCGCGCCCGGCCGCCCGCGCACCACGCCCGCCGGCCCGCGCCCCCGGCGGCCGGTCGCCTCCGGGTGGCACCGCCCCGCCGGGCCCACCGGCCGACGCCCCGCCGGCACCGCCACCGGGCCTCCGCCCGGACAGCACCAGCACCTGCCGGCGCCTCGGCGACGGCCGCCCCGCCGCAGCACCGCCCAGCACCTCGCACACCGACTCCCGCACAGCAGCCATGGCTCCTCCTTCTCGTTCGATCGCCCGACACCGGACAGCGCCGACCACCCCGGCTGGGACTGGCCGACGTCGAGGAACATACACAGAGCCACTGACAATTCACCCCAGGTAATCGAACGAGCTCAGCGCGGACCCCAGACCGCCGCTGCGGAGCGCCCCGCTTGATCCGGAGTGCCCGTGCCCGAGGTGCACGGACCGGAGGGCGGCCCGCGATGCCGCCGCTTGAGCCGATGGCGCCGGGGAGTGCTGGAGGTGTCGCGGTGGCTCGGCCATCGCTCGATCAAGATCACTGCCGACATCTACGGTCCTGTGTCCCCCGATGCGGGTGAGAAGCTGAGAGCTGTGATGGACGCGGTGCTGTCGGAGGCTCCTGTGATACTCGGTGCTGACCACGCGCTCGCCGCGTGACCCGTGCTGGTCCGGTGCTGACTCGAATGTGCAAGGAGCGACAAACATGCAGGTGAGGGCCCTGTCGTGAGACTGCTGCATACCTCCGACTGGCATCTCGGGCGTTCGTTCCACCGGGAGAGCCTGCACGACGCCCAGCGCGCCTTCCTGGACCACCTGGTGGCAGTGGTCCGGTCCGAGGGCGTGGACGCCGTGCTGGTCGCGGGGGACGTGTACGACCGGGCGCTGCCCGGGCTGGAAGCGGTCGCGATGTTCGACGACGTGCTGCACCGGCTCGCGGATCTCGGGGTGCCGACGGTCTTCATCAGCGGCAACCACGACTCGGCCCGCCGCCTCGGGGTCGGGGCGGGGCTGATCGGACGGGCCGGCATCCACCTGCGGACCGACCCGGACGGGTGCGCCGAGCCCGTCCTGCTGGCGGACGAGCACGGCCCGGTCGCGGTGTACGGGCTGCCGTACCTGGAGCCGACGCTGGTGCGCGAGCGGTTCGGGCTCGCGAAGGGCGGGCACGCGGCGGTGCTCGGGGCGGCGATGGAGCGGGTCAGGGCGGACCTCGCGGCACGCCCGGCCGGCACCCGGGCGGTGGTGCTGGCGCACGCCTTCGTCACCGGCGGCGCACCGAGCGACAGCGAGCGGGACATCGCGGTCGGCGGCGTCGCCTCCGTGCCCGCCTCGGTCTTCGACGGGGTGCACTACGCCGCGCTCGGCCACCTGCACGGCTGCCAGACGCTCGCCCCGCACCTGCGCTACAGCGGCTCCCCGCTCGCCTACTCCTTCTCCGAGGCCAACCAGCGCAAGACCATGTGGCTGGTCGACCTCGCCACCGACGGCTCGGTGACTGCCGAGCGCGTCCCCTGCCCCGAGCCGCGCCGACTGGCGACCTTGCGCGGCACCCTCGACGAGTTGCTCACCGACGAGCGGTACGCCGAGCACGAGCAGTCCTGGGTGCAGGCCACGCTCACCGACGCGGCCCGGCCGAGCGAGCCGATGGAGCGGTTGCGCCGCCGCTTCCCGCACACCCTCCAGCTGCTGTTCGACCCCGAGCGCGGCGACGCCGAGCCCTCCCTGTCGTACGCGGCGCGGGTCAGCGGCCGCGGGGACCTCGAGGTCGCGGAGGGCTTCCTGCGGCACGTCCGCCCCGGTGCCGAGCCGGCGCCGGACGAGCTCGGCTGGCTGCGCGAGGGCTTCGAGCGCGTCCGGGAGACCACCGACCGGAAGGCGGACCTGCCCCGATGAGGCTGCACCGGCTCACCGTCACCGCCTTCGGCCCGTTCGCGGGCAGCGAGACGGTGGACTTCGACGCGCTCGCCACCGGCGGGCTGTTCCTGCTGCGCGGCGCGACGGGCGCCGGCAAGACCAGCGTGCTGGACGCGGTCTGCTTCGCCCTGTACGGCGAGACGCCGGGCGCACGCCGGGCCAACCGGCTGCGCAGCGACCACGCCGATCCGAAGCGGCTGACCTCGGTGGAGCTGGAGCTGACCCTCGGCGGCCGGCGGCTGCAGATCACCCGGCTGCCGGAGCAGCGCCGGCCGAAGAAGGTCGGCACCGGCACCACCGTCGAGCGGGCGCAGACGCTGCTGCGCGAGTGGGTCGCCGACACGGGCGACGGCGCGCCCGGCTGGCGGGGGCTCAGCAAGTCTCACCAGGAGGCCGGGGAGGAGATCCACCGGCTGATCGGCATGAACCGGGAGCAGTTCTGCCAGGTGGTGCTGCTGCCGCAGGGCGACTTCGCCCGTTTCCTCAAGGCCGACTCGGAGGAGCGCGGCAAGCTGCTGCGGCGGCTGTTCGACACCGAGCGGTTCCAGCACGTGGAGGCCTGGCTGGCCGAGCAACGTCGCGGTCAGGAGGCCGTCGTCCAGGCCGGCCGGCGGCGGCTGCGGGACCTCGTCAGCAAGGCCGAGCAGGCGGCCGGTCCGGGCGCCGAGCCCGCCGCCGGCTGGGTGCCGGCCGAGGAGGACGACACCGGTCTGGCCGCCGGGGTGCTCGGCTGGGCGGCGGTCCTGCGCAGCGGCGCGGCCGAGCAGTTCGCCGTCGCCGAGGCCGCCCTCGCGGGCGCCGGCGCCGCTCAGCGCGCCGCCCAGGAGCACCGCGGCGCCGCGGAGGAGCTGGCCGGTCGCCAGCGCCGGCACCGGGAGGCGCTGGACCGGGCCGAGCGGCTGGCCGGCTTCGAGGCCGCCGCGGCCGCGGACCGGCGGCGACTGGCCGCCGCCCAGGAGGCCGTCGGGGTGGAGTCGGCGCTGCGGCTGCGGGAGAGCGCGGCCGAGGCACTCGGGCGCGCCCGGCTGGCGGAGCGCCGGCACCGCGAGGCGCTGGCCGGCTCCGGTGGCGAGGGCCGGGAACTCGCCGGGGCGGACGCCGCCGGGCTCGCCGAGGCCGAACTGCGGCTGCGGGCCGAGGTGGTCCGACTGGAGGCGGCCCGGGCGGAGGAGCGACGCTGCGCCGAACTCGCCCACGAGCAGAGCTCCCTGACGGAGGACCGGCGCGCCGCCGAGGAACGGGCCGAGGAGGCCGAGGACTGGCTGTCCGAGTTCGAGGACGAGCTGGGCCGCTTGGAACAGCAGCACACCGAGGCCCGGTCGGCGAGCTCAAGGGTCGAGCAACTGGACGGGCAACGCACCGAGTTGACGGTCCGCCTGGGAGCGGCCAGGGAACGCGACGGCCTGCGCGCCGAGATCGCCGCGGCCGAGCCCCGGGTGGTCGCGCTGCGCACCGCCGCGCTGGACGCCCGCGAGCACAGTCTGGACCTGCGGGACCGCCGGCTGAGCGGCATGGCCGCCGAGCTGGCCGAGCAGCTGCGCACGGGCGAGGCCTGCCGGGTCTGCGGCTCGCCCGAGCACCCGGCGCCCGCCGAGGCCACGCCCGGCGGCCGGGTCGGCGCCGAGGACGAGGAGCGGGCGCGCCGGGCACAGGCCGCGGCCGAGCGGGCCTGGACGGAGGCCGACCAGGCGCTCACCGCGCTGCGGGTACGCGAGGCCACCGCCGCCGGCGCGGCCGGGCCGGACGGCGCGGAGGCGCTCGCGCAGGCCCTCGCCGGGCTGGAGCGCGAGCACCGCGAGGCACGGCAGGCGGCGGAGGCGCTCGGCCGGGTCGAGCGGGACATCGTCCGGCTGTCGCAGGACCGCGCCCGCCGGGTCGACGAACTGCACGAGGCCAAGGAGCGCGCCGCCGTCCTCTCCGACCGTCTGCTGGCGCTCGGCACCGAGCAGCGGGCGCTGACGGCCCGGGTGGCGGCCGCCCGGGGCGAGGCGGCCTCGGTCGCGGACAGGGCCGCGGCCCTGTCCCGGCTCACCGAGGCGGTCGCCGCCACGGCCACCGCCGCCAGGGCGCACGCGGAGGCGGAGGCCAGGCTCGGCGAGGCCGAGGACGAGCTGGGCAAGGCCGCCGCCGCGGCGGGCTTCCCGGACGCCGCGGCAGCGCTGGCGGTACTGCTGCCGCGCGAGGAGCGCGAGCAGTTGGAGAAGCGGCTGGAACGGCACAGCGCGGAGACCGCCGCCGTCCGCCGAGAGCTGGCGCTGCCGGAACTGGCCGAGGCCGCGGGCCGTCCGCCGGTGGACCTGACCGCCGTCGCGGCCGCGCTCGGCGCGGCCACCGACCGGCTCGGCCGGGCACACGCCGCCCACGCGGCGGCCCGTGAGCGCTGCGCGGCGCTGGCCGCGATCGGTCGGCAACTGGACGGGCTCGCCGCCGAGCTGGCCCCGGCGCTGGACCGGTACGGGCGGATCAACCGGCTCGCCGCGCTCGCGGCCGGCACCTCGGCCGAGAACCGGCTGCGGATGCGCCTGGAGTCGTACGTCCTGGCGGCCCGGCTGGAGCAGGTCGCGGCGGCGGCCAGCGACCGGCTGGTCCGGATGTCCGGCGGGCGCTACACCTTGGTGCACAGCGACGACCGGGGCACCGGCACCAAGCGCTCGGGCCTGGCCCTGCGGGTGGTCGACGCCTGGACGGGCACCGAGCGGGACACCGCGACCCTCTCCGGTGGCGAGAGCTTCTTCGCCTCGCTCTCCCTCGCCCTGGGTCTGGCCGACGTGGTCACCGACGAGGCGGGCGGGATGCCGCTGGACACCCTCTTCATCGACGAGGGCTTCGGCACCCTCGACGAGCACGCCCTGGAGGAGGTCATGGACGTCCTGGACGGCCTGCGCGAGCGCGACCGCGCCGTCGGCATCGTCAGCCACGTCGCCGACCTGCGCAGCCGCATCCCCGCCCAGCTGCTGGTCCGCAAGGGGCGGCACGGCTCGACCCTGGCACTGGCCGGACGGGAGGACGCTTAGTACTCCGGTAGCCGGCCCGCGCCGGGCCTCGACTCCGCCGGCCGCATCTTGGGCATCGACGCGGGACCGGTTCCTGCCCAGTGCTCCACCGTGGATCTCGACGCGGCCCGAGGTCAGCCCGAGCAGGCGATTCGCTGCGCCTGCTGCCAGGCGCACACCGGGCAGAGGGTGCCGCCGGGGTGGTCGGCGGGCAGTTCGGTCGGCTCGCCGCACAGGACGCAGTCGGCGCGGGGCCCGGTCGCGTCCGGGTCGTGCCGCAGCGCGGCCTCCGCTCCGCCCTCGGGCGCGAGTTCGCAGACGACCGCTTCCTGGATCGTACGGGTGTCGCTCATGCCGCCTTACTACTCCGCTCCCCGCTCAAGCGCAACAAGCAAGCGCAACAAGCTCGGTCCCGGCGGCCCGTGGCCCCGGCGGACGACCCGGGGCGGCGGGGTCGGTGCCGGAGGCCGGGGGCCGGGGGCGGCTGTCACCCCCAGCGGTCGTCGCGCGGGCGCCTGATCACCGTGCCTCCAGCGGGAGTTCGCCGACGCGGTCGACCGCGCCCCTGGTGAGGACGGCTGAGGTTCCGAGCACCGTCCCGGCCGGCCCCGCGTCGCCGGCCTCGCTGAGGACCGTGCGCTCGCCGAGGAACGCGTACGTGGTCCGGTCGAAGATCCACTGCGTCTGCTGTCCGTGCGCCGTGCGGGCCACGGCGACGCCTTCGCGCCCGGCGGCGTCGCCGGCCGAGGGGACCACGGTGACTCCGGAGATCCGCTCGGCGGCCCGGTAGAGCGCGGCGCCGACCTGCGGCGGCGCCCAGGTCTCGGCCAGCAGGTCGCCGATCGCGGCGAAGGCCCGCTGGTCGGGGTCCTGGCCCGCGCCGGTCCGGCCCTCGGTGCGGGTCTGTTCCCGGATCAGCTTCAGCAGGGCGTCCGGGTCGGTGGGCAGGGAGGCGACGTAGGCGTGGGTCGGCTCGGCGATCGACGGGCCGACCGGGCGTGCGGTGTGGGGCCGGGGCGTCGCGCCCGGCCGGTCGAGCTCGAAAACCGGTCCGTCCTCGCGGAGCGGGCTGTCCGGCCCGCCGTCCTCGCGCAGCAGACCGGGGCGACTGCCGTCGGCGGACAGCCAGACCTGCCGGGTGTGCGCTGGCGCCGTCGTCACGGGACCACCCGCGGCGCTCTGCCCGGCGAAGGCGACCCTGCTCTCGATGTAGACGAACTGGTCGGCGCGGAGCGCCGGTTGCTCCGCCTCGGCGGCGGCGAGCGCGATGCGGCCGAGGAGCCGTCCCGCTTCGGAGGTCCCGGCGGCACTGCTCTCGACGACCGCGCGGTCGGGCTCGACCGCACCCCCGAGGTCCAGCGCCACGACGCCGACGGCCGCCAGGCCGCAGGCGAGCGCCGGCACGGCGATCCGGAACCGGAGCGAACGACGGGTCGGACGCCCGGACGGCGCCCGCCCGGCGGACGCGGGGGACGCGGCAGGCACGGCAGACCCAACGGACGCTGCAGGCGGAGCAGCCTCGGCGCCATCGGCGGCGGCCCTGCGCAACACCTCCCGTCTCAGCAGCAGTTGACGCTCCTCGTCCAGTCCGGGCACCGCCGGCGGCGGCAGCAGCTCGGCGAGTTCGCGCCGCTCGGACTCCTCGGACGACGGGCACTGCGTACCGCGCCGTGGGGTGGCATTCATCCGTGGCTCTCCTGGGTCGACGGCCGGAGCACGGGGGCACGGCCGGGTACGGGCAGGGTGGTGACGGCGGAGGAGGTCCTGCCCTCCGCCGCGGTGGGCTCTCCGGTGCCGTCCGGCCGGTGCCGCACGCGCGCGGAGGCCCTGGCCGAAGCCCTGGCCTCCGCCGCGATTTCGGCCTCGGTGAGGTCGCGCAGCCGGGCACGGGCCCGGGACAGCCGCGAGCGGACGGTCCCGACCGGCGTGCCGAGCGCCTCGGCCGCGCTCGCGTAGTCCAGTCCGGCCCACACCACGAGGGTGAAGACCTCCCGGTCGCGGCGCCGGAGGCGGGCGAGCGCGCGACGCGCGGCCCGCAGGTGTTCGACGTCGGCGAGGTTCGCGACCAGGTCGTCGGCGAAGTCCGGGACCGAGCCGCGTTCCGGCGTCCGGGCCAGCGCGATGTCACGGCGCCGGCGGGCGCGGGCGTTGCGGCGCATGATGTTGGTCGCGATCCCCAGCAGCCACGGGCGCAGCCCGTCACCGTCGGGGCGCGGCCCGTAACCGTCGGCGTGCGGCCCGTCACCGTCGGGGCGTGGCCCGTCACCCGCGGGATGCAGTCGCTCCCGGCCCCGCCACGCCTCCAGGAAGGTCGTCGAGACGACGTCCTCGGCCTCCGCCCAGTCGCCCGTCACGCGCAGGGCGTAGCGGTACAGCACCTGGGCGTGCTCGTCGTACAGCTCGCCCAGGGCATCGGGGTCGCCGCGGCGAAGACGCGTTCTCATGAGTGCTTCCACACACTGCTCTGCCCGGTCCGCCGCCCGGGTTCCGGTGATGCGCGTCACAGCCGCCGGCCCGCCCGGGGTGTGGCCCTGATCACGGGAACTCCGCTGCCCGGCCGAGCAGTACAGGGCATGACCACGACCTCCCTTCCCCGCCGCAACGCCCTCCGCGCCCTGGCCGTCGCCGTCGCACTGGTCGGCGCCTCGACTCCCGCCTTCGGCGGTGCGGCCTTCGCCGCCGACCCGGAGACGTACACCCTCACGATCAAGCACCTGGACCGCGCCGGCCAACCGGCCGGGAAGTACCGCACCCACATCAGCGGGGTCTTCGAGGCCGGGGGCGAGGAGTTCCTCGAGCAGCAGGACGCCTCCGGGGTCACGACGGTGCGGCTGCCCAAGGGCCGGTACCTGCTGGACAGCACCCTGCCCGACGGCCCGGGGGCGGGCGGCCCGGCCTGGACGGACTGGGTCGTCCAGCCGCGCCTCGACCTCGACCGGGACACCACCGTCACCGTCGACGCGCGGACCACCGCCCCCGTCGACGTCCGGCCCCCGGACGGCACCGCGCGGTTCCTGCAGAGTTCGATGTTCGTCGAGGTCACGCACGAGGGTGTCACCAGGAGCGCCAACATCGGCAACAGGTCGACGAACCTGCGTGTGGCCCACCTGGGGCCCGAGGCCGAGGCCGGGACGGTCAATCAGTGGTACGACGCGCACTGGGCGACCGACAGCGGCGGCTACCTGCTCGGGCAGACCTTCTCCGGCACCCGCGCCCTGACCGGGCTCGCCCGGCAGTACGCCGCGCAGGAGCTGGCGACCCTGAACATCCGTGGCGCCGCCGGTCCGGGCAGCAACGGAACCGCCCTGCTGAGCGTCCTGCCGAGCACCGGGACGGTCGCCGGCGCCCCCCGGGTCATGAAGACGCCGGGCACCGCCACCTTCCTCGTCGCGCCCGAGCGCGGCACCTGGGACATCGGTGTCACCGTCCCGGGCGCCGACGGCGTGACGCGGAACCACTACGCCGCCGACCGCGTCGCCGTACGGGCCGGGACGACGACGACCCACACCTTCGACGGCCCGGTGTTCGGCCCGGCGCTCACCGAGCGTCCCGCCGTCTCACGCGACGGCGACCGGATCACCGCCGACGTCCCGCTGCTCGCCGACGGCGACGGCCACGCGTCGTGGCGCCCGTCGTTCGACACCGCGTACACCGCGCTGTACCGCGACGGCGTGCTGGTCGGCACCGCGTCCGACGCGCCCGGGCGCGGCGAGTTCACCGTGGCCCCGGGCCAGGGCTCGTACCGTCTGGCCACCACGGTGACCCGCAAGGCCGCGGCCGGCGCGACCACCCGCGTGAACGCGTCCTGGACCTTCACCTCGACCACCACGACCGGGCCGACGGCGCTCCCGGTGAGCGTGGTGCGGTTCTCCCCCGATCTGGGCCTGACCGGCACCGCGACGGCCGGCAGCCCGCTCCGGATCCCCGTCACCGTCCAGGGCGCCGCCGCCGACGGCCGTACCCGTTCGCTGACCGTCTCGGCCTCCACCGACGGCGGCGCCTCGTGGACCCGTCTCCCGCTGGAGGCCGGTGCCGTCACCGTGCAGAACCCGCCGGCCGGCACCGCCGTCTCCCTGCGCGCCGAACTGACCGACACCGACGGCAACACCCTCGAGCAGACCATCGCCGACGCCTACCGCACCCGGTGACGACGGCGAGCGCCTGAGCCGGCGCCGGCCTCCTCGATCGAGGAGGCCGGCGCTGTCTTCTCTTCCCGTGCCGTTCCCGGGTCTCCGTCCACTCGCTCCCTCGACTCCGCTTCCGGCTTCGCCCCTCGACGCGTCAACGATGCTGGTCTTGACGGGTGTTGACGATCTGCTGGCCGGTGAGCGGCCGGGCGGGGAGGGGCTTCGCAGGGCCCGGCCATTACCCTAGGGGGGTATGGTACCTTCGACGTGAAGCAGCCGCCCGGGCCGTCCGGTCGGCGCCGGACACCCATGACAGGAGCACACCCATGAGCGAGACCACCGTCACCGTCGAGTCCGCCACCGCCGAGGCCTCCTCCTGCTGCGGTTCGTGCGGCACCAGCGCCGGTGCGGCGCCGGCCGCCGAGTCCGTCCGGGCCTCGGTGTTCCAGGTGAAGGACATGACCTGCGGCCACTGCGTCTCCTCGGTGACCGCCGAGCTGAAGAAGATCGCCGGCGTCGAGGACGTCGCCGTGGACCTCGCGACCGGCCGGGTCACCGTCGGCAGCACCCTGCCGCTCGCCGACTCCGACGTGGCCGCCGCCATCGACGAGGCCGGTTACGACCTGGTCAGCCGCGTCGAGGGCTGACCCGCACGCGTCGGCCCGAACGGGCGGGGCACCACCGCGCCCGTTCGGCCCGACTCCCCACCACCGCGCCGCCGGTAGAGTGAGGGCACGCCTCACCGCACAGGAACCGGAGACGGCTATGGCCAGCTACAGCTCCCACAAGGACGACTTCCTCAAGCGGCTCCGCCGCATCGAGGGCCAGATCCGTGGCCTCCAGCGCATGGTCGAGCAGGACACCTACTGCATCGACGTCCTCACCCAGGTCTCCGCCGCCAGCCGCGCCCTCCAGTCCTTCGCCCTCCAACTCCTGGACGAACACATCGAATGCTGCGTCCGCGACGCCATCGCCGAGGGCGGCCAGGAGGCGGGCACCAAGATCCGCGAGGCCAACCAGGCCATCGCCCGCCTCGTCAGGTCCTGACCCGACCCCGATCCGGCACCCGAGGCACCCGAGGCACCCACGACGCCCGAGGCGCCCGAAGCACGACCCCCCGGCTCCCGGCAGCTCCCGCGCCGGGAGCCGGGGCCGTTACGGGGTGGGGGTATGAGCGGCGGTCAACCGCCTTACCGGACAGTCGAATCGGGGCGATCAACCGTGGAGTCGATCGAGTTTCGTCCGCCGACTGGACGGCCTGGTCCACCGCTTCGACCCGGACGGCATCTTCAACGGCCGCCCGTCCTACCGGCGGCGGGGCCTGGACCTGTGGTGCCGGTGGCCGCCGGACCGGGGCTGGTGCGTGGTCGGTGCCGACGGAGTGCCCAACTCCGTCCCCCTGCCGGCCGGGAGCCGACACCGGGAACACCCGCCCACCGGTCCGTGGCGCAGCCGGAAGGCGGGCAGGTCATACCTCAACGGCCTGCGCCGAGTCGACGGAGAGCCACCGCGCTGACGCCGCCGCCACGGCCGACCTCCAGGCTCGGACCCGCTCGGACCCACTCGGACGTGCTCAGACCCGCTCGACCCCGCTCAGACCTGGCCGAGCGGACGGTGCGGGCCGTCCGGGAGCGTGACGGTGACGGGGTCGCCGGGGCGGACCGGGCCGCCGGCGCGGACGGTGCCCATGATTCCGGCGCGGCGCACGATCGTGCCGTCCGCAGCGCGACCGACGACCTGCTTGAGCAGCCCTGGCCGGTAGTTGTCGATCTGGGCGCACGGGTTGCGCAGGCCGGTGATCTCCACCTCGGCCTGCGGGCCGATCCGCAGCACCGCGCCGACCGGCAGGCCGAGCAGGTCGACGCCCTCGGTGGTGATGTTCTCGCCGAGCGCGCCCGGCGGCACGTCGAAGCCCGACTCGCCGAGCTCGGCGAGCAGTTCACGGTGGATCAGGTGGACCTGGCGCAGATTGGGCCGCGTCGGGTCCTGCGCCATCCGGGACCGGTGCTTGACCGTCGCCCCGGCGTGCACGTCCCCCTCGACGCCCAGCCCGGCGAGCAGCATGATGCCGTCGCGGTTCGTCTTGGTGAACGAGTACTCGGCGTTGCTGCTGACCGCCACCACGGTGCCGCTCATGTTCGGGCCCTCCTCGCGCACGCACGTTCGATCAGCCAGGAGCCTACTCCGCCGCGGCCGTACGGTCAGCCCTCCGAGGGCGCCCGCAGCAGCGACAGCACGACCTCGTCCAGGATCTCCTCCGTCCACCGCGGGCGGGGCCGACTTCACCGGGCTCTCGGTCGGCCACCGGGGCGGGCCGCTCGGCCGCGACCTCGATGACACCACCGGCATCCGGGCCGGCGACCGCGCTCCCGACGCGCCCTGCACCACCGCCGACGGCACCCCGCCCCGACTCTTCGACCTGTTCGCGGCCGGCACTTCACCCTGCTGACCGTCGGCGAGCACCCGGCGCCGGCCGACCTCCGCGAGAACGCGGACCCCGCCGCCCCCGGCCTGCGCCGGGGGCGGCGTGCCGGCCCCTGAGGGTCACGTCGCCCGGGCGTACGGGCTGCGCGGCGACGCCGTCGTGCTGGTCCGCCCGGACGGCTACGTCGCGCTCACCGGCGCCACCTCCGACCGGGCCACCGTCGCCGCGCAGCCGGCGGGCTACGCCCCGGTCGGCTGAGCCCCGCTGGGCCGAGCCCCGGCCCCGTTCCCGCCGCGCGCCGCCCGCTCGTCCGCGTCGGCGAGCCACAAGTACACCGGCGCGAGCCCGAGTTCGAGCGCCATCAGCACCAGCTGGAACCAGTGCGGCCGGCCGTCGACCACGATGGACAGCACCCGCGCGAGGCCGCCCAGCAGGAACACCGCCGCCAGCCACCGCACCGTCCGGGCGGGCACCGGCGCCTGCCGGGCGGCCTGGATCCAGGCCGCCCCGTACCCGGCGAAGACCGCCCCCATGAAGCGGCCGAAGCCGGCGGCCGTCGGCCCGGCGTCCGCGACGCCGGGCATCGCGGCGTTCCCCAGCAGGATGTGGACGAAGCCGATCGCCACGCAGGCGACCCCCATCGTCCACGTGAGCACCCGTAACGCCTTGGCCATGACCCACCCACCCGTTCCAGAGGTCTGGTTGACACGTGTCTACTAACCTGCGCCGACAAGTAGACGCGTGTCAAGTAACCTGGCGCGCATGCCAGTCCACGAACGACGCCGGCGCCTCTCCCCCGCCGAGCGACGCGCCCAGCTGCTCGCCACCGGCGCCCGGCTCTTCGCCGAACGGCCGTACGAGGACGTGCTGATGGAGGAGGTCGCCGAGAAGGCCGGGGTCTCCCGCGCGCTGCTCTACCGGCACTTCGCGAGCAAGCACGACCTCTTCGCCGCGGTCTACCGGGAGGCCGCCGACGACCTGCTCGCCAGGACCCGCTTCGATCCGGCCGACACCCTGGTCGAGCAGCTGGTGGAGGGCATGGACGCCCACCTGGACTACTTCATCGCCAACCGGCACGCCGTGCTCGCGGCCAACCGCGTGCTGGCCGGGGACCAGGTGATCCAGACCATCATCGACGAGGAGCTCGACGCCCTGCGCGGCCGGCTGCTCGGCGTCCTCCCGCTCGCGGACGAGCGGGCGCGGCGGGCGGTGTCACAGGTCCTGCGCAGCTGGCTGGTGTTCGTCCGTGTGCTGGTCATCGATTGGCTGACCGAGGAGAACTGCACCCGCACCGAGCTGCGGGACGTCTGCGTCGGCGCCGTGCTGGGCGCGCTCCGGCCGCTGCTGCCCGCCGATCCGGCACCCGACCGGGGGCGTCCAGGGCATACCATCGGGGCGTAACGGGGAGAAGCGCCATAAGCATCCAATTACCTATGAATATACGACAATTGAATGCTCCGACTCCCCCCGACCAGCCGGACCTCCGAACCCGCGAAGGGACCCATGGACTCCGTCACAGCCGCCCCCCGGACCACCCTCCCGCCACTCCACCGGCTACCCACCACCCCCGCCCAGCCGCCCCACCCCACCACCCTCCCGGACGGCACCCCCGCGTGGCTGATCACCCGCTACCACGACGTCCGGCAGGTCCTCGGCGACCCCCGGGTCACCCGGGCCGACCTGCATGACGTCGGCACCGCCGGCACCACCGCCGACGTGGCCGCCAACCCGGCGTCCCTGTTCAACCAGGACGGGCCCGCCCACCGCCGACTGCGCGGCACCGTCCAACGGGCCTTCACCCCGCGCGCCATCGCCGGCTGGCAGCCGTGGGTCGCCGCCGCCGTCCAGCAGTCCGTGGAACGGCTGGTCACCGCCGGGCCTCCGGCCGACCTGGTCCCCGCGTTCGCCCGGCCGGTGCCGTTCGCCGTCACCACCCGGCTGATGGGGCTCGACGGGGACGGGCCGGACCACCTGGACGAGGAACGGCTGCACCGCTGGACCCTCGCCCTGCTCGCCCAGGGCGAGGACCCGGGCGACGGGCCGGACGACGAGCCGGGCAACGGGCCGGACGACAGGCCAGGCAGCGGGCCGGGCAACGGGCCGGAGCAGCAGGCGGGAGCCGACCACGGCGACACCCTCGCCGAATTCGGTGCCTTCATGGCCGAGTTGGTCGCCCGCCGGCGCCGCGAGCCCGGCGACGACCTGGTCAGCCGGCTGGTCCGGGCCGCCGACCAGGACGGCGGCGTCCCCGAGGACTCCCTCGTCTTCCTGGTCGCCGGACTCACCGCCAGCGGCAACGAGAGCGTCGCCGGGGCGCTCGCGAACGCCCTGGTGTACGTGCTCGGCGAACGCCCCGAGCACTGGCCGCTCCTCGCCGACCCGGTCGTCGCCGAGCACACCGCCGAACGCCTGCTGCACTACATCCCGCTCGGCGACGACGAGGCCACCGTCCGCCGCACCATCGCGCCGATCGAGGTCGGTGACGTCACCATCCCGGCGGGCTCGGTCGTCGCCGTCAGCCTCGGCAGTGCCAACCGCGACCCGGCCGTCTACCCCGAGGGCCTCGACACCGACCTCGGCCTCCCGCTGCCCGCCCCCACCCTGGCCTTCAGCTCCGGCCCGCACTACTGCATCGGCGCCTGGCGGGTCCGGCTGGAGATGCGCGAGTCACTGCACCGCCTCGCCACCGCGCTGCCCGGCCTGCGCCTCACCACCCCGGTCACGGAACTCGCCTGGCAGCTCGGCAGCACCACCCGCAGCCCGGCCCGCCTGCCGGTGGACTGGTAACCCGCGGCCGACCCTGGCCAACCCGCGGCCGCCCCGCGACCGATCCCCGCCCGACCCGCGGCCGGGAGCACCCTCGGCACCCCGCTCGGCGTCAGCCGTCGAGCAGTGCGCCGAGCCAGAGCTCCCGGCGCCGCTCGATGTACTCGGCGTCACCGCGCCAGACCTCCCCGTGCCCCTGCTCCCAGAGCCTCGCCCAGGGCTGGACGCCACGGCCCGCCCGGTCCCGCAGGAAGTCGTGCATGGCCCGCGTCCGCGGGCCCAACAGGGGTACCAGAGCGCGCCGTTCGGCCTCGTCCAGCCCGTAGGCGTCGACGAACACCCGCAGCCGGGCCGCCGCGTCGGCGTCGGCGAGCCGTCGGTCCGGCTGCGCCGACAGCGGCAGGAACCCGTGCAGCGCGTACGCGAGGTCCCACAGGCGGGTGCCGGGGGCGGCCGTGTCCCAGTCGATGAAGGACCACTGGTGCTCGGCGCCGACCACGAGGTTCCACGGGGCGAGGTCGTTGTGGGCGATGATGTCGGCGCCGTCGGGCGGCATCAGCACCTGCCAGCGGGCGTCCGGCGGGGGCGTGAAGTCCCGGACGGCGTCGTGGAACTCCCGGATCAGGCGGGCCACCCCGGCCAGCCGCTCGGACCGGTCCAGCAGGTGGAAGCGGTCCGGCCAGAGCACCCGGCCCGGCTGGTACGTCAGCACCTCGCGCCCCTGCGCGTCGAGGCCGAGCGGGCGCGGCGCCGCCCGGTACCCCACCGCGTGCAGGTGCTCCAGCAGCGCGTGCACCGCGGGCGTCCACGGCCCGGCCGGGCGCCGCACGGTGTCCCCGACCCGGACCACGCCGGCGCTCGTGTTCCCGCCGGACAGCGGTTCTTCCTCACCCGGCACGGGCGGTTCCTCACCGGGCACGCGCGCTTCCTCACCGGGCACGGGGCGGTTCCCGGTCGGTTCCTGGGCCGACGAGGCCGGCGGCCCGCTCCCCCTCCCGGCTCATCCGAACAGCACCTCCCCCAGTGTCCCGCCCTCCGGCGCGCCCGGCAGCACGTAGGCCACCGCCGAGGCCGTGTGCTCGACGAAGGCGTTCAGGGCGTCGCGCGCGGCCAGCCGGTTCTGGACGCGGGTGAACTGGGCCGGGTCGCGCATGAAGGCGCAGAACAGCAGGCCGCGGTCGCCCGGGCCGTCGTCGTAGTTGTAGCCCCGCCGCAGCATCCGGGCGCCGCCGTCCAGCCGGGGGCTGGAGAGGCGGACGTGCGCGGTGGCCGGGATGACGTACGAGCCGTCCGGGTTCTTGGCGTAGATGTCCGGCTCGTCGTGTTCCGCCGTGCCGGTGAGCGGGGCGCCGTCGCCGGCCCGGCGGCCCATCACCTCTTCCCGGCGGTCTCCGGGGAGGGCCGCGAAGGCGGCGGTGTCCATCCTGATCCGGCGGTAGACCAGAACCGTCCCGTGCTCGTGCGGCCCCGGCGGCCCCCAGACCCACTGCCCGCTCTGCTCGCCGTCCGGGTTCGCCGTGCCGTCCTTGAAGCCGAACAGGTTGCGCGGCGTGGCGCCGCCGGCCGTCCGGGCCAGGAAGCCGGACTGGGTCCACCGCACCGTCGCGCCCGCCGCCCGGGCCACGGCGTCCACCTGCTCGGCGACCACGGACAGCGGCCAGCGGTCCGCGGCGCAGAGCTGGAGCACCAGGTCGCCGCCGCCGCGCGCCGGGTCGAGCCGGTCGCCGGGGAAGGCGGGCAGCTCGGTCAGCAGCACCGGCGGAACGTTCAGCCCCAGCCGGGAGGCGAGCCCGGGCCCGACCCCGACCAGGCTGCTCAGCCGGGCCGGCGGGGCTCCCTGCAGCCGCGCGTCCGCCGGGCTGCCGCCCGACGCCTCGGCCAGCACCCGGGTCAACTCGCCGAGCAGGCCGCGCAGGGCGGCCCGTCCGTCCGAGGTCGCGGCGGGCGCCAGGTCGAGGGCCAGCAGCTGGGTGGCCGGCTGCTGCGCGACCGTCACCCCGGCCTGCCGTTCGCCGTGGAAGGGCACGGGGGGCTGCTCCGGCGGCGCCTCCCGTCCGGTCCCGCCGCCGTGGCAGCCGCCGCCGTCCAGGGCCAGCGCCGTGACGCCGGCGCCGATCCCGGCGGCCGCCAGCGCCCCGCCCGTGATCAGGGCCCTTCGCCCCACACCGGTCCCGACGATCGGTGGCTGGTCGTGCGCCTTTCCGGCTTCGGCATGCATGGGCGACATTGGAGACGATAGAACACGCCGTATGCAACTTTTGACCACACGTCATCCCGACCCGACCGCAACTCCCCCCCGCGGGGCCCGTACTGTCAGGCGGCTGCCCGCCCTGTTCACCGCCGCCGTGCTCGCCCTCGTCCCCGTTCTCTCCGGCTGTTCCTCGGGCGGCTCGTCCTCCTCCGACGCCAAGCACCCGGACGGCCCGGTCATCCGCGTCCCGCAGCACTTCCCGACCATCCAGCAGGCCGTGGACGTCGCCCGCGGAGGGGACACCGTGCTGGTCGACCCGGGCACCTACCGGGAGAGCGTCCGCCTCACCAAGCCCAAGATCGTGCTGCGCGGCACCGACCGCAACACCGTCGTCCTGGACGGCGGCCTGCGGCTGGTCAACGGCATCACGGCCTCCGGCCCCGGCTCGGTGGTGGAGAACCTCACCGTCCACGGCTACCTCGCCAACGGCGTGCTGTTCACCGGTGTCACCGACGAGAAGCTCCAGCAGCACGGCGCCGGCGGCTCCGCCTACAACCCGCTGGACACCGTCCGCTTCCCGGTCGTCCAGGGCTTCCGGGCCAGCAACGTCACCGCGTACAACAACGGCCTGTACGGCATCTACGCCTTCGACGCGCGCGGCGGCATCATCGAGAACTCGTACGCCTCCGGGGGCGCGGACTCCGGCATCTACGTCGGCCAGTGCAAGCCCTGCGACACCCTGGTGCGGGGCAACACCGTCGAGCGCAACGCCGTCGGCATCGAGATCACCAACGCCTCCGACGGGCTCACCGTGGTCGGCAACCGGGTCACCGGCAACCGGGTCGGCGTCACCGTCAACTCCAACGACCTCGAGGCCCTCGCCCCGCAGCACGGCGCGGTGATCGTGGGCAACGTCGTCACCGACAACAACGCCACCGACACCCCCCAGCAGGCCGACGGCGCTTACGGCATCGGGATCGGGATCGGCGGCGGTACGGAGAACCAGGTGCGGCGCAACCTGGTCCAGGGCAACCGCGCGGCCGGCATCGTCGTCACCGACCCGCCCGGGCACCCGGCGAGCGGCAACCGGATCGAGGGCAACCGGGCCACCGGCAACGGCACCGACCTGGTGCTGGCCTCCGCCGACCCGGGCAACTGCTTCACCGGCAACCAGCCGGGTGTCCAGAGCCCGGACGGCCTGGAGACGCTGGCGGGCTGCGCCGTCCAGGGGCGGACCGCCCCGCCGTTCGGCCGCACCAGCCCGGTCCAGTCACCGCCCGGCATCCCGTTCAGCCAGGTGCCGGCCCCGCCCGCCCAGCCCTCGCTGCCGGACCCGGGCGCGCCCGGCGTCCCGGCGACCGACCTGCCGGGCCCGGTCGACGCCGGCGCCTACCCGCTGCCGGAGTCCGCGGACGCCCTCCCGAAGCACTGACCCCCGCCCCCGTCCGGGCTCGCGCTCACGCGGGCCCGAGGGGGCGGACGGCCGTGCAAGGGCCGGGCGGCCGCGCCGCCCGGGACCGGCGGCGCCCTGGTCGCGGGAGCCTCCGGCGGCTTCATGAACGCGGCCGCCGGGGTGGGCGGCCCGGCCGTCTCCCTGTACGCCGTCAACACCGGCTGGACGGCCCGGCAGCTCCTGCCCGACGCCCGGCTCCACGGGGTGGTGGTGAACGCCTTCTCGCTGGCCGGAAAGGGACTGCCCGCGCCGTCCGGGCCCGCCCGGTGGCCGGTGGCCGCGGCACTCGCGGGCGGCGCGGTGGTCGGCCGGCCGCTCGCCGACCGGGTGCCCGAACACCGCGCCCGGCCGGTGGTGCCGGGCCCGGCCCCGGCCGGCGGGGCGACGGCGCTGGTCAAGGGCGTCTCGGGGCTCGGCCGAACGCCCGGGGGGAGCGCCGGCGCCCGGAACCCGGCGGAAGCCGGAACCCACCGGACACTCCGGACACCCCCGGATGAGCCCGACACCCTTGCCGACACGGACAGTTCGGGACACCCCGGGCAGTTCAGAAACCACCCGAACAGTCCTCCGCGGACATGACATACTGCGTCGGTGACCTCAGCTGACGTGGCCGAAAAACCGTCCAAGACCCGCCCCCAACTGGGCCGGAAGTTCAACCTGCTGTGGTCCGCGTCGGCGATATCCTCGGTCGGCGACGGCATGCGGGACTCCGCCCTGCCGCTGCTGGCGGTGGCCGTCTCCGACTCCCCCAGCGCGGTCTCCGTGGTCTCCGTCGCCGCGTCGCTGCCCTTCCTGGTGATGTCGCTGTACGGCGGGGTCCTCGCCGACCGGGCCGACCGGCGGCGGCTGATGTGGACGATCGACGCCGCACGCGCCGTCGTCGTCCTGGGCTTCGCCGGCTGGGTCTTCCTCGCCGACCCGCCCCTGGTCGCGCTCGCCGCGCTGGCCTTCGTGCTCGGCTGCGGCGAGACGGTCTTCTCCAACGCCGCCACCTCGGCCGTGCCCGAGCTGGTCCGTCCCGACCAACTCGACGCCGCCAACGGCCGGATGCAGGCCAACATGCTGGTCGGCGGCAACCTGGTCGGCCCGCTGCTCGGCTCGGCGCTGTTCGCCGTGGCCGTCGCCTCCCCGTTCACGGTGGACGGCGTGTCCTTCGCGCTCGCCGCCGTCCTGGTCGCCGCCACCGGCCGCTCCACCGCCCCGCGCACCCGGGCCGACCGCCGACCGGTGCTCACCGAGATCCGCGAGGGCGTCGACTGGCTGTTCCACCACCGCGACGTGCGGATGCTCGCCGTGCTCTCCACCCTCGGCGCGCTGGCCTGCTTCATGGGCACCACCATGATGGTCCTGATGGTCACCAAGGTCATCCACGCACCGGCCGCCTCCTACGGCATCGTGCTCGCGGCCGGCGCCATCGGCGGCACCGCCGCCAGCACCCTGGCCGGCCGGCTCAGCCGACTGCTCGGCCGGGGCACCCGCATCGCCCTCGCCTTCCTGCTGATGGGCGTCTCGCTGATCCTGATGGGCCTGAGCACCTCGGTGGCCGAAGTGGCAGCGCTCTACGGCGTGATCGGCTTCGGGATCGTCACCTGGAACATCCAGGCGATCTCGCTGCGCCAGCAGGCCGTACCGAAGGAACTGCTCGGCCGGGTCAACAGCTGCTACATGCTGCTGAGCCGCCTCGGCATCATGACCGGCGCCGCCCTCAGCGGCTGGATCGCCTCCGCCGTCAGCATCCGCACCCCGCTCTTCGTCGGCGGCGCCCTGCTGCTGGTCCTGCTGGTCGCGGTGCTGCTCCTGCTCCCCCGGATGACGGCGCTGGAGGCCGCTCCGGCTCCGGCCGGGACCGAGGCCGAGCCCACCGCCGCCGCGGACTCCGGGGAGTAGCGTCCACGGCGGCTCCGACCGGGGGGAAGTTCGCGTCCTCCCGCTCAACACCCCCGGTCGGCGGGTATGGTGGCCAGGGGGTGCACCGGGAAGCCTGGTCGGCGAGCAACTGCCGCCCGTCCTGAGGAGAGCCGTGAACGCCAACCACCCCACCGCCGCTGACCGGTCGACCGCCTCGGACGTGAGCGACACCGAAGTGCCTGACCCCGACGCGCCGGACACCGGCACGCTCGGCGCCGACGCGCCGCCGGTCGGCCTCGGCCCGCTGGTACGGATCGACGGGGCCTGGTTCATCGGCGACCACGGGAGCAGGGCGTACCTCGCCGTCCTCCCCGAGGGGTTCGAGCACCGCGTCGCCGGGCACGAGCCGTTCCTGGTGCCGTGGAAGCGCCTGATGAGCCTGCAACTCGCCGTCACCCGCGGCCGGTTCCTCAGCACACCGGTCGGCGGTCTCCTGGCGGGCGGCCACCGCTCCGCGATCGGCGCCCACGGCTCCTGCCTGCGCGCCATGGTCCGGCACCCCTACGACAGGTGGAGCCCCCGGTTCGTCCACCACCGGCGGTGGTACCCGGCGCCCGAGATCACGGTGCTGCAGCAACTGCTGGGCGACATCGTCGATCTCGGGCGCGTCGACCGGCTCGGCGACGACGCCTGGCTGTCCTCGGTCGTCGCGGAGCTGGCGACGGACCCGTTCCTCCGCAGGTGGCGGACCAGCAAGGCCCTCGCGGAGGGCGTGAAGGAGCTGATCACGCGCGGGGCGTGACCGACGGGCGACGGTCGGGCGGGGTGGCGGCCCGGGCGGGGGCGGAGACGAGGGAGGCCAGGGCCGGGGTCGCGGCGAGGACGAGGCACAGTGGCAGCGGCAGGCGCTCGGCGAGCAGGCCGGCCAGTGCCGTTCCGGCCGAACTCCCCGCGTTGAAGCAGGCGTTGACCCAGGCGCCGGCCCGGGTGCGCCGGCCGGGCTCGGCGAGTTCGTCGGTGAGCAGGTAGGCGGTGGTGAGGGTCGGGGCGACGGTCAGGCCCGCCAGGGCGGCGGTCGCCGCGAGGAGCGGGAGCGTCGGGGCGGCGGCGGTCAGGGCCAGTGCGCCGCCGAAGGCCGCGGAGAGGACGGCGAGCCGGACCCTGGCCGGAGCGCGCCAGTCGAGGGAGCCCAGGGCGAGACCGCCGACCGCACTCCCGGCCGCCAGCGCCGCCTCCACCCAGGCGGCGCCGGCCGGCTGCCCGTGCCGCTGGGCGAAGACCACCGCCAGCAGGCCGAAGGCGCCGAGTCCGGCTCCGGCACCGGCCGCGGCGGCGAGTGGCTGGCGGGTCCGGGAGAGCAGCCGCCAGGGGCGCGAACGGTCGGCGGCCGCAGGTGGGTTCACGGCCGCCCGACTCGGCACGCCGCGCACCGAGGCGGCCAGGGCGAGGGTGCCGGAGAGGACCAGGACGGCACCCAGCACCAGCCCGAGCCCCGGGCGGGCCGTCCCGGCCGCGATCAGGCCGGCCAGCAACGGGCCGGTGACGTACAGGAGTTCCTCGGCGACGGTGTCCAGACTGTAGGCCCGTCGGCGCAGTTCGGGATCGGGCAGCAGGGCGCTCCAGCGCGCCCGGGTGACCGGCCCGAGGGGTGGCGCGAGCACACCGGCCGCCACCGCGAGGGCGAGCAGGGCGCAGTACGGGACGCCGGGACGCCAGGTGGCGGCGGCCAGGGCGAGCAGCACCAGCGCGTACCCGGCCGCCATCGGCGGCAGCGCCCGGCGCGGGCCGTGGCGGTCGACCAGCCCGGCCCGGACGGGCGAGAGCAGCACGTTGGAGCCGGCGAACAGTGCCGTCAGCCAGCCGGCCCGGGCGTACGAGCCGGTCGCGCCGGTGACGGCCAGCAGGAGCGAGAGCGGGACGATGCCGTAGGAGAGGCGGCCGATCAGGGCCGCGCCGAAGAGCCGGACCGCGCCAGGGGTGCGCAGGACCGCCGCGTAGGACGAAGACATGGAGGGGTTCCTCGAAGGTTGGCGCGCACCGCGCGCCGGTGTACCGGGACGCCGAAGGGCCGCACCACCGGGGTGCGGTCGCTGTCCGGGGCCCTAGTCACGAGAGAGGAACACGGGGCCATGCTAGGGCACTTCGGTGCGGATCCCGCACAGGAGGCCGGCCGGCTTCCACCGACCCCTCCTCATGGACAGATCAACAAATCCCCGGTAGCATCTGCTGACAGGTCGACAGATCCGGACGCGCCGTGACGCTGCGTTCCGGTCGACCCTCGCCGGGTGGCACCGCGAGGCCTCGCCCTCGCCTCCGAGCCGGGCGCCGGATCGCTCCCCCGTCGATCCGGCGCCTCTCCCCGACGGGTCGTACAGCGGGGCCGCTCCGCCCTCACGCTCCACCCTCAGGCGCCACCCCGGGTCGCATGTCCACACCCGAGCTCACGCCCAAGCTCACACCCAAGGCGAGGCTCCGCGGCGCAGCCGTGGCCACCGCCCTGGCCGCCACCCTGATCGCGCTCGGCGCGGGCTCGGCCGAGGCCGCCGGCCGGCCGCCGCTGGAGCCGGGCGCGCACCTCTACTCGGCCACCGACGGACGGGGAGCGGTGATCACCGTCGACCTCGCCGACCTCGACACCTGCCACACCCTGTCGACGCCCGCCCGCTCGATGCAGATCGCCAACGGCGCCGCGTCCGTGGTGCTGTACCCGGGCGCCGGCTGCACCGGCCCGTACGCGTGGGCCAGTGGTTGGCCGGCGCAGTCCAACCTCCCGATGGCGGCCCTGGGCTACCGGGTGGTCCCGGCGTAGCGGCGCCCGGTGCGGCGCCCCTCCGGGAGTCACACCCCTTCCCGACCGTCACTGCCTTGACAGGTGATGCCAATGTCCGGCAATCTCATCACCTGTCAGGGTGGTGACGATATCGGTGATGCCGGCCGCCCCGTGCCGAACACCTGGGAGGGATCTGTCGTGGTGAGCATCAAGGGCCGACGCGGACGGCTGGCGGCGAGCGTGGTCTCGGCACTCACGGCGGGCCTCGCCCTGTGCGCCTTCACCCTCGGCGGCGCCGCCGACGGCGCGACCGTGGCCGACGCCTTCGGCGGCCGCGCCAGGCCGACCATCGTCCTGGAGCACGGCGCCTTCGCCGACGGCTCCAGCTGGAACGGCGTCATCTCCGCCCTGCACGCCGACGGCTACCCGGTGGTCGCCGCGGCCGACCCGCTGCGCGGCCCGGCCTCCGACGCCGCCGCCCTGCGCACCGTCCTCGACCACGTCAAGGGCCCCAAGATCCTGGCCGGCCACTCCTACGGCGGCAACGTCATCAGCCAGGCCGCCACCGGCGACCCCGAGGTCAAGGCCCTCGTCTACGTGGCCGCCTTCCTGCCCGCCCCCGGGGAGAGCGCCCTGGAGCTGACGAACAAGTACCCGGGCTCGACCCTCCCGGACGCCCTCGACCCGGTCGCCTACCCGCAGGCCGACGGCACCACCGCCACCGACCTGTACATCCGCCAGGACGCGTTCCGCCACCAGTTCGCCGCCGACGTCCCGGCCGGCCAGGCCGCCCAGATGGCCGCCGGACAGCGGCCCATCGCACAGGCCGCCCTGACGGAGAAGGCCACCTCCGCCGCCTGGCTGACCAAGCCCAGCTGGGCCGTCGTCACCACCCAGGACCTCAACATCCCGGCCGCCGCGCAGCGCTTCATGGCCGAGCGCGCCCACGCCGCGACCACCGAGGTAGCCGCCTCGCACTCGGTCGCGGTCTCCCACCCGCGCCTCGTCGCGGAGGTCATCGAGCGGGCCGCCCGCGCCACCGCCCACTGACGGCCCTTCCCGCTCGCCCGCGTGCCCGGTACCGCCACCCGGCGGTACCGGGCACAGCCGTGTACGGGGCGGCACACGGGAGCTCGGCCGGCGCGGACCGGCAGGAAGGAGCCGTGGGCACACGGGGAACCGATCAACCTCTCGCGCCGCCCTGCGCGACGCCCTCGGCCGGGTGGCCGCTCCCCCGGAGGCGTGACCCGCCACATTAATTCGTCACCACCTTGACAGGTGACGGAGCCTCATGGAAATCTAGCGTCACCGGTCAGAACAGTTACTCTCGATGAGGACACCCACCATGGCAGTCGTACGGTTCCATCTCGTCTCCACGCTCGACACCGAGGGCGTCCTGGCGGTGCTGACCGACTTCAGCCCCTCCCGCTCCGAGGCCTGGCCGACGATCGACGCCGAACACTTCGAGGTCCACGCGCTCGGCGACACCTGGGCCGAGGTCACCGAGGGAACCGCCGCCGCCTGGGAACGCGCCCGCTACGACTGGGAGCCCGGCGGCGACACCGTCACCGTCACCACCCTCGACTCCAAGCTCTTCGGCCCCGGCGGCGGTTGGGTCTTCCGGATGACGCCCGAGGCCGACGGCACCCGGGTCGACGTCCAGCTGACGCGGCAGCCGGACACCCTCAAGCGCAGGATGCTCGCCGCCCTGCTCCCCGTCGCCGCTCCCCCGGCCCTGCGCAAGTCCTTCGCGGGGCCCCTGCAGGCCAAGTGACCCCACCCCGAGGGGCCGACAGCACCCGCTGTCGGCCCCTTCGGCATTCCCCTTCGCCGCACGGTGATCCGACGGGCCGTCCGGCGCACCGCCCACGCGTCGGCGCCGACACGAAAAGGCCCGGCCCGCGCCGAGGGGCGCGGGCCGGGCGGGCACCGGAGGGGATCAGGGCCGGGAGGGGATCAGGGCCGGGAGGGGATCAGTGCCGGGAGGGGAGGACGCAGCGGAAGCTGGAGGCGGCGCTGGTGTCGCCGTAGCCCCGGTAGCGGGACACCTCGGGGTAGCGGCACAGGTCGCGGCCGACGGTCTGTCCGGCCGCGTCGATCAGGCCGGCGGACAGCGTCCGGGGCGCCTTGCCCTGCTCGACCCAGGTCACCAGCGCGGCGAGGTCGTCGACCGTGCCGGCGCCCTTGTTGAGGCCGCAGTGGGCCGCACCCGGGACGAGGAAGAGGCGGTAGAAGTCGTCGACCCGCTGGGTGCCGCCCATCGTCCGCTCGACCTGCCGGCGGTAGTCGACGGTGCCCTGGGTGGGGATGAACTGGTCGGCCTGACCGTGCCAGCTCAGGAGCTTGCCGCCGGAGTCGCGGAAGGCGGAGAGGTCGGGGTCGTCGGTGCCGATGATCTCGTCGTACTCGGCCCGGGACTGCTCGAACAGCCGGGTGAACTGGTCGTAGGTGATCGTCGAGACGTCGAACGACGGCTGCTTCTTCAGGAAGGTCGTCGCCCAGAGCCGGGGCACCGGGAACGGCGCGCCCTCCAACCGACCGTCCGGGCCGAGCACGGTGCCGGCCAGCCCCGTCAGGTCCGCGCCGACCGGGACGCCGGACCACAGCTTCCGGCCCGACGTGCTCCGCGGGCCGTCCCAGATCTTGTGCACCACGGCCGCGTCGGCCGCCGTGATGGTCAGCTCCTTCCCGTCGCAGACCACCGTGGTGCCGATCAGCCGGCGCGGGTCGAAGTCGCATCGCGACGCGTCGTTCACCAGGCCGTCCCTGGCGCCGTCGAGCGGGTCGCAGGCGGCGACGGCGGTGTCGGTGAAGGCCTTGAACTCGCAGGCGGACGGGTAGGTCTTCTCGTTGTTCATGACCACCTGCGGCCACAGCGTGGCGACCTCGAACTCGTCCCAGTTGACGCCGGGCGCGGCGGCGAGGATGCCGTCGAAGTCGTCGGGGAAGCGCTGGGCCTCCAGGTAGCCCTGGCGCCCGCCGGTGGAACACCCGTTGAAGTAGGAGTAGGAGGCCTGCCGGCCGAAGTGCGCGGCGACCACCTGCTTGCCGAGGATCGACGCCTCGTGCTGGGAGCGGGACGCGAGGTTCTTCAGCAGCGCGCGGTTCACCTCGCCCTTGGCGTCCAGCGCCCAGCCGACGTCGACGGCGTCGCCGAGCCCACCGTCGGTGGTGGTCGCGGCGTACCCGTTCTTGACCGCGGTGCCCATTCCGACGCCGTTGTCCCCGACCGCGAAGGCGCTGCCACCGAGCGCCTGGAAGCGGCCGTTCCAGCCGCTGACGGGAAGCCAGGTCGAGACCTCGGCATGGTCGTTGTCGCCGGGGTGGGTCAGGGTGACGGTCACCTCGCAGAAGGCCGGGACCCCGGTGACCGTGCCGCCCACCACCCCGGTGCCGTCGATGGTGCCACCCTCGCGCCGGAGCGCCGTCACGGACTCCACCGCCGTGCCGGCCGGGGCCTGCACGGACGGCGCCGTACAGCTGAACGTCGTGGGTGCGGCGGCGCTCCGGGTGTCCGCCGCCGCCATCGGCAGGTTCACGGCGGCCAGCGCGGCGCCGGTCGCCAGCACGATCAGGAATCTCTTCATGGGTGTCCCGTCCAAGTGCGTTCGGTGGAAAAGGATTCGGTCGAGAAAGGGGCGTTCGGAAGCCGGGGTGTCGAGCAGGGGGGATGACTGGGGGTGATCGATGACCGGCGGTGATCGGGACGTCAGGAGTCGGTCCGGTCCCGGGACAGCCACCGGACGTGGTGCCGCTGCGCCCAGGCACGGCTGACGTACCCGGTGCGCATCCCGCGCCTCGCCTCCGGGTCCTGGAACGCCTTGCGCAGATGGCCGTACAGCACGAGGGCGATCAGCCAGGCCAGGACGTCGTGGACGAAGATCGCGCTGGTGCGGGAGACGAACGGCAGCAGGCCCCTGAACCACATCAGCAGACCGGTGGCGGCCATCACCAGCACGGCGCCGGCGATCCAGCCGGCGAAGAGCTTCTGCCCGGCGTTGAACTTGCCGGCCGGGCGGGCCTCCGGCCACGTCCAGCGCCTGCGGACGGCCCGCAGCCACTCGCGGTCGTACGGTGCGAAGCGGTTGAGCCGGCGCAGGTCCGCGCGGAACTCGGCGCAGAGCAGCCCTAGCAGGAGGGGCAGCGGCAGCAGGATGCCCGACCACTTGTGGACGGTGGCCACCAGGAAGCGCCGCCCGACGAGTTGGGCCAGCGGCCCGAGGTACAGGCAGGCCGCGGAGGCCAGGCAGAGCAGCATCAGGGTGCCGGTGGCCCGGTGGACCATTCGCTCGGCGGCGCCGAACCTGCGGACCCGGTCCGGGAGTTCAGGCCGCTTCGGGGCGCTGGTCGGCTTCGTCGAGCCAGCCGTCGACGGCATAGCCGCGCTCCTCCCAGTAGCCGGGGACGACCTCGTCGGTGACCGTGATGCCGGACAGCCACTTGGCCGACTTGTAGAAGTACATGGGTGCCACGTAGAGGCGGACCGGTCCGCCGTGCGCGTGGGTGAGGGGCTTGTCCTGCATGTTCAGCGCCACCAGGACGTCCGCGCGGCGGGCCTGTTCCAGGGTGAGGCTCTCGGTGTACTCGCCGTCGAAGCAGGTGAAGCGGACCGCCGCGCCCGGGGACCGCACTCCGGCGGCATCGAGGAGGTCCGCCAGCGGCACCCCCTCGAACGGGGTGCTGTTCACCCGCCAGCCGTCCGTGCAGAGCACGTCGCGGACCACTCGGGCCTGCGGCATCGCGCGCAGTTCCGCCAGCGTGTACGTCCTCTGACGTTCGACCAGTCCGTCGACCCGCAGTTCGTAGTCGCTCTCGTCCTTGTGCGGCACCGAGCCGACGACGCTGAAGTACCGGAAGCCGCCGGGATTGGGCAGCAGCCCGGTCAGGCCGGTCGCGTCCTTCTCGGAGGCGACGGACAGCGCCCTCTCCCAGCCGCGCTGGAGGTACGGCGCCGCGGCGAGCCCCGCGGCACCCGCACCGAGCATGCCCAGGACCGCGCGCCTCCCCACGGGTGCACCCTCGGCCCTCCGCTTCGGTTTTCCCGCCATGGTCACTGCGCTCCTTCGGGGTGGCGACGGTCCCGGCGGGCGGCCGCCCACGGCCGGCCCGGTCGCGGGCGGTTCACACGTGTGAACACGATCGAGCCGCCTCGACTCCGTCACCGGTTCAACTGGTGACGATGCTGGCACGGCCGCGCCCGGCCTGTCAACGAGGCGACGGAAGGCTCGGGCCGGGGCGAACGAGGGCACCGAAAAAGGAAGTTGCCGCCTCCGGAACGCCTGCTACAGTGGCCGGGACCTAGTAGTTCGTGATCGAGGAGTGGCAGACGTGGCGGGTGACGACGACATCTCCGGGTGAGATCCGGATCTGACGGCCATCGGCCGGTGCTTCAGGAGCGCCGTCGCCGGGTGGTCCGTTTCGTCGTACCCACTTTCCGCACGTCTGCCCAGGGCAGAGGTCTACCTTCCTGCCCTCATTCCCTTCGAGGTCATCTCCGTGTCCGACGCTGCCGTCGTCTGCTCCAACCTCTCCTTCGCCTGGCCCGACGACACCCGGGTCTTCCACGACCTGTCCTTCACCGTGCCCGCCGGGCGGACCGGCCTGGTCGCCCCCAACGGCGCCGGCAAGAGCACCCTGCTCAAGCTGATCGCCGGTGAACTCAAGCCCGCCACCGGCTCGGTGACGGTCACCGGAAGGCTCGGCTACCTCCGCCAGAGCCTCCCCCTGACCTCCCACCTCACCGTCGCCGAGGTGCTCGACATCGCCGGGATCATCCGCGCCATCGACGCCGTCGAGTCCGGGGACGTCGACGAGCGGCACTTCACCACCATCGGCGACGACTGGGACATCGAGGAGCGCACCCGCGCCCAGCTCGACCGCCTCGGCCTGACCGGCCTCGCCCTGGACCGCAGCCTGAGCACGCTCAGCGGCGGCCAGATCGTCTCCCTCGGCCTCGCCGCCCAGCTTCTCAAGCGCCCCGACGTCCTGCTGCTCGACGAGCCGACCAACAACCTCGACGCCGAGGCCCGACACAAGCTCCACGACGCGCTCGAGGACTTCAACGGCTGCCTGCTGCTGGTCAGCCACGACCGCGCGCTGCTCGACCGGATGCAGCACATCGCCGAACTCGGCAACGGCGGACTACGCTTCTACGGCGGGAACTTCACCGCCTACGAGGAGGCCGTGCAGGCCGAGCAGGAGGTCGCCGAGAAGAACGTCCGCAACGCCGAGCAGGAGCTGAAGCGGGAGAAGCGGGAGATGCAGCAGGCCCGCGAACGCGCCGAGCGGCGCCAGAGCAACGCCGCCCGCAACCTCAAGAACGCCGGCCTGCCCCGGATCTTCGCCGGGAACATGAAGCGCGGCGCCCAGGAGTCCGCGGGCCGGGCCGGCCAGATGCACGCGGCCCGGGTCAATGAGGCCAGGGCCCGGCTCGACGAGGCCGGGCGCGCCCTGCGCGAGGAGCAGCGCCTCTCCCTGGACCTGCCCGACACCCAGGTGCCCGCCGGACGCAACCTCTTCCTCGGCGAGGGCCTGCAGGTCCGCCACGCCGGTCGGCCGGTGTTCGCCGACGGCGGCGTCGACCTCAGCGTCCGCGGCCCCGAGCGGATCGCGCTGACCGGGCCCAACGGCGCGGGCAAGAGCACCCTGCTCAAGCTGGTCACCGGCGAACTCGTCCCGGACGGCGGGGAGATCACGCGCAACGGCGGGCGGATCGCCTACCTCTCGCAGCGCCTGGACCTGCTGGACCTCGACCGCACCGTGGCGGAGAACTTCGCCGCCTTCGCCCCCGAGCGGCCCGAGACGGAGCGGATGAACCTGCTCGCCCGCTTCCTGTTCCGCGGCGGCCGGGCGCACCTGCCGGTCGGGGTGCTCTCCGGCGGTGAGCGGCTGCGCGCCACCCTGGCCTGCGTGCTGTGCGCGGAGCCCGCCCCGCACCTGCTGCTACTCGACGAGCCGACCAACAACCTCGACCTGATCAGCGCCGGCCAGCTGGAGAGCGCCCTGAACTCCTACCAGGGCGCCTTCCTGGTGGTCAGTCACGACGAGCGGTTCCTCGCCGAGATCGGGGTGAACCGCTGGCTCCGGCTGGCCGACGGCACGCTGAAGGAGACCGGGGCGCCCGCGGTGTGAGCCGCCGACGTGTGACACGGCCCGCGCCCAGGGCCGTCGAGCCCCCGTGTCCGGCGGCCCCCACCCCCACGTCGGAAGGTTTCCCCGTGCTCCAGCACGCCCTGCTCGCCCACGACGTCGTCCGCAACCTCGGCGGTCGGCGCGTCCTCGACGGCGTCGGCCTGACCGCTGCCCCCGGCCACCGGATCGGCCTGATCGGGGAGAACGGCGCCGGCAAGTCCACCCTGCTGCGGGTGCTCGCCGGCGTGGACCGACCCGACGCGGGAAGCGTCTCCCGCCCCGAGGACCTCGGCTTCCTCCACCAGGAGCTGCCCCACGAGCCCGGGGCGACGGTCGCCGCCGTGCTGGACGAAGCGCTGCGCGAGGCCCGCGAGGACCTCGCGGAGCTGGACCGGCTCGGCGCGGAGATCGCCCGGGTCCCGGAGTCCGACCCCGGCCACGCGGACCTCCTGGACGCCTACGGCAGGCGGCTGGAGCTGGCGCAGAACCGGGAGTCCTGGGACGCCGACCGCCGCGCGGCCCTGGTCCTCGACGGGCTGGGCCTCGGCGCGCTCGGGCACGACCGCACGCTCGGCTCGCTGTCCGGCGGGCAGCGCGGTCGGCTGGCGCTCGCCGCGCTGCTCGTCCGCCGGCCGTCGGCGCTGCTGCTGGACGAGCCGACCAACCACCTGGACGACGGCGGCGCCGCCTTCCTGGAGGAGCAGCTCCGCGCCCTGCCCGGCACCGTGGTCCTCGCCTCCCACGACCGGGCGTTCCTGGACGCCGTCTGCACCGACCTGGTCGACCTGGACCCAGCGGTGGACGGGCCGGTCCGCTACGGCGGCAACTACAGCGCCTACCTGGGCGAGCGGCGCGCCGAGCGGGCGCGCTGGGAGCGGCGGTACGCCGAGGAGCAGCTGGAGCTGGCGCAGCTGCGCCGATCGGCCGGTGTGACGGCGCACCTGGTCGCCCCGGACCGGGGGCCGCGCGACCACGAGAAGATGGGCTACGGCCACCGGGCGGGCCGGGTGCAGAACCAGGTCTCCCGCCGGGTACGCAACGCCACCCGGCGGCTGGAGGAGCTCGAGCGCGCGCAGGTCCGGTTCGCCGTCGGGGCGCCGGCCGCGGACGCCGGGCTGCCGGCCGCGGACACCGGCGACGGCCTGGCCTCGGACACCGGGCTGCCGGCCGCGGGCGCCGGCGAGGACCGTCGGCCACTGGTGTCGCTCCGGGACGTCCGGGTGCCGGGGCGGCTCGCGCTGGACGGTCTGGAGGTGGCGGCCGACGACCGGCTGCTGGTCACCGGCGGCAACGGGACAGGCAAGTCCACGCTGCTCGCCGTGCTCGCCGGACACCTCACCGCCCGGGGCACGGTGCACCGGCGGCCCGGGCTGACGGTCGGCCTGCTCACCCAGGACACCGTGTTCGACCGGCCCGACCGCACCGTCCGCGACACCTACCTGCTGGCGCTGGGCTCGGCCCGGGCCGAGCGGGTGCCGCTGGTGTCCCTCGGTCTGCTGCACCCCGCGGACCTGGACAAGCCCGTCGGCCGGATCTCCGTCGGGCAGCGCCGACGCCTCGCGCTGGCGCTCCTGGTCGCCGACCCACCCCGGCTGCTGCTGCTCGACGAACCCACCAACCACCTCTCCCCGCGCCTGTGCGACGAACTGGAGGAAGCACTCGGCACCGGTCCCGGAGCGATCGTCCTCGCGAGTCACGACCGCTGGCTGCGCCGGCGCTGGCAGGGGCGCGAGCTGCGGCTCGACCCGGTCGGCGCCCCGCGTTATTGCACCGCCGCGCAGTCACCTGTCAGCATGGTGATGTGAACCTTGACCACGTCTTCGTCTGCGGGCACCCCGCCCTGGACTTCGCCGCTACGCTCCGTGCCCGGCGCACGGTCCGGTTCGAGATGTTCGTGACGCCGGAGCGCCTGAACGCCTGGTACCTGGACTCCGGGCTCGTGGACACCATCACGCCCGGTGACGAGCACGACGTCCGCGAGGCGACGACCGTCCGCGAGGCGATCTACCGGCTCGTCACCAACCGACGGCTCGACGAGCCGTTCGACCGCGAGGCGCTCGCCGTGCTCAACGCCGCCGCGCGCAAGACGCCCGTGACGCCGCAGCTCACCATGACCGGGCGGCACAACGAGGCGACCCCCGAGCAGGCGCTGGCGACCGTCGCGCGGCAGGCGGTCGAACTCCTCAGCGGTCCGGACGTCCCGCTGATGAAGGAGTGCGGCAACCCGGAGTGCACCCGGATCTACATCGACCGCTCCCGGGGCATGCGCCGCCAGTGGTGCGGCATGGAGTCCTGCGGCAACAAGATCAAGGCCGCCGCCTACCGCGCACGGAAGAAGTCGCCGTCCGAGAAGACGCCGTCCGCGGCCGGCGCCCGGTAGCCCCGGGAACCTTGTGGCCGAGCGCCACGAGGGGCGCTCCGACCGGGGGCGCTTCCTTCCGGGCGGACGCCAGTGGAAGCCCGCCGCCGTCCCCACCGCCCCGGCCGCCCCGGCTGCCCCGGCCGCCCCGGCCGCCCGCACGGCGAAAGCCGGTGCGAAGGGAACTTCGCACCGGCCTCTGCTCGGCGACCTGCTGGCGGAACTGCTGGGCCGGCACGAGGAACCGTGCCTGGCGAAGGACCTGCGCGACGAGCTGATGGCGACGTACCCGAAGCGCAATCCGACGCCCCCGGTCGTACGGAACACCTTGGAGTCCCTCGTCGCCAGGGGGCGCGTCCGGCGCCACAAGCAGCAGCGTTCCGTGATGTACACCCTGGTGCGCGCGGGCCTGGCCGCCTGACCGGCCGGCCCCCGGACTCCCACGAAGAACGAGGCCCCGGGGCCGTACCCCAGCAGCTCGACGGTCTCCGCCCAGCTCCGCAGCTGCGCGGCGTCCGGCCACGGCCGCTCCCCCGGGGTCGCTGCCCGCCGGAGGCGCCGGAACACCGGTCAAGGGCGTGACGGATACGTCCGGCCACCCGGAGACATGTGTGCGTCGAGGAAGCCATCGCCCTTCGCCCTCCGGTCGACGGTGTGCGTACGTGTGAGTGTGCGGGTGTGAGCGGGCCCCGTGCCGGACGGGGGAAACAGGCACGGGGCCCGCGTTCAGGGGTGGGTCAGGCAACGACGCCGGCGTGGATGACGACCGGGATGTTGCCGCGGGTGGCCTTGGAGTACGGGCAGATCCGGTGGGCGGCCTGCGCCAGCTCCTCGGCGGTGGCCTGGTCCACGCCGCCGAGTACGGGGCGGAGGACCGCGGAGAGCGAGAAGGCGTCGTCGTCGCCGTGGTTCAGCGTGATCTCGGCGGTGATGCTGGTGCTGGTGAGCCGGACCTTGCGGTCGCCGGCCGCCCGGCGGACGGCCCCGAGGAAACACGCCGCCCAGCCGGCCGCGAGGAGCTGCTCCGGGTTGGTCGCGGTGCCGGCGCCGCCGAACTCCTTCGGGATGGCGAGACCGGTCTCCAGCAGACCGTCGGAGGAACGGACCCGGCCGCCGTTGCGGCCCTCACCGTCGACGTCGACGACGGCGGTGTAGCTGACTGCCATGACTGGTGCTCCCCATCTGGATCGGATCGGCGTCCGACCTTGTCCGGCGATGCACCCGAACCCCAGAAGCATCACCGGCTCGGCCGGTGATGCAATGGTGGCAACTTGGCACGTCACCAGTCAAGGCGGTGACGCAATTCGGTCGTGACGGGATGCGACGGTGCCGCTCGGGTGCAACGTCGTCGGGGCGGCGGGTGGGAGAAAAATGGTGGCGCCCTGCGGGCGTGCCTCATGCGGGCGCACGTCGCCGGTGTCCGCGCCGTACGGACGCGCGCGCCACTCGCGCGGCGAGACGCCGTACACGGCGCGGAAGCTGTGGCTGAAGTGCGCCACGTTGACGAAACCCCACCGCCGGGCGACGGCCGAGACCGTGGGCGCGATGCGGCCGCGCCGGGCCAGCTCCCGGGCGCCGGCCTCCAGGCGCAGCTGCTGCACGAGGCGGCTCACCGTCACGCCCTCGCCCTCGAAGAGCCGGTGCAGGTGGCGCACGGACAGGTGGTGGGCACGGGCGATCCTCTCCGGGGACAGCTGCGGGTCGCCCAGGTGGCGGTCGATGTACTCCCGCACCCGCCGGAGCAGGTGCGCGGTCGCGGCACCCGGCTCGTCGGCGGCCCGGGGCGGCGCCAGCCGGGCGACGAGTGCGGTGACCAGGTCGGCGACGCTGCCGGCCAGGCGGTCGCCGACCGGCGCGGGGTAGGAGTGCGCGCAGGCGGCGAGGACGTCCAGGAACGGCAGGATCACCGGCCCGCACCCCTCCGTGGGGCCTACGGCCGTCGCCGAGGCGTGCCGCAGGTCGTTCTCCGGCACGCCCAGCAGCCGGCGCGGCAGGTGGAACAGGTGGATGCGGAACCGCTCCGGGTAGTCCACCTCGTACGGGCGCGCCGTGTCGTACAGCACCAGCCCGCCCGGCGGCACCTCGGCGCAGCGCCCGTCCTGCTCCAGGACGGCCCGGCCGGCCACCTGCACGCCGACCCCGACCTGGGGCTCGCTCCGCGGGGGCCGGGCGATCAGTGCCGCCGTGCGGGAGAGCCGGGCCGCATCGGCCTCCAGGGTGGAGATCCGCACGCACCCGAGGCGGTGCGACTCCAGGAGCCCCTCGAACGGCCGCCCGGTCAGCGGGTGCACCTCCAGCGGCACCAGCGACCGTGAGACCGCCCCGCTCCAGAAGGCCGCCTTGTCGCCGTCCGCGACCGACGCCGTCGTCACTCGCACGCCCATCTGACCGCCCTTCCGCCGGAGCCCCGCGCACTCCCAGCGTGGCCCGTCGGCGCGGCGGGTCGGTAGGTCATCTGACTGACGTGTTCGGACGGCCTTCGTGGAGTCCCACGAGGCGGCCCCGCCGGCCCGGTCGGGCGGGCGGGGCCGCAGGTCAGATCCCGTCGAGGGCGTGGGCGAGGGCGGCCCGCGTGGTGATGCCGAGCTTCGGGAAGATCTTGTAGAGGTGGGCCCCGACGGTGCGGGGCGACAGCTGGAGCTGCCGGCCGATCTCCTTGTTGGTCAGCCCGGTCGCGGCCAGCCGGGCGATCCGCAGTTCCTGGCCGGTCAGCCCGGGCGCCGCGGCGGCCGGTCCGGTCTGCGGCGGGGCCACCGGGTCCCCGGCGGCGCGGAGCTCCTCCTCGCACTGCGCCACCCAGGGGGTGGCCCGCAGGCGGCGGAACGCGTGGTGGGCCGCGCGCAGCGCCTCCCTGACGCCGGGCCGGTGGCGGCGGCGCAGCCACGCGCCGTGGGCGAGCCGCAGCCGGGCGAGGTCGAACACCCACTGCTCGGCGCCCGGGACGGCGTAGGCGGCCTCGTAGGCGGCGTCGGCCTCGTCGTCGTCGGCGGCCAGGGCGGTGGCGGCCGCGCACAGGAAGGCGTGGTGTGCGGAGATCTCGGCGGAGCGCGCCGCGGCTCCGGCCGCGAGGTGGGCCCGGGCCTCCTCGTGCCGTCCGGTGTGCACGGCGGCCGTCACCAGGTCGAGGACCAGCGTGTGGTGCCAGGGCCGGCCGCCGGACAGCCGCCCTGGCGGGGTGAGTTCGGAGAAGTGCCCGTACGCCTCCTCGTAGCGGCGGTGGGCGAGGGCGGCCAGGCCGCGCAGATGGGTCAGCCGGTCGAGGACGTAGCGCATCCGGGCGCGGGCGGCGATCGGCCGGATGGTCCGCTCGACCTCCCGCAGGGCGGCCTCGTCGCCCCGGCCGGCGAGGAAGTGGGCGTGGTACTGACGGAACATCAGGGCGTTGGTGTGGTAGCCGAGTTCGTCCGCGATCTCGGCCTCGCGCAGGCAGACGGCGGCGCGGTCCCAGTGTCCGAGCAGGTAGTCCTGGTGGGCCCTGGCCTTGGCGACCGAGCCCTGGGTGGCGTAGCCGTGCAGGCCGGTGAAGCGCTGCCACAGGTCGCCGTCGGGCCGGTCCAGCGCGGCGGAGGTCCACAGCAGGAGCCAGGCCGCGCCGGCCTCCTGCGCCCCGGTCAGGCCTTCGGCCGTCGCCAGCAGGGCGGCGGCGGCGTCCGGGCCCGGGTCGGTCCAGGCGCGCAGGCAGAGCCGGCCGACCTCGGAGACGTTCTCCCGGTGCCGTTCCAGGGCGCGCCAGGCCCAGGGGTCGTCCGTGTAGGTGGCCGCGAGGAGGAGCTTGAAGTAGACCTGTTCGACCAGCCCGCCGAAGGTGTCGGCGCCCGGCGCGGTCAGGGTGTCGAGGGCGGCGGGCAGCAGCGCGGCGGAGGACTCGAAGTCGACGTGGTGGCTCTGGTCGGCGTAGACCACCGCGTAGGAGAACAGCGGGTCGATGTCCTGCGGGACGGTACCGCTCTTCAGTTCCTCGACCAGTGCCACGGTGTGGCGCAGTTGCCCGCCGCGGGCCGCCATCACCGCGGCCCAGGTGAGCCGACGGACGCGGTCGCACCCGCTGGGGCTGAGGGCGGCGGCGCGTTCGAGCAGCAGCGCGCCCTCCGCCTCGCCGCCCCGGCCGGCGAGGTCGCGGCCGGCCTCCTGGAGGCGGCGGGCCAGGTCCTCGTCCGGCAGCAGCGCGGCGGCGGCCTCGTGGACCAGCCGCCGGGGGTCCTCCGGTGCGAGGGCGTCGGACAGGGCGCGGTGCGCCTCCCGGCGCGCGGTGTCGGAGGCGGCGGAGACGACGGCGGTGCGGACCAGGGGGTGCCGGAAGACGAGCTGCCCGGCCGGGTCGAGCCGGGCCAGGCCCTCCTCCTCGATCCGTGCCAGGATCTCCCGCGCGTTCTCGTCGGCGAGGGCGCGCAGCCACTCGGCGCTGCCGGAGTCCGGGCCGGTGGCCAGGGCGCCGAGCAGGAGGAGGCGGCCGACCTCCGGGGTGACCGTGCCCAGCCGTTCGGCGAACATCCGCTCGAGCTTGCGCCCGAGCGGCAGCCGCTCGGGCAGCGGAGCGGCGCCCCGCTGCTGGGCGGCCGCCAGCTGGCGCGGCAGTTCCACCAGCGCGAGCGGGTTCCCGGCCGCCTCGGCGAGGACGCGTTCCCGCGCGGGCGGCGCGAGTTCGGGGTAGCAGGTGCCCAGCAGCAGGGCCGCGTCCGCCGGGGGCAGGGCCGGGACGTCGACGGCCTCGGCCGACCAGATCTGGGCGGCCGCGCTGTCCGGGCGGGTGGCTCCGACGATCGCCACCGGCAGCTCGGCGCACCGCCGGTGCAGGAAGGCGAAGACGGTCCCGCTCGACGAGTCGATCCAGTGGAGGTCGTCCAGGAGCAGCAGCACGGGGGCGGTCCGTACCGCCTCCTGCAGCAGGGCCAGCGTGGCGGCGCCGACGGCGAAGCCGCTCGGGGTCCCGGAGCGGACGCCGAACGCGCTCTCCAGGGCCTCCCGCTGGTGTGCGGACAGCGCGCCGGAACGCTGGAGCGGTGACCAGAAGGCCTGGTGGAGGGCGCCGAAGGCGAGGTCCGTCTCCGCCTCCGCGCCGACCGCGCGCAGCACGGTGAACCCGCGCTCGCGCGCCATCCGCTCGGCCCAGGCGATCAGCGTGCTCTTGCCGACACCGGCGTCGCCGCGCAGCAGGACGGTGGAGCCGCTCGCGCCGTCCTCGGCCTGGACCAGTGCCGCGGTCAGCAGCTCCGTCTGCCGCTGCCGACCGACCAGGACCGGAAACCGCCTGTCCTCCGTCACTGGTGCCTCTCCCTCGCCCCGGCCGGTCCGCTCGCCGGGGACCCAAGGCTACCGCCCGCCGGAACCGCTCCCGAGGTCGCCGGCCGGGCGGCGGGAACCTCGCGGCCGTCCCGTCCCGCAGCTGCGGTCACTCCCGGTGGAGCAGGACGGTGAGGCCGGCCAGGACGGCGCTGGCGACCAGGGCCCAGGCGATCTGGCCGTGCAGGACGAGGACCGCGCCGGGGGCGGCGCCGGCGAGCATGGTGACGACGGAGAGGATCTTCCGGCGCTGGCGGGGGGCGGTGCCGCCGGCGAGGCGGGAGTCGGCGGCCAGGCCGGTCAGGGTGAGGGTCAGTACGGTGGTGGTGAGGTCGGGTACGCCGAGGCCGCGGACGGTGCCGTTGCGGATGCCCATCGCCAAGGCGAGCAGGGCGATCACCGGGTACTGCGCGGGCCCGTCGGCGCTCCAGACGAAGGCGACGGCCGCGGCGGCTCCGTACAGCCCGGCCTCCAGGACGAAGACCGTGCGCAGCCGCGCGGCGCGGTGGGATCCGGCGTGCCGGGTGGCGAGGCGGCCGGCCACGCCCGCGCCGAGCAGGAAGGCCGCGAGGGAGGTCAGGGAGCCGGTGACGGAGAAGCCGGGTGCTCCGGCGAGGGCGAAGGCGATGACGACGACGTTGCCGGTCATGTTCGCGGTGAAGACGTGGCCGAGGCCGAGGTAGCTGACGGCGTCGATCAGTCCGCTGACCAGGGTGAGGCCGAACAGGGCCAGGGCCAGCGGGTGGCGGTCGTGGATCTGCGGTCCGGACGGCTGCGGCGGCGGGGGTGTGGTCACGACGGCTCCTCGCGGGGGGGGGAGGTGGGGGAATCGGGGATGCGGGCGGGGGGCCCCCGGGAGGCGTCCGGGCCCCGGCGCGGGCGCGGCGGCGGGGGGCGTAA
>NZ_JBSFKF010000010.1:0-11032 GCF_053598415.1 Kitasatospora sp. NPDC001132 | reverse complement strand
GGGGGGGGGTTGTTTGGGGGGGCCGGCGGGGGGGGGGGGGGGGGGGGGGGCCCCCGCCGCCCCCGGGGGGGGGGGGGGGGGGGGCTACGGGGGTAGGGGGGGGGGGCACCGCCTGGTGCAGGCGGTGCCCCGTGACGGGACCGGCGGGTGCGTCAGAAGAAGCAGGGGTCCATCGGCGTCTGCGGCTGCCCGGGCAGGGCGAGGCCGCGCGCCTGGCGCCAGGCGTGCTGTTCGCCGGAGGCCGCCACGGCCTCCAGCACGCCCTCGGCCTGGCGGACGCCGGCGGCCAGGCTGGGGGCGGGGGTGGCGTGGTAGCCGCCGAACTCGGTGACCGGGCTCCAGGACGGCGAGATCTCCGGCAGCTCCGGGGCCAGGCCCTCGTGCTCCTGGGCGGCGTGGACGATGCGCCCGCCGACGACGGTCAGAACGGCCTCGATGTGCGGGATGTCGGCCTCGGGCACCGTGAAGTAGTCGGCGCTGAGCAGTGCGAGGTCCGCGTAACTGCCGACCGTCAGGCGGCCCTTGACGTCCTCCTCGCCGGTGAGGCGGGCGCCGCCGAGGGTGTAGAGCTCCAGGGCCTGGGCGCGGTCGAGCCGGTTGTGCTCGGCCGCGAGGCGTCGGCCGGAGACGGCCCGGCCGGAGACCAGCCAGTGCAGGGCGACCCACGGGTTGTAGGAGGAGACCCGGGTGGCGTCGGTGCCCGCCGCGACGGTCAGACCGCGGTCCAGCATGGCGCGCAGCGGCGGCGCCTCGGCGGCGGCGGGGGCGCCGTAGCGGTTGACGAAGGCCTCGCCCTGGAAGGAGAGGCGGTTCTGGACGGACACGGCGCCGCCGAGGGCGGCGATCCGGTCGAGGCTGTCCTTGCTGACGGTCTCGGCGTGGTCGAAGAGCCAGCGGTTGCCCTGGGGGAAGAGGCCCTCGGCGGCGAGCTTCTCGAAGACGGCGAGGTCGCGGCGGATGGTCTCGTCGTAGGTGGCGTGCAGGCGGAAGCCCCAGCCGTTCTCCGTGAGCAGGCGCACAGCCTTCTCGAACTCGGTCTCGTAGGCGCCCAGTTGCGGACGCGGCTCGGTGAAGTTCTCGAAGTCGGCGGCGGCCCAGGTGAGGTTCTCCCCCGCGCCGTTGAGGCGCAGCCACTCGTCGCCCTCGCCGGGGCGGACGGTGTCGACCCAGCGCTTGAGGTCGTCGAGCTCCTGCCCGGCGGTCTGCGGGAAGAGGTGGTAGGCGATGCGCAGGCTCAGCTCGCCGCGGCGGGCGAGTTCCATGACGGTGCCGTAGTTCTCGGGGAAGGCCTGGAAGCCGCCGGCCGCGTCGATCGCGGAGGTGAGGCCGAAGCGGTTGAGCTCGCGCAGGAAGTGCCGGGTGGAGCCGATGCGGTCGGACTCGTCCAGCATCGGCGCCTTGGCGAGGGTGGAGTAGAGCAGCAGGGCGCCGGGGGCGGCGATCAGCAGGCCGGTGGGCTCGCCGTCGTTGCCGCGCACGATCTGGCCGCCGACCGGGTCGGGGGTGTCGCGGGTGAAGCCGGCGGCGCGCAGGGCGGCCTTGTTGAGCAGGGCCGACTGGTAGAGGTGCAGCACGAAGACGGGGGTGTCGGGGGCCGCGGCGTTCAGTTCGGCCAGGGTGGGCAGGCGCCGCTCGGCGAACTGGTCGGCCGACCAGCCGCCGACCACCCGCACCCACTGGCCGGGCGGGGTGCGCTCGGCCTGCCGGCGGAGCATGGTCAGGGCCTCGCGCAGCGTGGGGACGCCGTCCCAGCGCAGCTCCATCACGTAGTTGAGGCCGCCGCGGATGACGTGCAGGTGCGCGTCGTTGAGGCCGGGGACGGCCCGGCGGCCGAGCGCGTCGACCACCCGGGTGCCGGGGCCGACCAGCGGGACGACGTCCGCGTCGTCGCCGACGGCCTGGATCCGTCCGTCCCGGATGGCCACGGCGGTGGCCTGCGGGCGGCGCGGGTCGTTGGTGAACACCTTGGCGTTGCGCACGACCAGGTCGGCGGGCTCGTCGGGGGTGCCGGGGCGGACGCCGGCGACAGGCATGGTGGACAAGGGAAGCCCCTTCGTTGGGTGGGTGATTCGGCGCGAGGCCACCCGGCGAACGTAGGCAGGCGGCGGTGGGGCGAGGTTCTTCGCAGCGCATGGCCGGTTGCCCGGCAGCGCACTGACGCGGGCCGGCCGGGCGGGTGCGGTCGGTCGTGCGTTGTCGGGACAGTCCCGGGCGCAGAGTGAGCAGAACATCCCGCCGATCGCGGGCTAGTGTCGTTGACGTGAAGCCCTGCCGATCCAGCCGGGCCGAACCTGACGTGGTGTCACTTTCCCGCGTCGTTCCCCTCATTCACGAGAAAGAGAAGACCCATGGTCGACTTCGCCAACGTCCACGCCGCCCCGAGCCCGGACCTGCTCACCCCGGACAACGCGATGATGCTGTTCGTGGACCACCAGCCGCAGATGTTCTTCGGCACCGGCAGCGGCGACCGCACCGCCATCATCAACGCCACCGAGGGCCTGGCCAAGGCCGCGAAGATCTTCGGCGTCCCGACCGTCCTGTCGACCGTCGCCGCCGAGTCCTTCTCCGGCCCGATCCTGCCGCAGCTGAAGGCCGTCTTCCCCGACCAGGAGGTCATCGACCGCACCACGATGAACGCCTGGGAGGACGAGGCCCTGGTCGAGGCCGTCAAGGCCACCGGCCGCAAGAAGATCATCCTCTCCGGCCTGTGGACCGAGGTCTGCCTCGTCCTGCCGGCGCTCTCGGCGCTGGACCAGGGCTACGAGGTCTACGTCGTCGCCGACGCCTCCGGCGGTGTCAGCCCACTGGCGCACGAGCACGCCCTGCAGCGGATGACCGCCGCCGGCGCCGTCCCCGTCACCTGGATCCAGGTCCTCCTGGAGCTCCAGCGCGACTGGGCCCGCACCGAGACCTACGTCGCGGTCACCGAGCTCGTCAAGGAGCACGGCGGCGCCTACGGCATGGGCCTGGTCTACGCCCAGTCCATGATCAACCCGCACGCCGCCGGCTGACGGACCCCATCGATCCGACGGAGTCCGACATGAACACGGGTCTACTCCTGCTGCGCCTGGTCGTCGGCCTGCTCATCGCGGGCCACGGCGTCCAGAAGGTCAGCTTCCACCTCGGTGGCGGCGGACTCGACGGCGGTAGCGCCGAGTTCCGGGGCGACGGCTTCCGCGGTGGCAAGCTCACCGCGGTGGCCGCCGGCGGCACCCAGATCGGCGCCGGGCTGATGCTCGCCGCCGGTCTGCTCACCCCGCTGGCGGGCGCGGGCGTCATGGGGGTGATGACCGTCGCCCTGACGGTCAAGTGGCCGCACGGCCTGTGGGTCCAGCACGACGGGTACGAGTTCCCGTTCGTCCTGATCACCACCGCCGCGGCACTCACCGCCACCGGCCCCGGACAGTGGTCCGTCGACGGGGCGCTCGGCCTCGCCGACTGGCCCCTGTGGTGCCTGCCCGCCGCCGCCGTCGCCGGCGTGGGCGGCGGACTGGCGACCCGGCTCGCCCTGCACCGCGACTGACCCCGGTCGGCACCGCGGTCAGGCAGCCGACACCGGACGGGCTCGGGCCCGGGTGGGAAGACCACCCGGAGCCCGAGCCCGTCGGCATACATGCGAAGTACCCGAAGTACCCGAAGTACCGAGAGCAGGGAGCGAGATGATGACGACACCGACGACGGAAGAGACGCGCGTACGCGAGCCGGGCCCGACGGAGGCCGGGAACGGGGCGCCCACGGGCGCGGACCGGGCGGCGGGCCCCGGCCGCGAGCCGGACCTGCACGCCATGACACGGCTCACCCTGCGGCCCATCGCCTCGCCGATGCCCCTGGGCTTCTTCACGGTGGCCATCTCCTCCACCGTGGCCAGCAGCCTGCAGCTCGGCCTGGTCGACGGCGCGTACCGGCAGGCCGTGGCGCTCACGCTGTTCTCCGCGTTCGTCCTCCAACTGCTGGTCAGCATCCTCGCGTTCGGCGCCCGCGACGTCATCGCGGCCACGCTGATGGGCGGGTTCGCCGGTGCCTGGCTGGCCAACGGCCTGGTCACGGCGTCGGACGCCCCCGGCGGTGCCCGGGTCCTGGGCGTGATGAACCTGGTGTTCACCGTCTTCGCGGCCCTGATGGCCTCGGTGGCGAGGCCGAAGAGGGTGCTGTGGGTGCTCCTGATGATCGCCGTTCCGCGCTACCTCGTCGCCGGTCTCTACGGCGTCTCGGGCGAGGCCTGGCTGGGGCACGTCGCCGGCGCGCTCGGCATGCTCCTCGCCGCGGTCGCGATGTACGCGGCCTACGCCCTGATGCTGGAGGAGCTGCGGGGCCGGGAGGTCCTGTGGATCGGGCGCAGCGGCCCCGTGCGGGACGCCATGCACGCGGGGCTGACCGGCCAGCTGAACCGGCTGGAGCAGCAGGCGGGCGTGCGCCGGACCCTGTAGCGGGCGTCCCGCACGGGCTCCCGGGCTCGGGGCTCCCCTGACGGAACGCGAATCGGCTGTGCCCGTACCGGGTTTCCGGTACGGGCACAGCCGATTCGCGCATGCCGGTCGGCAGTTCGTGGGAACCACGCCCGGGGGCGGCTCAGCGACCACCGGCCAACCTGCTCAGTTCGGCGTCCCAGTCGATCAGTCGGGCCTCGTCGCCGCGCGGCACGAGGGCGAAGCTCCGCTCGCGCAGCCAGCTGTGCACCGGCTCGACCGGGACGTCGATCGAGGCGGTGCCGTCGTCCCCCCTGAGCGTGATCCGCAGCAGCCGGCGGCCGTGGCAGCGGCACGGCGGGGCGAACCGCACGTCGCCCATCCCGGCCGGCCGGTGCAGGCCCTTCCACAGCAGGTCGCGGGAGAACTCCCACGTCCCGACCGCCGGGTCGGAGCCGGGGAACTCCATGACCACGGAGAACGGCGCCCGCGCGCGGTACACGAAACGCACCGGCAGGTCGATGACCTTCCCCTCCCCGATGTTGAGTTGCGCGTTCAGTACGGGCGTGGCGCAGTCCCCGGCCGCGGCGGGGCCGTGACCGGGGAGCGGATGGCGGCCGGGCACGGGTACCTCCGAGGACGATGAGCGGAAACGAGAAAAGTGCCGGGCCCACCGACGAACGGGCCCGGCACTGAGCGGAGCCGGGCCTGCCGACGAACAGGCCCGGCCCGCGGTCACTCCCCGGTACCGGGAGCGACGACCAGGTGCTCGGCGAGGAACCAGACCTGGGTCTCGCCGGTGCGGATGATCTGGGAGACCAGGAGGTCCTGGGTGCCGTCGTCGCCGAGCTCCGCGGTGCGGGTGGCGGCGTCGCGGACGTCGGCGAGGATGGTCTCGTGGGCGTCGAGCAGACGCGAGAGCATCGAGTGCACGCCCTCGATGCCGTCCGGCGGGCGCGGCACGCCCGTGATCTCGGCGGCGTGCCGGGGGTCGCCCACGGCGACGCCGCCGAGGCTCTGCACCCGCTCGGCGAGCGCGTCGACCAGCTCCAGCTGCTCCTGGGCGTGCTTGTCGAACAGCAGGTGCAGCTGGTAGGCCGTCGGTCCGCGCATGCCCCAGTGGTACTTCTTGTACAGCGCGTACAGGAACTGGGTGTCCGCGAGGACCCGGTTGAGCCGCTGGCACGAGTACTGCCGGGCGTCGTGGGAGAGCGCGATCGGCAGCTGGGTGACGGTGCCGAACTCCTGGATCTCGGGACCGTGCTGGTGGAGGCGCGGCTGCTGGTTGATCATGGTGCTCCTAGGTTCTGTGCTTGCGGGGGTGGTCAGTGGGCCACGGACCGGACGGCTTCGCGGATCACGTCGGCGACGCACCCGGGGTGGGAGAGCATCACCAGGTGCGAGGAGTCCACCTCGACGGTGGTCGCCCCGGCGCGCTGGTAGCCGAACCGCTGGACCTCGGGGTTGAGGGTCCGGTCAGCACTGGCGACGATCCCCCACGACGGCTTGTCGCGCCACGCGGCGGTGGGCGCCGGCTCGCTGAACGCGGTCGCGGCGAGCGGACGTTGGGTGACGGCGAGGACCCGGCCGAGGGCGGGGTCGACGTCGGCCGCGAAGATCTCCGGAAGGCGGTCGGCCTCCACCGAGACGTCGGTGCCCTCGTCCCCGTCCGCCAGCGGGAAGGGGGTGTACACCAGGGCGGTGGCGAGCTCGGACTCGGGGAAGCCGCCCTGCAGCCTGCCCAGGCTCTCGCCCTCCTCCAGCGCGTAACCCGCCAGGTACACCAGGCCCTTGACGTTCTCCTCGGCACCCGCCACGGTGATCACCGCGCCGCCGTAGGAGTGGCCGACCAGCACGACCGGCCCGGGAATCCGCCGGACCACCGACGCGATGTAGGCGGAGTCCCCGATCAGGCTGCGGTTGGGCACCGCCGGCGCCACCACCTTCAGTCCGTCGCCCAGCAGCTCCGGGATCACCCGGGCGAAGCTGGAGGCGTCGGCGAACGCGCCGTGCACCAGCACGACGGTGGGCATGTCGTTCGTCGTCATGTATGCGTCCTCACCGAGGCCTCACCGAGGCCCTCGTGTCACGTGCTTCTGTGCCCCTCAGGCTAGGAACGCGACCGCCGCGGCCTGTTCCGACGGCGCACTGCCTGCGGTCGGTCCGTGCACCGAAGGGCAGTTCGGGCCCCCGCCGTCAACTCGCGCCCCGGCTCGGCGCTCTGGGACGACTCGGGGTGCTCTCACAGGCAACCGGCCGGATCCGGTGGCGCCTAGCGTGGGTCCCGTTGCAGCCGCCCCGCTGCGCTAGGAAAGGGAAACCCCATGCCTTACATCACCGTTGGCCAGGAGAACTCCACCTCCATCGACATCTACTACGAGGACCACGGCACCGGCCAGCCGGTCGTGCTGATCCACGGCTTCCCGCTGAACGGCGACTCCTGGGAGCGCCAGAGCGCCGCCCTGCTGGACGCCGGCTACCGGGTCATCACCTACGACCGCCGCGGCTTCGGCCGGTCCTCGCACCCGACCACCGGCTACGACTACGACACCTTCGCCGCGGACCTGAACACCGTGCTGGAGACCCTCGACGTCCGCGACGCCGTCCTGGTGGGCTTCTCCATGGGCACCGGCGAGGTCGCCCGCTACGTGTCCGAGTACAGCTCGGCCCGCGTCGCCAAGGTCGCCTTCCTGGCCTCCCTGGAGCCGTTCCTGCTGAAGACCGACGACAACCCGGACGGCGCCGCCCCGAAGGAGTTCTTCGACGGCGTCGTCGCCGCGGTGAAGGCCGACCGCTTCGCCTTCTACACCGACTTCTTCAACGACTTCTACAACCTGGACGAGAACCTCGGCACCCGGATCAGCGAGGAGGCCGTCCGCAACAGCTGGAACGTCGCCACCTCGGGCGGCGCCTTCGCCGCCTCGGCCGCGCCGACCACCTGGTACACCGACTTCCGCGCCGACATCGCCCGCATCGACGTGCCGGCCCTCATCCTGCACGGCACCGGCGACCGCACCCTGCCGATCGAGAACACCGCGCGCCCCTTCCACAAGGCCCTGCCCGCCGCGGACTACGTCGAGATCGAGGGCGCCCCGCACGGCCTGCTCTGGACCCACGCCGAGGAAGTCAACGCCGCGCTGCTCGCCTTCCTCGCCAAGTAGCCCGGACGGCCGCCCCACCCGAACGCGGCCGTCCGCACAGACGTCGGTACCGCCGTCACCGCCCCAGGCCCAGTGGTGACGGCGGTACCGGCCACCGCGCACCCGCGCCCGGTGTCCGTTCGAACGGGCACCGGGCGCGCTCCACGACAGGAGGTTTCCCGTGAAGCTTCGTTCGGCCCGCCGCATCGTTCCGCTGGTGGCGGCGCTCGCCGCCGTCACGGCGGCCCCCGCCGTCTCGGCGGCCCAGGGCGCACCCCAGAGCGCGTCCCAGAGCACCGCGGCGAGCGCGTCGGGCGGGCAGCACCGCCAGTTCGCCGTCGGCCCGCAGTACGACACCACCCACGTCTACGTCGAGCCCGGCACCGAGCAGGCCTTCGTGACCAGCTGGACGTCCACCTTCGGCGGCACCACGATCGGACCGGTCTCCACCCAGGTGACCCCGGCGCCGAGCCGGACACTGTCCGAGCTGGTCGTCTCCCCGGTCGGCACGCTGTCGGTGTTCGACTACACCACGCCCATCCCGTACCCCTTCGGCACCGAGCGCACCGGCTGGCTGGTGACCGACCTCGACCAGGCGGTCAAGGCCGCCCGCGCCGACGGCGCGACCGTCACCGTGGCGCCGTTCGCCGACCCGATCGGCCGGGACGCCGTCGTCCAGTTCCCCGGCGGGATCAGCGCCCAGCTCTACGTGCACACCGGCCCGACGTCGTACCCGCCGCTGGCCAGCGTGCCGGAGAACCGGCTCTACCTGTCGCCGGACGCCGTCGGCGACTTCCTGCACAGCTACCTCGCCTTCACCCAGGGCCGGATCGTCTCCGACGACCGGAAGGCCGACGGCGCCGCCCTCGGTCTGCCCGGCACGACGTACCGGCTCATCCGGCTCACCTCCGGCTTCGGCACCACCACGGTCGCGGTGACCGACGGCCACCTGCCCTACCCGTTCGGCAAGGAGCTGACCGGCTACGGGGTGTCGGACCTCGGCGCCACCCTGGACAAGGCGAAGGCCGCCGGCGCCACGGTGCTGTCGGGACCGGTCCGCGCGGGCGGCCGGGACAGCGCGATGGTGCGGTTCCCCGGCGGTTACGTCGCGGAGATCCACAGCGAGCGCTGACCGGCAGGACGCGCTCACCGGCGGGCGGCCGGGCACCTCGTCGCCCGGCCGCCCGTCGGCACCGGCGCGTCCGCGCATCGGCTCCGCGGAACGCCGCCGCTACCGCACGGAGGCCGCCGCCGACCGCACGGAGGCCGATCCGGCCGCCTCGTGGATGAACTCCGCGACCGTGCTCGGCCGGGAGACGGCCACGGCGTGGGAGGCGTCGGGCAGTTCGAGGACGGTGGCCCCGGCGCGCTCGGCCGTGAAGCGCTGGACGTCCGGTGCGAGCGCCTGGTCGGCGCCCGTCACCAGGGCCCACGAGGGCTTCTCGCGCCAGGCCGCCACCGTCGGCGCGTCGGTCAACGCCCTCTCGGCCACGGGGCGTTGGATCGCGGCCAGCACCTGCGCCACCTCCGCGTCGAGGTCGGCGGCGACCAGCGGCCGGAAACACTCCGCGGGCACAGTGAGCTCCGCCGGACGGCCGGTGCCGCCGGTGGTGGACTCGGTGCGCCGCAGCCGGGGGATGAGCGGGGCGGGGGCGAAGCGGCCGGCGAGCGTTTCGTGGCTCTCCCCCACGTCGGGGAGGTAGGCGGCCACGTAGACCAGCGCGAGGACCTTGGGGGCGGCCCCGGCCTCGGTGATCACGGCGCCCCCGTAGGAGTGGCCGACCAGGACGACGGGGCCGTCGATGCCCGCGACGACGTCGGCCAGGTAGGCGGCGTCATGGGCGAGGCCCCGCAACGGGTTCGCGACGGCCAGGACCGTCAGTCCACGGCGGTGGAGTTCGGCGACGACGCCGAACCAGGTGGTCGCGTCGGAGCAGCCGTCGTGGACGAGCACGACGGTGGGCCGGATGGAGGGCATGGCGGCCTTTCGGCGGGTGGCGGAGGAGTCGTGGCGCAGGGGTCAGGAGGCCGGAGTGCGGCTGTCGTTCTGGGTGGCGTAGGCCTGCCACTCACGCGGCGAGACCCCGTAGGCGTCGCGGAACGTCCGGCTGAAGTGGGAGTGGCTGACGAAACCCCACCGGTGCGCCACCGCGGAGACGCTGCGCTGCCGCCGGGACGGCCGCTCCAACTCCCGGCGGCAGGCGTCCAGTCGGCGCTGCCGAACGAACTGGCCCACCGTCGTCCCGTCCTGCTGGAACAGCTTGTGCAGATAGCGCACCGAGATGTGCTGCGAGCGGGCGATCGACTCCGGCGCCAGATCCGGATCCGCGAGGTTCTCCTCGATGTGGGCCCGGATGCGTGCCAGCAGCTCCGCCGCGCCGCCCGGCTGCTCCGGCGCCTCCCGCTCCAGCAGCTCCGCCACCAGGACCGCCACCATGTCGCAGACGCTGCGCGCCAGGTGGTTGCCCGGCCGGGCCCGGTGCGCCCGGGACTGGACGACGAGCGTCCGCAGCAGCTGCGAGGCGAGCGAGCCGACGCCCTCGCTCCCCCGCGCCACCAGCCCACCCGCACGCCGGACGTCGGCCTGCCGCACGCCCAGGTAGAAGCACGGGATCCGGAAACGCACCATCAGACTCTGCGCGTCCTGCAGCAGACCCACCGGGTGCACGGCGGTGCCGATCAGCAGGTCCCCCGGCGCCAGCACCGTGCTGACACTCCCGCGCCGCACGGTGGCCGCGCCCCGCACGTGCAGGAGGACGTAGAGGCAGTCCTCGGGGTCGGCCCCGGGCGGCGGGGACAGGACGTCGACGCAGTCACCGCCGCCGAGGGCGGACTGGACGAGCTGCTGGACTCGGCGTTCCGACGTGGGGCTTTCGGGCGCGGGGGTTTCGGGCATGGGCGAGGGACCCGACGGGATCACGGGAGGCTCCGACCGGTTGCGAGGGTTCAGTACGGGTGCTGGGGCTCGCCGCGCCGCCCGGAGAGGGGCACGGCGGCCGGGGGATGAGCGGCAGCTCGTGGTGACGATTCTCGCCGCGCACCGGAACCGTTGACCACCGACCGACGTAGGGATTGCCCGACGAAGCTTCATCGCTCTGTAGCAACGGCCCACCCCGGCCGCCGGCTACCGGACGGCAGCCTCCGGAGTGGACTGGAGCAGGTCCCACAGCCGCAGCCCCATGTGCAGCACCAGGCGGTGCGCGCCGTCGTCCAGGTCCAGGCCCGTGATCTCCTGGATCCGGCGCAGCCGGTAGTACAGCGAGGTGCGGTGCAGTTCCAGCACCTCCGCCGTCCTGGGTACGGAGCCCGCGTTCTCCAGGAAGCAGCGCAGCGTCTCCTCCAGCCGGGCGCCGGCGCCGTCGTCCAGCAGGCGCCGCAGCGGGTTCGGCAGGAGGGATTCGTTGAGCGCGCTGTCGGGCAGTTGGAGGAACATCGTGTACTCCCCGAGCCGCTCCCAGTCGCCGACGCCCTCCAACCGGGGCAGCC